>DATGVE010000110.1:0-39299 GCA_035300725.1 Candidatus Eiseniibacteriota bacterium | reverse complement strand
CGCGGGCGAGACCAAGGCGCCGGCAAAGCCCTGGCCTATGCGAGCGGCGATCAGCATTCCACCGGACTGGCTGAATCCGCCCACCATCGATGCCCCCATGAAGAGGACCAACCCCATCAAGAACATGCGTCGCCGGCCGGCGACGTCAGCGACCCGACCGCCCAGCATGAGAAAGCCGCCAAAAGTGAGCGCATAGCCGCCGACCACCCATTGGATGTTCTCAGCCGACAAACCCAGAGTCCGCTGCATCGAGGGCAGCGCCACATTGACGATCGCGATGTCCAGGATCAGCATGAACTGGGCGGCGCAGAGCAGCGCGAGTATTAGATTCGAATGACGACGTGTGACGTCAACAACCAGCCTTTTCGTTGGCCAGCTCAGATACGACAACTTTGTCGAGGGTGTCGGAGCTTGAACCCTGGGCCTCACGCCTTGACGCGTTCCCCTGATGCCGCGGAACTCTCGATGGCGGCGATGACCTCGTGGCGCCGGACGGCGTCGGCGAAGTCCGGCACGGTGTGAGTCCCGTTATCGATGTCTGCCGCGAACGCGGCGTAGGTACGAGCGACGTTGAAGGCAGGCGCTCCTTCCAGGCTGGTGAGCGTGGGCCATTTCTGTGTCAGCGCCGTAGGGACAGCAAGCTCGGCGGGCTCGTTCCGCCCCTGAGCTCCCGCGACGGTCAGGGGAAAGATTTCAGGGAGTGCGGCGTCAGCGGTGATCCGGAGCGTTCCGTCGGTTCCGTTGATCTCCCACAGGAACCCGGTACCGCCGGCCACTGCCTCACGGATGTGGACGCTGGCAGTCGCCCCGGACGTGAGCGTGCCGATCACCGCGATCTGGTCGGCCGCCGTTTTCACGATCTGCTCCCCTGTCTCTTCGATGGTGATCAGCGGCCTGCGAACATCCGACACGGCTGACAGGTCGGCGAACTCGCCCAGCACGTAATTCAGAATGTCCAGGCTGTGGCCGAAGGGGACCGTCAGCAGGTTGGCCCCGTTTGCCTTGTCGAGCATGTAGGCGTTGGGCTGTCCCACGACGTCGCCCGCGATCGACAGTCCGACCATGGTCGTTGACAGGACCTTGCCGACGTATCCATCTCGGAGCAGCTGTTGGACGAACTCGATCGCCGGGGCCTGGCGTGCCTGCAACCCGACGATCGTGCGCACCCCCTGCTCGGCGGCCAGGGCGGCCATCGCTCGCGCGTCGTCGAGGTCGCGGCCAAGCGGCCACTCGCAGTACACGGCCTTGCCGGCGGCGAGTGCCGCCGAGACGAGCTCTCGATGGTGCGGGACCTTGACCGTAACAGCCACCAGGTCGATGTCTGGCTGGGTCACCAGCTTCTCGTGGTCCGAAAAGACTGCTCCGACCGCAAACGCCTGGCCCACTGCCCGCGCCGATTCCGCGCTGTGCGCGCTCAGTGCTCGGATCTCGTAGTTCGGCAGCGCCCGCAGCGCCGGGATGTGAGCGGTGGCGGCCCAGCCACGAACGGGACTGACGCCGATGATCCCGACACCCAGCGTCGATTTAGGGATTGCTAGGGCTGATGTAGTCTCCCGTGCTTCTGTCCGGGGCACTTAGAAACCGAGCACCTCGTCGACCAACACCACGGTGATTCGCCCCGGAGTTATCTCCCGGTTGATGATGACGACCTTGTTCACCGCGCTGTGTATGCCATACGCAGCCTGGGCGCGGGCGTCTTCGAGCCGCCACGCATATTCATTGATGCGGAGCAGACCTTGCTCGAGGTCGGGCACGATCTTCTGCGTGCCGACGACGAGAATGACTCGCCCGGCGCCGCTGACATAGGGCCCGAGCTGACTGCCGCTCATAGAAGCCGCGAGCAGCGACCCGGTCTCGGTGACGGCGTGGACGCTCCCGAGCATGACATCCGGCGCCGCGCCCAGGCGGCGGATATCGTCGGCCTCGGTCTCGCGATCCATACTCCAGATCCGCGGGCGGAGCGCCCCGTAGCGACCGGACTTTTCGATCTCGTTGGTGATGCCCAGCACGTCGAGCGTTTGCGAGGCACCCTGGTGCACCGGGGAGGCGTCAGGGATGAGGTCCAGGACAATCAGCTTTGCCGCGGCGGCGCCCGACGCCCGGAGGACCGTGATTCCATTCGCCTCGAGGGCGGCCATGGTTCGTTTCACTCGGGCCTCATCCGCCTTCGTGGCCCACCTCCGAGTCAGCGATCCATCCGGGTCGACTTCGGCTTCCTTGATCATCCCCAACCTCCTTCCGAGCTCGATATACTTGCGTGTACAAGTATTTTAACCTCTGGTGATTGCATATGCAAGTACTTTCGGAACAGGACGCCGCTGCTGATTTCGATCGGATCCTGGCGAAGGAGGTGCCGGGCGGGCGCGGGTTGCCGGCCTGGGACGCACTGCTCCGGGCCCACGCCACGCTCTTGCGCCAGCTTGAGACCGATCTCGAAAGCAAGACTGGTCTGGCCCTGGCCGACTTCGACGTGCTGGCTCAGCTGGCCATTGCTGGAGGTTCGTTGCGGATGACTGAGCTGGCGGACCGGGCCCTCATCTCACGCTCCGGCATGACTCGGCGCGTCACCCGGCTCCTCCACGAAGGCCTGGTTCGTCGGGCCCACGCCGATGCCGACGCGCGCGGTGTCGTGGTCCAGTTGACAAACTCCGGATTGGACCGTCTGACCGTCGCAGCTCCGGTCCACATCCGCGGAGTTTCCAATCTATTCCTCACGAAGCTGAACGACCAGGAGCTCGCCGTTCTCGAGAGCGCCCTCGCCAAGGTCACCCTCGACTGCACGTTTGGCTAAGGCGTAGACGCGGCGCCGACGGCGAGCCGGAGCGTGTCCCGTTAGCGCTGGCTAGTCAACTCGATTTCGGGACTGAGCGGGGGAATGCGCCGGCCTGGAATCATCCCGAACCATGATTTCAAGCTAGCGCATCAAGTCGAATTCGACGGGAGCGCATAAGAGGTGACATCGACGTGCTCTTCCGCTCCCGCGACTTCGTATGGCTGGCCTTGGGGGGCAGACTCTTGGCGAAAGCAGCAGCCGGCCCGACCCACGACGCCAGCGATCGCTTCGTCTTGATCCCAGCCGGCTCTACGAAAACGAAGCCTCTCATCGATCGCCCGGTGAAGTCCATCTCCCGAGCGTGAACTCGCGCGAGTGCACGCTCGTACCCATCTGGCCCCACTCGGATCATCAGCTCTGTGCCGACGATCCCAAGTGCCATGTGTCCGCCGATCATGAAGCAGAGACCGCCCATCATCTTGATCTCGTCGACTCCCTTCTCGCGAGCAAGCGCCTCGCGGATCCGGTTGGCAAGCGCCTCGTTATAGGCCATGTACTGCCGATTCTTCTTGCTCGGTGGGAAGCCACGAAGGCGGCCCGAAATAATCGCTCAGCCCAGGATCGGCGAATCCGGTGATGGCCGAAATTGCATCCTCTTCGATCGCGAAGACCATCACGCCATAGAACCGATGGCCCCCGTCGTCGGGTTCTGCGATGAACGCCGCCAGAGCGGGTTGCAGATTCGAGCCGACGGGGACGAGCCGAATCTCTTCGAGATGGCCGTTCGCGGGAACGGTCGAGAAGAAATCAACGATCGCCGCGCGGCCCCGAAACCAGATGGGTGACACGTGGGGAGACCCAGGCTCAGGCGCTGGTACGCCCGGCATCGCTAGGATGGCGTCCTCTCGCAGCAGCGAAGCCAGCGCATTGAAGTCGGAGCGCTCCCAGGCGTGCATGAACCGAGCGAGCAACCTTTTCTCAGAGACATCGCTTACCGACGCGACCTTAGTCCCTGGTTCGCCGCTCTCGAAGCGAGAGCGGAGCGTGCATCGGGCGCGATGCAGAGCGCCATTCACGCTCGCAACCGAGCAGTCGAGAGAGTCGGCGACCTCGCGAGCGCTCCACGCGAGAACGTCCCGTAGGAGCAACACTGCGCGCTGTCTCGGCGGAAGAAGCTGGATCACGGCGATGAAGGCGAGCGCGACGCTCTCCTTCATATCGAAGCGAGCTACCGGATCAACTGCGTCGTCCAAAAGGCGATCCGGATAAGGCTGGAGGTAGTCGATCTCAGCCAGTGGCGGAGCGCCTCCAGACCATTGCCGCGCCGCCAAGAATCGGGGCCGTTGACGCGTGGCCAACTCGTTGAGGCAAGTATTGGTAGCGATCTTGTAGAGCCAACCCCGAAACGGCGCGCGGTTCTCGAAAGTGTCGATCCGGCGCCACGCTTTCAGCAGCGACTCTTGGAGCATGTCATCCGCATCGGTAAGCGATCCCGTCATTCGATAGCAATGGAGATGAAGCCCGCGGCGATGGGGTTCGACCAAAGATTCAAAAGCGACTGGGTCGCCGATTCGTGCCGCGGCAACGAGGGATCGCTCCAACCCCAAGTCGTCGTCAGCCTCTCTCACAACCATTGCGCCACCCTAGTCAGGCCGTTGAAGCCGCGAAACGACCATTGTCTGGATCCATTCTTGCCGATGCTAGAGCGATCATTTCTTCGATTGCAGGCGCACCATTTCCTCTGCGCGTCGCTTTAGCGACCCAAGGGCTGCCAAGCGGTTACGCCGTTGCTGGAGCTTGATGAGCGGATTCACGAGCCGCCCCTTTAACCCTCTCGGATCGTGGAAGAACGAGAAGATGACACGGGTTGCCCCATCTCCTTGCGGATCAAGCTCGAGCGAGAAGCCCGGCCGCGAGAGGAGGCGAGAGATGCCGAAGTTGTCTTCATCGATGAGGTAGGCAATCTTGCGTCCCTCGACGTGCTCCACGCGGTGTTCAAGGAAGTAGCCGGACTTCTGCCCGAACTCAGCCTGGACTTTGCGCGCGGTTCCAAGCTTCTCGGCGTCGGTGGCATTCGTCATCACCTCGACGCTCCTCACTGGCGGGCCCCAGTCCGGTAACTCATGGGAATCGGAAATCAGTCGCCAGAGGATCCGTGCCGGAGCGTGGACCACGATGTCGTTCCGACCCTGCAGCCTGCTGCCCGTTCCCGCAGTCATGCCCGCGGCTGGAAAAGCGCAAAGACCGCGCCTCCCGGTTCCTGGATCGGCGTGTACGTTCCCGCCGGACCCTCGGCGGGGGCCTGCAAGACGGTGGCTCCTAGCTTCTTCGCCCTCTTGGTGGCAGCATCCAAATCGTCAACTTGGACATACGGGAACCATCCCAAGTGCTCGCCTCCGTGCGGCACCACCGAGGCCCATGGCTTCTCGCCGCCGACCATCGTTACCTTCGCCCCCCCAATAGGTACTTCAGTGACATCCCAGCCGAACAGCTGCTCATAGAACGAGCGGGATTTAGCCGCGTCCTTAGTTCGCAAGTCGAACCACACGAACGGGTTTGCCATGGCAGACTCCTCCATCTCGACGAGATTTCACTCCATACGACAACGCGCGCCGCCCAAACTGACCGGTGCGACCCTAGATCTTTCCCGGCCTGTGAGTTTCAGGAAGCCGATTCGCTGGGTTTCCTGGGCGGGCTCGACTCCGAGTTCCTGAGCCATGAAGCTGTCTAGAGCACGGATCGGGCGAACTTGACCGCCAGCGAGCTATGCCCGCGGGCCGACTCGCCCATCGAGACCCGATCGCCGGAGGGAACCTGAGCGGTGCATCGCGCTTGAGCCGGATCTCCGAGAGCGGTGTTGGCATAGAGGGAACGGATTCGGGCCGGATTCGAGTGGTAAGGGCGACGGGCTCTGGAACCAACTGCTTGCGCCGTGCCCGTTTGTTCATCGCATCCAGAAACCGGGAACAACCGATCCGAATGTCACGCGATCGGTGATCCCCTCGGAGAGCGCGAAGTACGCGGCGCCGGACTCGCGCTAGACGGCAAACCCGGTGCTCGGGTTGACGGATACCAGATGTTGTGGTGGTGGACCGGAGGGGAGTCGAACCCCTGACCTTCTGAATGCCATTCAGACGCGCTCCCAACTGCGCCACCGGCCCACGAATCGGAGTGCAGAGTAGTTGATGATACCGCCCGCATTCCACCCTCCTCTAGGATCTCCTCTTGCCGATGGAGACTCGTGAAATCGATCGCACCGAGCTGAAGGGCGGCGGCTATCTCGTGACGCCCGACGGACCTGGACCCCATCCCGGCGTGGTCGTGATCCACGAGGCGTACGGCCTCAACCAGAACATCAAAGACATCACCCAGCGTTTTGCACGCGAGGGGTATGTCGCGCTCGCGGTGGATCTTTTCACCGACCGCAATCGAGCAGTGTGCATGGCGCGCTACATGGCCGGCATGCTTCTCGGCTCGGTCAATCGGTACGGCATCAACGACTTGAAGGCCGCGCTCACGTACCTCGCGAAGGGTCGCGACGTGGACGCAAAGCGCATCGGGGCGATCGGGTTCTGCATGGGCGGCAGCTTTGCCATCGCCTGGGCCTGCACCGACTCCCGGCTCAAGGCCATCGCTCCTTTCTACGCCGTCAACCCGCGCCCACTCGAGCTGGTCAGCCGGCTATGCCCGGTGGTCGGCTCCTATCCCGAGAAGGATTTCACCGCGCGCGCGGGACGCAATCTCGATCAATCGCTCGACCAACACCACATCGCGCACGACATCAAGATCTACCCCGGCGCCGCTCACTCGTTCTTCAACGAGGAGGGCAGCTCGTACAACGAGACTGCCGCGAAGGACGCGTGGGCACGAGTCCTCAAATTTTTCGGTGAGCAGATCGGCGCCAAAAAACTACTTAGCTAAGAAGCCTCCTAGCTGAAGATCGCATACGCCCCGTGAGCGCCAACGGGACGGAATCGGCCGTGGTAAAAGGCCCCGCTGGCGCCAAGGGGACGGAATTCGAGCGGCTTCCAGCGATCGGCGAAAACCCGCTTAGGCCGGCTACCTCGGGCGCCCGCCGTTTCCGGAGCTCGGCCGGCCGTTTCCGTTTCCACCACCAGAGTGCCACGGCCTGCGGCCGCGGTTTCGGTTGACACGTGGGCCGGAGCTTGCCGAATGCGACTGCATCGGCCGGCCTTCCCGGTAGTGCCAGCTGCCCTCGTCGAGCAACCGCGTGGTGTCGATCTCGCGGATGACCGGTGCACCGAGACGCCCCAGCTTCACCCACGCGCCCTCGTCCTCAGGCGAGACGAATGTCAGCGCCCGTCCAGCCTCGCCCATTCGCGCGGTGCGGCCCACTCGATGGGTCAGCCACCCCGGCGAATCGGGAAGCTCGAAGTTCACGACCAGTCCGACGTTGGCGACGTCGATCCCTCGCGCGGCCACGTTGGTGGCGACGAGAATCTGGCTGCGGCCCTCGCGAAACGAGTTCATCGTCCGATCGCGGACCAGCTGGGAAAGGTTTCCCTGCAGCTCCACCGAGTTGTGACCCAGCTTGCGCAGGTTCTGGTTGAGCTTCGTCACGCCGTGCTTGGTGCGTCCGAAGATGATCGCGCTGCCTGAGTGCTTGCGCAGCAAGCGGCTCAGCGTTGGCAGCTTCTGCTCGCGGTCGACGCGGACCAGACCGTGCTCGAGCAGGTCGGCGTGGTTGGACTCCAGGCGCACCTGCACCGGGTTGTTGGTGTGCTTCTGGACCAACCTGGTCACCCAGGCTGGCATCGTCGCGGAGGCGAGCACCGTCTGCGGTTCGTAGGTAAGGCCGAGGATCTTCTCGACCGAGGGAGCAAATCCCGCGTCGAGCATCTCGTCCGCCTCGTCGAGGACCAGGTACTGGATGCGGGACAGCGAAAGCTTGCCCTGGCCCAGCATGTCGATGATGCGGCCCGGCGTGCCGACCACCACGTCCACCCCGCGCTTCAAGGCAAGGCGCTGCGTGGCGTAGCCGACGCCGCCGTAAAGGACTGTCGTGCGCAGGTCGGTCGCGAGGGTGCGCAGCACCTTCTCGACCTGCAGCGCGAGCTCCCGCGTCGGGGTGACAACCATCGCCCGGGGCCCGGCCCCGCCGCGCGGCAGCTTCTCGATCATCGGGATGAGGTAGGCGAGCGTCTTGCCAGACCCTGTCTGGGCTTCCATGACGACGTCGCGGCCCGCGAGCAGGGCCGGAATGGCTTCGGCCTGGACCTGTACAGGTTCCGTGATGCCCTGTGCGGACAGGGCGGCTAGTGTGCGCGGGCTAACGCCCGCTTCGGCGAATGATGGCAACGTATTTCTCCTGATCCCCTCTAGGTTCGTATTTGGATCGCGACGATCAGGACACCGTTACCGAAACGGAGAGAGAGGACCCGAGCGGAGCGGGCCGGCGACCGGCCAAGGTGATCAGTCTACGAGATCGGCACATCCGGCGTATTTCGCTCACGATGATCGATCTCACATGAACGTTCTCGTCACCGGCGGTACAGGCGTCCTCGGGCGCCATGTGGTGAGGCTGCTGCGAGCCTCGGGGCACCGGGCTCGCATCTTCAGCCGGAATCCCAAAGGTCACGACGACGCAGTCCAGGGTGACCTCGTGACCGGGGCCGGAATCGCCAACGCGGTGGTGGGCATGGACGCGATCATCCACGCCGCGTCCGCGACGACTCAGATCACGAAGTTTCGGGAGACCGATGTCATCGGCACCCGCCGCCTTCTTGCCATGGCGCGTGAAGCTGGTGTTCAGCGCGTCGTCTACGTGTCGATCGTGGGCATCGACGGCGTCGCCTATCCGTACTACAAGTACAAGCTGGCGGCCGAAGCCATCGTCGAAGAGAACATTCTTCCGTGGACGATCCTGCGGGCGACGCAGTTCCACACGCTCATGGAGACGTTCCTCGCGGCTTTCTCCAAGCTGCCTTTCATCGCTACCATCCCCTTCAAGTGGCAGTTCCAGCCTGTGGACCCGGCCGAGGTGGCAGCCCGCCTTGTCGAGATCGTCCGCGATGAGCCGGCCGGGCGGCTTCCCGACTTCGGCGGCCCCGAGGTGCGGAACCTCTGGAGCCTTGCCGAGTCCTGGCTCTTCGCGCGCAAGCTGAACAAGCGACGGGTCAACCTGTGGCTGCCGTTCAAACTAAGCCGCCAGGTCGCGGCCGGCCGGCTGCTCTGCCCGGAGCACATGGATGGCAAGATCACTTTCGAGCAGTACCTGCAGGAGAAGTACTCATGATGAATCGCTGGGTCGATCGCTTCGGACGCACCGGCTTTGCCGCCGTGACAAGCCTCATCTGGGCCCTGCCCATGGCAGCCTGGGCAGGCTCCGCCGATCTCTCTCCGGTCGACCAGACGGCGTACCCGTGGATCGCGCTCGCCATCGGACTCGTGATGCTCGCCGTCTGGATCTTCCTTCTCACCCGCCTCAGCCGCATTCCCGTCGCGCCCCGCCAGCGCCGCCTCGACCTGGCCCAGATGTCCACCTCCGAGAAGCGGTGGACGCTGGCGCTCATCGCGTTTGGCGCCGGCTTGATCGCCCTTCTCAACGGGGCCGCCACGGTTGACTGGGGGCCGTTTGCGGGGGCCATCCGCGACGGCAGGGTCGGCCCGATCCTGTTGGCATTGGGGCTGGCCGTCTACCTGGCCGTCATGCTCGCCGGGATCTGGATCAGCTGGCGCCGCTCACGCACAGCCTTCGTCGCGCGAACGAGCCGGCGTCCCTGAGCACCTCCTACCGGCTGATGTACCTGGCAGCCGCCGCCTGGTTCTGCCTCACCCGCCGCTAGCCGGCCGGTCGAGGTAACCCTTCTTGGAATAGTTGCTTGCGCAATCAAGTATCAGGCAAGTAACTAACCCTTGTTTCGAGGAGGAACAACCAATGGTCAAGTACGAAATCGATCCGCAGCACACGCATATCGGCTTCACCGCCAAGCACCTCGCGGTGTCCACGGTCCGAGGTCTGTTCAACAAGTTCGAGGGCTCTTTCGAGGGTCCCGACGACGACTACACAAAGGCCCGCGGTGAGGTCAAGGTTGAAGTCGACAGCCTGGAGTCGAGGAGCGACCAGCGTGACACGCACCTTCGGTCGGGCGATTTCTTCGACGTCGCGAAGTATCCCTACATCACGTTCAAGCTCACGGGCATCGAGCCCGTCGATGACGAGAACTTCCGGGTGCGTGGCGACTTGACGGTCAAGGACATCACCAAGCCGGTCGTGCTCGACGCAACCATCGAAGGCCGCATGCCGGACCCGTTCGGCGCCAAGGAGCGCCTCGGCATCAGCCTGCGCGGCCAGATCAACCGAATGGACTGGGGCCTGAACTGGGATGGACTCGCCGGCGCAGTGCCGTTCGCGAGCCATACCATCAAGCTCGAGGTCGACTCGGAGATCATCGTCAAGGCTGGAGATCTCGCGGAAGCTTCGACGAAGAGCTAAATCAAGGTTCCACCGACGAGGGGCGGGTATGACCTGCCCCTCGTCCTTCTATATGTGAGACACAGTGAATAGGATTACGGCGATGGCTAAGCCGGCCGGCAGCAAGGTCGAGCAGGTATGGGAAGGCATCTCACGCGCCCACTGCTCGATCGTGGCCGAAATCGAAAAAGACATGTTGCCGCAGACCGGCATCGCGCTTGGCTGGTACCAGGTCCTCGCCCACCTCAGCCAGGCGCCCGACGGCAGGTTGCGCTTCCAGGACCTCGCGCGAGTGGTCGGGATCAGCGACAGCGGCGCGTCCAGGCGATTGAACCAGATGATCAAAGCCGGCTTCATCGAACGGTTCCTGTGCGCGTCAGACCGCCGCGGCGTGTACGCCCTGATGACCGGCAAGGGCAAGTCGACGTATGTCAAGGCGCACGCGGTGTTCGTCCGCAGCCTCGAGCGCAATCTCCGGCAGCTGGAGCCCGGCGAAGCCGAGCTCGTCCAGACGGCGCTGTCGCGCCTGAGCTCGAGCTCGAACTAGGCGGCTTCCGCCTTCTTGGCCAGGTTGGCCAGCAGGGTCCCGAACTCCTTCGCAACTCCCGGGCCGAGCATCCCGCGCAAGAAGCCCAACGGACCATTGACCTCGACGAACTGGCCGATCTTGGTCTTCCCGCCCGCTGACGGATCGACCCTGCAGTTGAAGCGAAACGTCGTGCCCGGGATCACGCTCGTCTCGAGCGCGAAGAACCGGCCCGGCTGAACCTCGGCCAGCTTCATCTTGTGATGCTGCCCCGCCTTGGTGTTCATGATCCCGGTGCTGCCCTGGACGAAGCCACCCGGCCATTCCATCGTCGACACATTGGGGTTCCAGTCGCCCCAGGTTGACATGTCCGACCAGATCCTCCACACCTTGTCCGGCGAAGCGCTCGTCTCAACAGAAGTTCCGTATTCGGCCATTGCGCGACATTTATAGTCCCTAAGTGACCCCCGCTGCACGTCCGGTCGGGTATGGCATCGACTTCGGCACCAGCAACAGCGCCGTGTCGATCGCCTATGAAGACCGAGTGGAGGTCGTACCCATCGGCCGGGCCCGCACGCTTCCATCTTTCATCTACCTGCATCGCGCCGGCCGCCGCGCGGCAGGAGACGCCGCAGTGCGCTCTCCCTACAGGTGGAATGACCGAACCCGATAACCTCTTAGCACAGAGATGGATCAAACCCGCTCCCGTCTGGTGAGTACCGCATCTACGATGCTGGTCGCAGTAGCGGCCGCGATGTGGGCGACCGACGCCTATTTCCGGCCCGGCCTGACCAAACAGCTCAGCGCCGGCCAGATCGTGCTCGTCGAAGACCTGCTGATCAGCATCTGCCTTGTACCGATCATTCTCATCAACGCCGGATCGCTCCGGAGGTTGACCGCCGGGCGGTGGCTCGCCTTAGCTGCAATCGCTGTTGGCCCGCAGGCGGTGGCGACTGTGCTTTTCACGAAGGCGATCGGCTATGCGTTCGGGCCGACCGGACTCCAGTTCGACGTCCTGCATGAGGTCTACCTTCTCTATCTGCTGCAGCCCGTGTTCGGGCTCGCATTCGCGCGCATCTTCTTGGGCGAACGGCGCCGTCGCGCCTTCTGGCCTTTCGCCGCCAGCGCGCTGATCGGCGTGTATCTGATCGTGTTCGCCGACAACCCCGCGGCACCATGGCAGATCAAGCACCCCGAGCTCGTGGCTGGGCTGCTGGTGCTGGGCGCAGTCGTCATGTGGGCGGCCGGCACGGTATTAGGCCGGTATGCGCTCCAGGACGTCAGCTTCCCTGTGACGACTGGTATGCGCTTCCTGCTCGCCCTGCCGGTACTCCTGGTGATCGTCCTTGTCGACAAGGGCGGCGCCGCGTTCAGCGGCTACTCGGCCGGCCAGATCCCAGCCTTCTTGGGCATCGTGATCGTGCCCGGTCTACTGGCGATGCTCCTCTACTACCTCGCCCTCTCTCACACGCCTGCATCCTTAGCCACCATCGCGGAGCTCGGCTACCCGCTCGCGCTCTTCCTGATCTTCTCTCTGCCTACTCCCGTCGGTCAGGGAACGCCACTGCAACCGGTCGAACTGTTGGGCGCGGCCATTCTGGTGGTAAGTGTTGTGACGCTCAACTTTCTCAAGAGCCGGAACATCGTCGAGGTTCCAGGCGAACGCCTGGTCGTGCCGAGCTCCGCCGCTTAGGCGATTACTTCGTCTTCGACCACCGCGGCTTCCAGCGGTACCTCGGCGTGCTGCAGCACATAGACCTCTTCGGGACGCTCATGCCCCTCGAGCCGCCGCTCGCCGATGCTCACGAGCCGGATGTCGTCGCGCAGGATGTCGGCCACTATCGAGTACGTGGTCTCCGAGACGAGGACCTGCCCGCCGACCGCGCGGCGGCGCAGCTTGGCGCAGCGATTGACGGCGGGCGATCGATAGTCGCGGTCCTGCGCGTCTGCTTCACCGGTCAGCACCGCCATCCGCACCTTGATCTTGACCTCGTCCCTCCACGGCTCGGCAATGATCGACCTCTGCGCGTCCAGCGCGGCGACTACCGCGTCGGTCGCGCGCAAGAACACGGCGAAAAAGCTGTCGCCTTCGCCACGCTCCTTGAGCACGATCCCGCCATTCGATTCGATCGCCTGCGTGAGCAGCTGGTCGTGCCGCCTCATCACCGCGTACATCTGGGCGCGGCCCTGGATCCAGAGCGCCGTGGATTCCACGACGTCCGTCATGAGGAACGTGACGATCCCATCCGGCAGCGAAGTCGCCGTCTCGGCGCCGATGGGAGTCGGAGGGCGTGAGCCGCGCGCAACGTCGGTGTCGCTCTTGGAGCCGATCCTAGCCGCCACCACAACGTACTCGTCGATCGTGTTGGCGCGCCGGAAGAAATGGACGTTGTAAGACGGAAGCAAGCTCCACGTCGCGAAGTCGGCGCCAAACTCGCCCTCGCGACACACCTCGGGCGACGCTGCGAGCAGCCGGCCCAGCTTGGTGGTGGAAACCTCGTCCAGGCTGAGCTCCCGCACCGCCTCTTCGCTGGTCAGACGGCGGTTCTCCTGGTCTGCCGCCACGGCCATCCGCACTATCTGGACGAAGTTGTCCAGGTCGCGCTGCGTGTCGCGACATCGATGAAGCTGCTCGACGGTCAGCATCACCTCGGCCTCGGCCCTGAAGCCGCCATTGGAACCATTGTTTTCGTGCGCCGGCCCGAACATCGCCGCCACGCGCTCGACGCTGTCACCGACCGCGAACTCCCTCGTCACTTGCTGATACACCTCGCCGACAGCGGGCCACTTGCCGGTGGCGACGAAGCTGTCGGCGACCACCTGCTCGTACAGCCATGCGGATCCACCAAGCGCGAGGTCGAGGTTCAGAGCCACCTGCAGGAAGTCCACCGTCAGGCGGTACAGCTCCTGCACGAACGCCAGGGTGCCGGCGCCCGCGACCCTGATCTCACGGTCCAGCTCGAGCGAAGCGTTGTGCTTGGCGGTGCCGTCCACATACGTGAAGGCCTCGACGGCAACGAATTCGCCGTGGTTGCGCAATTTGATCCGGGTCTGAGAAACGCGCGGGCCGGGTCCAGTGAGGGCTGGGCTGTCGGCCACGTGCACGTGGCCACCGGGGCCCCAGGCTTTCTGGATGGGCGCGCGAAGGCCGGACACCAGCGAGTAGCAGCGCTGGATGAACGCCAGTGCCTCTTTTCCCGCCTCCGTGTCGTAGCGATCCTGACGCACGGCGCGAAGGTCTTCCTCCCACGCGGAGGTGATCGCTCCCCTCAAACCAACGATGCCCGGCTGCACGGTCTTTACCCCTTGACCTGGGCGAATTTCACCGCGCCCCCCAGTGCCCGTGCAAAGGGTACCCTCCTCAAAGCCCCGCGTGGCCTTTTCCCGGCCGCCAAATTCGAGTCGTGATGCACGTCACAGCCGGAGAGCCTCAAACTTCGCCGCATGCCGCCCGTCCGGAGCACCGTCAACCTGGTCGTGGCGGTGATCGCATCCGCCGCGGTGCTCTACACCGCCTTCTTCGGAGCAGGGCCACTGCCGCCGCTCGGCCCAGTGTTCAATCCCGCCACGGGCGCCTGGACGATGGCGCTCGACGCGACCATCAAGAATGAGTCGCTGGGCCTCGCGGGGCTCGAGAAGCCGGTCAAGGTCACGCTCGAACCCGACGGCACGAGCCACATCGTCGCGCAGACCGACCACGACCTCTTCCTCGCCACGGGCTATGTGCACGCTCGCTTCCGGCTGTTCCAGATGGACCTCTTGCGCAGGCAGGGAGAGGGACGCCTGTCGGAGGCTGTCGGCAAAGCCGCGCTGGAGAGCGACCGCTTCGAGCTGCAGCTTGGGCTGCTGCGCACCGCGCAGCAGGAATGGAACGCGCTCCCGCCGGACCACCGCGCTCGCAAGGCTCTCGTCGCTTATGCGCAAGGCGTCAACGACCGGATCGCGCAGGTCGAGGCCGACCACCAGCTGCCCGTGATGTTCACGCTGCTCGGCTACCACCCCAAGCCGTGGACGCCGATCGACACGCTGATCGTCAAGGGCGACATGACGCAGACCCTCAACTTCACCGACACGCCCCTTGTGATGGCGCTGCTGCAAAAGTCGCTCGGGCCTGACCTGACTGCGCAGTGGTTTCCCATCCTGCCGCCAAACCCCCAGTCTCCGTACGACCCCGGCCCCTACACAGCTCAGCCTTCGGTGGCGCCCATCGTGGCGACTGCGTCCCAGCCCGTGTCGGACCAGGCCGCGCTCGCCGCGGCCGACGCACATCACAGGTTCGCCGCCCTTCCATCCGGCCTCGTCGCCACGGGCGGCGCCAGCAACAACTGGGCCGTCGCCGGAGCCAAGAGCACCAATGGCGGCGCGCTGATGGCGGGCGACCCACACCTCCACCTCACGCTGCCGGCGATCTGGTTCCAGCTGACGATGGATTCACCCGGTTACCACTCGAGCGGCGTCGGCATCCCGGGCACGCCGGGAGTTTTGATCGGCCACAACCAGCACATCTCGTGGAGCCTGACCGACGCACAGAACCAGCAGACCTTCTACTACCTGGAGCACGAGGACTCCGCCCACCCGCGCCAGTACCTGTGGAACGGGGTCTGGCGCGACTACAAGACGGCGTCCTATGACATCCCAGTTCGAGGCGGCCCGACCGAGCACCTGATCGTCAAGCTCAGCGTGCACGGTCCGGTGATCACCGAACGCGGGCAGACCACGTCCGTCTGGTGGGCCGGCAACATCCCATCGCAAGACCTCGACGTCCTGATGGGCATCAACCAGGCGGCGGACTACCAAGCGTTCCGGAACGCACTGAAAGGTTGGTATTCGCCGACGCACAATTTCGTCTATGCCGACGATCACGGCAACATCGGCCTGATCTCGGCCGGCTACTACCCACAGGTCGCGGCGGGCCAGCCGTGGCTGCCAATGCCGGGGACGGGCGAGAACGACATCATCGGAACGATCCCGTTCGATTACATCCCGCAGTCCTACAACCCGCCCGGCAATTTCATCTGGTCCGCCAACCAGCGCCAGGTCACGTCCGACTACCCCTACTACATCGGCACATCGTCGAACTTCTTCGATCCCGGGTACCGGGCAAACGAGATCCGCCGCGCGCTGAGTCAGAGCGGCAAGCTCAATGCGTCCGACATGATGGCGCTGCAGACGGACACGCGTGATTTCTTGGCGGGCGAGATCACGCCGATCCTGATGCAAGCCCTGGCCGGGGCGGTGAGCGGGCGCGACCAGCAGGCGGCGGACCTCCTCGGCGCCTGGGACTATCACATGGACACCGGCTCGGCCGCGGCGACGATGTGGTGGACCTTCTGGCAGGAGTACATCGCACAGAGCTTCGATCCGTGGTGGAAAGCGAAGAAGGTTCCCGTGGACCGCTCGGAGCTGAGTGACATGCTCGGCCAGGACCTCGAGGCGCTGACACTCGCCGGGAAAACCGTTTGCGCGCCGCCCAACTGCACCGCCCCGGTCCGGTCCGCCTGCCCGGCAGCGGCGTGCGAGCGACTCTCTCTGACGCTCGCGCTGCGCAAGGCCTTCGCCAGCACGACGGCCAAGCTCACGCGACAATTCGGCGCGGACCCGAAGACGTGGACCTGGGGCAGGATGCACCAGCGCGTGGTCCAGAACCTGGCGCAGATCAAGGGCCTGAATTACGGGCCGCGACCCGACCGCGGCGATGCGTACACACCGCTGGCGGCGCCTGACTTCCCGTCGAGCCACGGCCCGAGCTGGCGGATGGTCGTGGATTGGGGCGCCGGCACCTTCCAGGGCATCTACCCGGGCGGCCAGAGCGAGAACCCTGCATCGAAGTGGTACGCGGACCGCGTCGACACGTGGTGGAATGGCCGGTACGCCGCGATGCTGACCGCCGACGACGCGGCCTCGTCGCGCGGCGCGAAAGCGTGGAGCCTCCACCCGTGAGGCTCGTGGTCGCGGCTCTGATCGCCGGCACGGCTGTGGCGTTGGTCGCGGTGATGCTGGGCGTCTGGTGGGCGCCCTTTGTCGTCGGCATCGCGATCGGAATCGCCTTGCCACGAGCGCGCGTCGCCATTCCGGTGGGAGCCGCTGTCGGCGTTCTGGCGTGGGGGCTGCTGCTCGTCGCCGATCAGGTTCTGTACGGCCTGGGTCCGGCTGCGGAGGGCCTCGCCGCGATCATGGGTTTTGGCCACAAGGCGGCGATTCCGGTAATCCTGACCTGCATGGTCGGTCTGCTGCTGGGGCTCAGCGGAGCGTGGCTGGGATACGCCGGCCGATCGCTCGTCGGGTCGGGCGGCGGATCGTATCTGCTTGAATGGCCGCGTGAAGGTCGATAAGCACCCGCTTGACGGGTTTCGTTTAGGGGCGTTCGCGGCGGTCGTCGTGATTGCGCTGAGCGCGTGCTCACCGACCCCCGGTCGAGGCGGCCCCACCCCCGGCGTCCAGCCCCCGACGGCAGGGGTCAAGCCGTTGGCCTCGGTCGGAGCTGCGGAGAGCGACCTCTTTCTGCTCACGACCGAGGGCTACACCGACACTTCCTGGGCGGCGCCGTTCACCAAAGCGACGGGATGCAAGATCACGCCGAAGTACGTGGGCTCATTTGATGAGATCGTGAAGAATATGGCGAACGGCGGCGGGAGCCAGTGGGACATGGTGTCGGCGAGCGGCGATGCGGCGCTGGCGCTCATCTACAGCGGCGACGTGAACCCGATGAACACCGCCCTGATCCCGGACTTCAACAACTTCCAGCCCGTCTTCAAGGCGCCTGCATACAACACCGTCAACTCCATCCACTACGGCATCTCCCTGCAATGGGGTCCGAACACGCTGCTCTTCAACACCAAGAAGTTCGTCAACCCTCCGACGAGCTGGAACGCCATCTATGACCCCGCGACCAAGGGCCTCATCACTGTGCCTGACAACCCAATGCAGATCGCGGACGCGGCGCTCTACTTGAGCAAGACTCAGCCGACCCTCAACATCAAGGACCCATTTGAGCTGAACCAGAAGCAGTTCGACGCCGCGATCGCCCTGCTGAAGGAGCAGCGTCCGCTGATCAAGCGATACTGGGCGCTGGTCTCCGACGAGATCGGGATGTTCCAGAGCGGCGAGGTGGTCGTGGGCAGCGCCTCGCCATACCAGACCACGCAGCTCAAGGCCGCCGGCGCGCCGGTCGCAGACACCATCCCGTCAGAAGGAGCTACCGCCTGGGGAGATTCGTGGATGCTCGCCGCCAAGGCGCCCCATCCGAACTGCGCGTACTTGTGGACCGCTTACGTGAGCACGCCGAAGGTGCAGGCCCAGCAGGCGCTGTTCTTCGGCGAGACGCCGGTCAACATGAAGGCGTGCGCAGAGATGGAGGCCCTCCAGTCTGGGTCGTGTGCGCAGTACCACGCCGGCGAGCAGGCCGCCTACTTCGACGCGATCAAGTTCTGGAGGACGCCGCTGCAGCGGTGCGGGGACGGCACCAGCACCTGCATCCCTTACGACCAGTGGGTTGCCGCCTGGACCGCTGTTAAGGCCTAGGCCTAGGCGCCCGCCTCCATCTTCGTCTTCAGGTTGGACATCGCGCCGTTGTAGTTCTTCTGCACGGTGCTCTTGAAGATGGCGAGCACAAGCGGAAAGTAGAACGGTCCCTTAGTCATCGTCACGTGTCGCTCCACGTGGGTCCCGCCGGCCGCGGGGCTGAACGTGAACTCGTGATGGAACACCGAGTTGGAATCCTCGGCGTCGAAGGCCAATCGTTTCGGGGGTTCCAGGGCGGTGATGGTCACATTTGACTGGTTCGCCTTGCCGTTGAGCAGCCCATCGGCCTTGTAGCGGGAACCCATTGCCGGCTGGCCGGGCCGCTCCGCCGTCGCCTTCATGTGGTCTTCGGCGCTGCCCCACTCGCCGTGGCGCGAAACGTCGGCGACGTAGTTGAAGACCGTCGCCTGAGGCGCTCTGACGTCGACGGAGTACACAGCCGAATAGGCCATCTCTTTCTCCTGCTCGGCGTGTCTAGCCGCCGATGAACTTAGGAAGCACTATCGAGGCCGCCCAAAGTGCAAGCCCGACCGCTATCAAGCCGATCTTCTTGTAGCCCCAGCCGATGGCGCCGAGCACGAAGACTATGAAAGCGAGGAGCAACAGGATCGTGGCCAGGTTCAGGTGGTTGAGCCGGCCGTCGATCAACCAGGAAAGCACCCAGAGGCCAAGGCCGGCAGCGATCAGGTCCGTCTTCTTGTAACTCAGGCCGATGGCGGCGACGATGAAAACGATCAGGGCAATGATCTGCAGAAGCTCAGGAAAATTCATGCCCGCATTATCGGCTGTCGTTCAGGCTTCTGGAGCAAGAGTTTTGCCTCTGGTGAGGTCGCCCAGCAGGTGCACCCCCCAGCCTTTCGGCATCAAGCGCTCGGCCAGCACCGAGGTCGTGAACATGAAGCCGTTCACGGCAAGGTACGTCGGGTCTGGCACCACCCGAAGCTCGGCGACCTCGAGCCCGCTCGCCGCCGCCAGGGCTCGCAAGACGCCGACGGTGTTGGCGCGGTAGTGGACCGGGAACGTATCGGATTCGCGACGCCCGTAGAACCGAGACACGACCCGCGCCTGGACCAGTGGGACTGCCCTGCCGATCCGGTTGAGCAGCAGGAGCGGATTGCGCAGGTTGGGGGTCAGAAACACGAGGTGCCCGCCCGGCCGGAGCACCCGCGCGACCTCGCGCAGCACGGTCAAGGGTTCTCTCACGTGTTCGAGCACCCACAGGCAGACGACCAGGTCGAACGATTCGCCGGCAAACGGCAGGTGCTCGCCGACCCCGCGAAGGATCGGCATCCCTGGCGCCCGGTGCTCGCTGAGCGACGGCGAGTCTGGGTCGAGGCCCGCCGCCAGCTTGACGTCGCGCCAGAAAAGCTCCACCACCCCGCCACGACCGCAGCCGAGGTCCAGCACCCGGCTGTCCCGGGTCACGTAGCTACGAACCAGGGCCTCGAGCTGGTCGCCGCTCGAACGCCAATCTGGTCGCATGGCCCTGTAGCGGGCGCGGTAGCTGTTCTGAAGCGTCAGCGGAAGCAGGGCGGCGGCTTCCTGAGCGTCCCCCATTGCATCGGGCATTCTGAGCGCAGCGGATGGCATTCGCAAGGTGGCCGGGCGCTTCAAAACGGCGGGATTTGGGCATGAAGATCACATGGCAAAAGGCGATCTTGTCGAAATTCTGGTGGACGCGGGCTCAGGCGCTGCTCGCGAGTACACAGTCGAGGCGACGAGAGCCGGCCGAACGGTTGAGGTGCGGAGCTCGCGCACGACGGTCGAGGTCCGCGAGCTGACTCGCACGGGCGGCGTCGTCCGTACCGCGAGGTTCATCGCGCCACGAGTGCTCGCGGTCGTCGAGCATCCAAGCCGCGACAAGGGTCGCGAGCCGCGGAAGCCGGCGACCCGCCCCCGCGCAGCCTAACCCCCTCACTAGATACGCTCCATCCTGACTATGGAGCAGCTTCTGGCGTCCTGGGACGGCGAATCTGTGACGACGCATCGCGACCGGCTGACCGGCACCTCGATGTTCGTCTGCGTGCACTCGACCCGGCTGGGACCTTCCGGTGGCGGATTGCGGATGAAGACCTATCCGTCGCCGGTCGACGCGCTCGCGGACGGTCTTCGCCTCTCTGAGGCGATGACTCTGAAGTTCGCCAGCGTCGACGTGCCCATGGGCGGCGGAAAGGCAGTGATCGCGCTGCCCGACGCGCGCCTACCCGCGGGTGAAGAGCGCAAGCGCCTTCTGCACGAGTTCGGCTCCTTCGTCAAATCGCTGGGTGGCCTGTACAGCTGCGCGCCCGACATGAACACGTCGGCCGCCGACATGGACGTGATCGCCCAGGTTTGCCCGTTTGTGTTTTGCAAGACCGAGGCCGCCGGCGGATCTGGGGACACGGCTCCAGACACGGCGATCGGTGTGCTTCACGGCATTCGAGCGAGCTGCCGCTTCGCGTTCGGCTCGGACGAGATGGCCGGCCGCAGCGTCCTGGTGCAGGGTGCCGGCGGAGTCGGAGGACGGCTGATCGAGCTGCTGCACGAAGCCGGTGCCGAAGTGATCGCGACCGACATCGACCCTCAGCGCCTGGACACGCTGCGAAGTCGCGGCATCGAGGTCGTCTCGCCCGAAGCCGCACTGACTACCGCGTGCGATGTGCTGTCCCCATGCGCGACCGGCGGGATGATCAACGCCCGTACGATTGCCGGCCTGCGCTGCCGGGTGGTGGCGGGCGGGGCCAACAACCAGCTGGAGAAGCCGTCCGACGCGGACCTGCTCGCCCAGCGTGGAATCGTCTACGCGCCCGACTTCGTGATCAACGCGGGCGGCGTCCTGCACGGGCACGGCCTAGAGGTGCGGGGCTGGTCGCGAAGGACGCTCGACCAGCACCTCGCCGGCATCGGCGATGCCGTGTTCGCGATCCTCGAGCGCGCCAAGCGCGAGGACGTCAGCACTGAAGCCGCCGCCCGCCGGCACGCCCAGGCGCGCTTAGCTGCCGGCTAGAGGTTTCCGCGCTCTGATGTAGGCGCTCCCCACCTTGCCGTCCACATCTGGCATCGTCTGGGTGGAATGGACCTGGAAATCGGGGTCCGCGAATCCGGCACTGAGGAGCGCGTCGCGATACTCGTCGATCGGGATCGTGCCTGAGATGCAGCCGGCCCACGAATCGAGCTGCTTCTTCAATGTCGGGTCGAGCGTTTCGAGCTCGACCATGTCGGCGACCGCGAACAGGCCACCCGGACGCAGCACCCTGAACGCTTCCTTGATCACTGCGCCCTTGTCCTCGGCAAGGTTGATGACGCAATTGGAGATCACCACGTCGACGGAGGCGTCCGGAAGTGGCACGCTCTCGATCGAGCCCTTGAGAAACGTGGCGTTCTCGACGCCGGCATTCTTCATGTTGGTGTTCGCCAGCTGCAGCATCTCGTCCGTCATGTCAACGCCGTACGCGTGTCCGCCGGGGCCGACCCGCCTGGCTGAGAGCAGAACGTCCAGGCCGGCGCCCGACCCAAGGTCGAGCACGACCTGACCCGGCTCGAGCTGAGCGAGCATGGTCGGGTTGCCACATCCCAGGCTGACGGACTCGGTGAGTCCGATTTCTTGCAGCTCACTCGCCGCATAGGAGCGGCTGCAGCCGCAGTCCGCGCCATCGACACCGCAGCATGCCATGGCCTGGTCTCCCTGCAGAACGGTCAGCTGTCTGGCGGCGGTCGCATACCTGGAACGGACCGCCTCTTTCACATCACTCATTGTTGCGGGCTCCTGTGATCGATGAACGTCGATGGGTTGATCCTAGCACAGCCATTGATGAACGTCGATGGGTGTGTATGATTGGTGAGTGGCCGTCAAAGAGCTTCCAGTGCTGCGAGAACGCGGGGCGTGCTGCGAGCTGCCCGTCGTCAAAGAGAGCTGGGCGAATGAGACTTCAGACCTCATGAAATCGCTTGCCGATCCCACACGACTGATAATGCTCGCTTCGCTCTGGAAATCCGAGGAACCGATCTGCATCTGCGACTTCACAGCAGGACTTGGGCTCAGCCAGCCGACGATCTCCCATCACATGGCCAAGCTCAAGGCCGCGGGACTCGTAGACGCGGAGAAACGGGGCATCTGGACCTACTACCGCCTGCGCGCGAAGCTGGCTCCCGCCACGCGCCGGATACTTGGTCAACTGATCCACTGACCCGGTACCGTTACCGCGTGCTTTTGGGCCGTGTTGCTGTGGCGGTGGGGTTGCTGGCACTCTCGGCCTGCAGCCTTTCGCCCTCCTCGAGCAAGACCTCGCCTCGACCGACCGCGCAGCCAATCGTGACCGCAAGCGCGACCGCGAGCCCGACTGCGGGCGCCTCAGACAGCCCATCTTCGAGCCCCCCCGGCACGCCAGGCGGCGCCGGGCTGGTCCGCTGCGACGCGGCGATCCCCGCCGGCGACAACCTTGTGATCGGGAGGGTCGGCGAAGACTCCACGATCGTGGTCCGCGACATCCAGGACCCGGCCAACGCAAAGACGCTGTGCCGTTTCGATTCAGGCGCGCAGAGTCCACAGTTCGTCACCGCCACCCAGGTTGCGTACGCGACCGCGAGCAGGCAGCTCATCAAGGCCGACATTGCAGCCGGAACCACCGCGGTGCTGGCGACTGTTGGCGACGGGTTCGGCTCGGGCCAGCTCTCGTTCAGCCCTGATGGAAAGTCGTACACCTACCTGGACGGCAACGCGTGGCACCTGGTCACGCCGTCGTCTGGCAACCGCGTCCTCACCACGCTCCCGCCGGTGCCCGCGAGAGGATTCAACCCGGACGAAGACGACGTCTTCCTCAGCTACTCACCCGACGGCCTGTATATCGCCCTCGTGCAGACCGTTCACACGGGTGGCACCGGCCAGACTGCACCAGTCCAGGTGCGGAAGGCGAGCGACGGCGCTCTCGTCTATTCGACGTCCGGGATGACGATGGGCGTCTGGGCGTCGGTCCCGAGCCGCCTGTTCTTCAGGGACCTGGCGGGCACGGTGCACCGATGGGATTCCAGCACCGGAGCGTCCACGATGCTCCCGCTGCACTGGATCCGTCCGAAGGCATCGCCCGACGGCCGCTGGATCGCGTACACGTTCCGGACGAGCAACGTCGATGGGGTGGGGTATTACAGCGTGCAGGGGAATGCCGTGTCGAACACCTCGCCGCCCGCGCGCTCGAGCCCCAGGTTCCTGACCAACGACCTGATCTGGTACATCGGCGAGAAGCCGTGCGACACGTGCTTCGGAGGCCTGCCCACTCCAACGGGCCTCACCTACATCTACAGCATCGCCGGCGCGTCGGAAGTCGTGTCGCGCCTGTCGGGTCTCCTCGACGTCTGGCCGCGCACCGGGGGGCCTCCAGCCGGGGTGGGCTAGGCCTGACAAGAACGCCGGCACCGCAAGGCCGATCACAACAGCGATAAGCGAATAATCTCTTATTCGCTTATACTCCTCCCCCATGGCGATCTACGCCACGCCTCCGAAATCCCCGGGGCTCCTGCAGCGCCTGGACCAGCTCGACACGCTGCGCCGCTACCTGGCGCAGCAGCTGGGCGACTCCGCGCAGCCCTGGACGGGTGCTCTGCGCCGGCTTGCCGCGGCGGAGGCAACGGTTGGATCGACGTCGATCGAGGGCTACGGCGCAAGTCTCGAGGACACCGTCGAAATCCTCGCCGGACGCCATCCGTCCGGCACGTCGGAAGACACTCAGCGAATCATCTCCGCGTACGCGCAAGCGATGGACCGGGTCGCCGTGCTCGCCGATGACAAGCGCTTCCAATGGTCCTCTCAGACCGTCCTCGACCTGCATTTCCTTGTCTGCCACCCTCAACCGGAAGCCGGTCCAGGGCGATTGCGGGATGGAGCCGTGATCGTGACGCGCGGCCCCGGCCGAGATCCTTACCGGCCGCCCGCTGCAAGCGAAGTTCCCTCGCTCGTCAACGAAGTCGCGGGGTGGTTGGGTTCCGGCGACCTGACCCGTCACGCGGTGGTTCGCGCGGCCATGGCGCATTTGAACCTTGTTTCCATCCACCCCTTTCGCGACGGCAACGGGAGGGTGGCACGGGTCGTCCAGTCCCTGGCGCTGGCGAAGGAAGGGCTGCTACGGCCGGAAATGGTCTCCATCGAGCCGTACCTGGGCCGGCACACGCGCGAGTACTACGCCGTGCTGGAGGAGGTTCAAGGTCTGGCTTTCGATCCAGGTCGCGATGCATCGGCATGGGTTGAGTTCTGCATCGAAGCTCACGTGTTCGAGGCAAAGGAGCGACGGCGCTGGTTGGAGATCGCCTATGCGCGACACGGGTTCTGCGCGCAGCTCGCGCGCGAGCAGCACTATCCCGACCGGCTCGCGATCGTGTTGGACCAGGCCCTGCTTGGGCTGCCGATAACGAATGCGGACTTCAGGCGCGAGGCCGGCATCGCCGGCCCGACCGCGACGCAGGACTTGCAGCGACTGCGCAGCGACGGCTGGCTCGACCAGGAGGGAGGCGGTCGCTCGATTCGCTACGTCGCAAGCAAGAAACTGCGGGAGCGTTGGTCCGCCTCACTTGGTCGCTGAGCGTGCCGGGCGTACATTCGATTCAATGAAGGCTCGCTCGGTCAGGTATGACCTTGTCTCTCAGTCCTTCCGGCGCAGGGAGGCCTAGCGAAGCACTCCGCTGAGCCGGCCCAGGACGTCCTCGAGGATTTCCGCCGAGGTCGCGAAGTTGAGCCGCACGTGTCCCTTGCCGGGTTCGCCGAAGTCCGACCCCTCGCTCAGAGCCACCTTCGCATGTTCGAGGAAGTGCTGCTGAAGGGTTATCCCCGCCGGCAGATCCAAACGCCGGCAGTCCAACCACGCGAGGTAGGTGGACTCGGGTAGGTGGTGGCCAAGATCGGCCTGTGCCGCCCAGTCGGCGACTCTCCGGCGATTGAGATCCAGATAGAGCATCACGCTGTTCAACCAGTCCTCCCCCTCGCACCAGGCCGCAATCGTGGCGGCGACGCCAATGCGGTTGGGCCCGCCCAGGAGGTGTACTGGAAACTTCTTGTCGAATCTTTCTTTGAGGCCTGCGCTGCCGAAATGCGCGATCGAAGTGCGAAGACCCGGGATGTTGAACCCCTTGGTCGCCGAGGTCAGCGTCACGGTCCGCTCGGCAGCTGCATCAATGGTTTCCATCGGAATGTGCGTCGCGCCCGGGTAAACGAGGTCCGCGTGGATCTCGTCGCTGATGATCGTCAGGTTGTGAGTGGCGGCGATCGTCGCGATCGATTCGAGCTCAGTCCGCGTGAATACACGTCCGCTCGGGTTGTGCGGGCTGCAGAGCAAGATCATGGTCGCCTGCGCAGCTGCCTTCTCAAGACCTTCGACGTCCAACACAAACCGATCCCCATCGTGGACCAGCGGGTTTTCAATCACGCGGCGGCCTGACTCTCCGGTATAGCGCAGGAAGGGCGGGTAGATCGGGGTCTGCACGATGACACCGTCGCCAGGCTCAGAGAACGCAACTATGGTCGCGAGCAATCCCTGGACGACGTAGGTCTGGGCGTGGGTCAGCGTCGGGTCCGGCCGCCAGTTGTGACGTCGCGCCATCCACTCCGAAAAAGCCTCGAAGAGCGCGACAGTGTCCGTCATCTGGCCGTAGCCGTAGTCGTTCCTCTCGGTGAACCGCTCCACCGCGGCCTGGACGCTCGGCGCGACCCTGAAGTCCATGTCCGCCACGAAGGCCGGCAGGACGTCGGAGGGGTACATCTTCCACTTGCCGCCGCTGCGCGCGCGGAGCTGGTCGATGCTGAGGAGGAAGGACTCCATGGCCGTGGACGGTACCAAGTCCTTGCGACACGGATGTGAAAATGGAGCCGATGAGAATCGAGTTCCTGATCACCTCGCTGGTGATCGTGGTCACCCCGGGGATCGGCGTGCTCTTCACAGTGGGCCTCGCCGGCAAGCTGGCCCTGGCCGAGCGCTAAGGGGAGGACGGCGGAGAAGGCGACGGGCTGTAACCGGAATTGAACTCGATATTGAAGCTCACCCCGGTGCGTGGCTTCTTGCCTAAAAGGATGGGTGCCATGCCGCCCCCGGGCGCCGTACTGCTTGCCGGCGCCCACTCGAGAATCAGCTGATCGAAGTCCACATTTTCTGATTGCGGGATCGCGAAGCACACTGTCAGAACCCCCGTGCTCTCATCCAGATGGAGGGTCCGCGATGGCCAGGGATGGCACCCAGGTCGGTCCGCCAGCGGTGCGTAGACCGCTGGTGGATTCTTCAGGGTGAAGGTGTTCTGATTTACCGTCTTGCTGCTGGCGACGTCGTCCCAAAAGCGCACTCGCAATTGGACAGCGGCCGGATCGAGCCTGGCCACGGTACGGCCTTGCGAATCAGGCATCACTTGAACCCACAGGCCGTTCACCATCCCGCAGGGATGCGCGCAAAAGAGGTCGGTCGCGTCGCTGACGCCCTCCAGGGCGCGAAACGTGCCGAACCCGGCGAAGGCGATGCCGGCCACCACGCACAGGAGGGCGAGCAACGCCGCGCCTCGACGCGGAAGAAGGTTGAGCATCGACGCCCCTCCGGCGCTGTCGGGCATCGGCTCGATTCCGGCCAGCTGCCCGAGCGTCGGCAGCGAGGTCCGGTTGGTGACCACGGAGGCGACGAGGCCAAAGATCACGCCAAGAATCAGCTGATAACCAAAGAAAAGCAGTAGGCCGCTGACTCCGCAGGCCGCGATCGCCACCAGGCAGCCACCGAGGATTGAGTGTCGACGTTCGACGCGCGTGCCAACGCTCCAAATTCCTCGCACGACAGAAAGCGCAAGGTCGAAAACGACCCAGGCCAGAAACCCTGAAAGCAGAATTCCGGCCACCCCGCCACCCACACTGCGCGAGGCAAGGAGGATAAGTAGTCCGATCGCGAGCGCCGCGATGCCAACCTTCAGGACCCTCGTATTGAAGTGCCCGGGTGGGATGGAGTTTTTTTGAATCACGGAGCCCTATCAGGTCGAATTCTCGCCGATGCGTGGTGGCGTGCTCCCGTGAAGGAGCACGCCGTCGCCCGTTTGGTTACTTCGCCCCAACCGCCTGGTTGTACTGGTCGATCGCGGGCTGGATGGCCGTCACGGCGCCGGCAAGAGCCGTCTTCGAGTCGACGTTCTTTCCGGTCAGGATCTTCTCCATCGCGTTCTCATTCTCCTGCCGCGCCTGCGCCATCACGCCAAGGATGCAACCCGCGGTCGCTTTGTCGGTCTTCTCCTGGTGCAGCTGCTGGAGCGCGGTGTCGAACTGCGGGCGGCTCGCCCTGTAGGCGGCGCCTACCGGGTCGGTCTGCGACTTGATCGTGTCCGGGAAGTAGCCGGTCTTGGTGTGCCAGTAGGCCATGTTCTCCGAGGTCTCCAGGAACTTCACGAACTCCCAGGCTGCGCGCTGCTCGTAGGCCGGATGGTCGTTCATGATCCAGAGCGACGCCCCGCCGACCGCGGGACCGCCCGCAGTCGAGCTCTCGCTACGCGGGTAGAAGCCGGTCCCGACCTGGAACCTGGAGCCGCTGATCGCTCCGCCCAGGAACCCGGTGGATTCCAGGGTGATGGCGACGCGGCCGGCCTTGAACGCGGTCTGCATGTTGGCGGTCGGACGGCCGGTGTTGAGCGCGAGGCCGTCGGCCACCATCTGCTTCCACCAGTCCATCACCTTGACGAGCTGCGGCGAGTCGGAAAGAAGCCTGGTTGCGTTCTTGTCGCGGCCGTTGCTGTTGTTGCACATCTCGACGTCGGCGCGGGCAGCGAACTGCTCGAGGAACCAGCCGTAGATGGCGGCGCCGAACCCGTACTGGGTGGTCTGGCCGCTGGCGTCCTTCTTGGTCAGCTTCTGCGCCATGGTGCGGATCTCGTCGAGCGTCTGCGGCGCCGTGTTGGGATCGAGCCCGGCCGCCGTAAACGCATCCTTGTTGTAGTAAAGGATCGGCATCGAGTTGTTCCAGGGCATCGAGTAGAGCTGCTTGTTGATCGTGAAGTAGTTCGCGACGATCGGCTCGAGGTCGGTGCTGTATTTGTCTTCGTTGACGAACTTCTGGACGGGCGTGACCTTCTTGGAGTCGATCATGAAACGAGTGCCGAGGTCGTAGATCTGCACCAGCTGCGGCGTGTTGCCCGCGGTGATCGAGGTCTTGATCTTCGCGAAGGTGTCGTCGTAGTTGCCGGCGAAGACCGACGTCACCTTGATCTTGCCCGTGTGCGCGTCGTTGAACTTCTGGACCAGCGCGTTGGTGGCGTCCTGGTTGGCGCCGGCGGCAAAGCCATGCCAGAAAGTCACCTCGACCGTCTTGCCGGCCGGCGGCGTTTCGGTTTCCCCTTGCGTCTGATTGCTGTCGCCGCCGCAAGCCGCGGCGAAAAGTACCGCCAGCACGATGAGACCAAGTCGCTTCATTGCACTACCCCCTCAGAGCACCCGCGGTGAGGCCGCGGACAATGTGACGCTGTCCGAAATAGATCAGCAGCAGCGTCGGAATCAGGGCCAGCACCGTGCCGGCAAGGATGAAGTTGGGCGCGGTGCCCGCCTCGACGTCCTGCAGCCTCGAGATGCCGATCTGCAGAGTCTGCATTTCATCGCGATTGATGACAAGGAGAGGCCAGAGGAACTGGTTCCAGGCCGACAAAAACGACCAGATCGCGAGCGCCGCCAATGCAGGCCGCGAAAGCGGGAGCAGTATCGACCACAGGAAGCGAAGGTGGCCGCTGCCGTCCAACACCGCCGCTTCGTAAAGGTCTTTCGGAAAGCTCAGAAAGAACTGGCGCAGCAGGAAGGTCCCGAATCCCGCCGCCAGGAACGGCAGGATCAGTGCGGGGTACGAGTTGATCAGGTGGTACTGCGCCATCGTCAGGTAGTTCGGGATGATGACCGCCTCCCAGGGCACCATCATCGTCGCCAGGAAAATGCCGAAGATCAGGTTCCGGAACGGCATCCGCAGGAACGCGAATGCGTAGGCGGAGAGGATCGACGTCGCGAGCTGCCCGACCATGACGCAGGCCGCGACGATGAGGCTGTTCAGGTATTGACGCGGAATCGGCAGCGCTCGCAGGACGTCGACGAAGTTGTTCAGGCGCGGCTGCGAGGGAAGGAAGGCCGGCGGGTAGGTGGAAATCTCACGCGCCGTCATCAAACTGCCCGAGATCGCATAGAGCAGCGGGAAAAGGAGTACGAACGCCAGCCCCGCGAGCAGCGTGTAGGTTGCCGCCACTGCGATCGGGTTCTTTTTCATCTGTAGAAGACCCGTCGCTCGAGCACGCCGAACTGGATGGCGGTGACCGCGATGACGATGACGAAGAGCACCAGAGCCATCGCGCTCGCGAGGCCGTAGTTGGTCGAGCCAAAGGCGAAGGCGTTCAAGTAGACGCTGTAGACGAGGGTCGTGGTGGCGCTCGCCGGCCCACCGCGGGTCAGGATGTGGATCTGGCCGAATGACTGCAGCGCCGCGATAGTGCTCACGACCAGCAGGAAGAACAGCGTGGGCGTCAGCATCGGGAGCGTGATGCGGGTCGCGAGGCTGTACCCGCGGGCCCCGTCCAGCCGGGCAGCCTCGTAGATCTCGTCGGGGATGCCCTGCAGCCCCGAGGAGAGAACCAGCACGTTGTAGCCGAGCTGCAGCCAGACAGTGGCCACGGCGACACTGGCCAGCGCCGTCGCCGGGTTGGTCAGCCAGCCCACCGGGGCCACGTGGAACACGTTCAGGATGCCGTTGAACACGCCAACGCCGGGGTTGAAGAAGATCTGGAAGATCACCGACGCGGTCGCGACCGAGAAGGCGAACGGCGTGGCGAACAGGGTCCGGAAGATGCCGATTCCGGCGATGCGCGCCTGGAGGGACAGCGCGATCAAGGTGCCGAGGACGAGGCCTGGCACGACCGTCAGCACAGTGAAGATCGCCGTGCGCAAGATCGTTTCCCGCAGATCGGGCAAGGTGAAGAGCTCCTGGTACTGGGCCAGGCCGACAAAAGCCGCGGGGTTGCCGAAGAGGTCGTTGCCGTGAAAGCTCAGATAGACCGAGCGAACCAGTGGATAGAAGATCCAGATCGAGAAGAGAAGCAGCGAGGGCGCGACGAAGGCGACGGCCGTCATCACCTCGCGCGAACTGTAGTTCGGCCTGCTGGCGGATGCGGCGCCAGCCTTAACCCAGGGAATCCACCGGCTGACTGTGGTTTGCATCTGCTCTCCGAAGGTTAAGAGCGGGCCGGTTAAGGGCGGACCTACCGGATGTTAACCGCTGGAGGCCTTCACGCTGGGACGGCGGGGACGGGTGCAGGCAGTTGCACGCGGGACGGGGCGCGAAACACCAGGTCACTGCGCACGTCCACCACGCGCCCGGGCCCGCGCACGCTCCAGCTATCGCCGTCCCAAAGCAACACCGTGTCTTCATCGATCCCCAGCAGATGGTCGACCGGCGGTAGAGCAGCCAGGATCTCCTCGATCGTGCGCGGCCGCGGCGCATGGTCGAAGTGAGGGAGCAGTGCCCATCCCGGCAAGAGGCCAAGACCAGCCTGCCATCCCCACGGGATGGCAGCGACCCGTACCGACCAACCTGCCAGCGCCATCGCTCCCGCGCTGCATCCGGCGATTGCCGCGCCGGCGGCCAGCCGGCTCGAGATGACGTCCCATGCAGGCGATCCGCGAAGGGTATCGATCAGATGGTCGGGCTGGCCTCCCGAGAGATAGAAGAGGTCGCTGCCGGCCAGCGCCTCCAGGACTTGCTGATCGAAAGCGTCCTCGCGACGGTGCAGAGGCACATGGATCGCGCGCGCGCCGAGCGAAACGAAGTGCGAGACCCCCATGCGGCCCCAGGCGGCGGGGTCCTCGAGGCCCGCGGCGGTCGGCAGGATCGCCACCCGGTTACCCGGCGCAAGGCGCAGAAGCTCCCGATCGACGCCGGCCATCGACGGGAGGAACTCGCCGGAACCGGCCAAAGCCACGATCACGCTGAAATCAGCGTAGCGGGGGAGCGTAGTGCGGCTAGCGGATCGGGTCGCGGTTGTATGCCGCTCGCGCCCAGATGTAGCCGACCAGCGCGATCACCACGCACCAGGCGACGGCGACGATGAAGCTGTAGCCGATCGGGGTGCCCAGCAGCAGTCCGCGCATGGTTTCGATCATCGAGGTGAAGGGCTGGTACTCGGCGAACCAGCGCAGGCCCACCGGCATGGTGTCCGGGGGGACGAAGCCGCTGCTGATCATGGGTCCGAACTGCAGGAGGAGCGTGGCGCTGTTGGCTCCTGCCACCGACTTGGCCGCCATTCCGAACGCGAGCGCAAGCCAGGTGAGAGCGAGGGTCAAGAGCGCGACAAAGCCTGCAAGTTCAAGCCATTGGACGGGGCCGGCGGTAGGTCGAAAGCCCGCGAGCACTGCGACGCCGATGACCAGGACAACGCTGATCAGTGTCCTGATCAGGCTCCCGACCACAGGCCCGGTCAGCACGGAGGCGCGAGAGATCGCCATGATGCGGAAGCGGGCGACAATGCCTTCGGTCATGTCCATGTTGATGCCTATGGCGGTCGCCGCACAGCCGCTGCCCAGGGTCATCATGAGAATCCCGGGGACGAGGTAGTTGATGTATGAAGCGCCCACACCGAGGCTGGAGCGGATCGCACCGCCGAAGACGAAGACGAACAGCAGCAGCATGACGGTCGGCGTCCCGATCCCGCTGATTGTCATGATTGGGTAGCGGCGCAAGTGCAGAAAATCGCGGCGCAGCATCGTGGCAGCGTCAGTCACGGCGTAAGTGCTCATGAGGCGGGTTCCTTCTTGGTAACGGGGTGGCCTGTCAACGCGAAATAGACGTCGTCGAGATCTGGCGTGTGCACGGTCAGCACGTCGACCTCGATGTTTTCCTGTTCCAGCTGGTCGAGCAGCGCCCGCAGCGAACGGACGCCTCCGTCCGTAGAGATCTGCAAGGTCAGCGAATCGTCATCGCGTGAGACCTCGCCGAAGATGCGCGCCGCGTTCGCCAACACCGTCGAGTCAGTGAATTGGAGGCGGATGTGGCCGCCGGGAATGCGGCGCTTCAGCTCTTGCGGAGTGCCCTCGGCAACGATCTTCCCTTTGTCGAGGACGGCGACACGGTTGGCGAGCTCGTCGGCCTCTTCCAGGTATTGAGTCGTGAGGAAGATGGTGACCCCCGTGACAGCCAGGCCGCGGATGATCTGCCACATCGTTTGCCGGCTGCGTGGGTCGAGGCCGGTGGTCGGCTCGTCGAGGAAGATGATCCGCGGATCTCCGATGAGGGTCATCGCGAGGTCGAGCCGGCGCTGCATCCCGCCGGAATAGGTGGAGAGGATCTTCGGGCCCGCCTCGACCAGGTCGAATCGCCTCAACAGATCGGCGGCACGCGTCCGGCCTTCGTCTCTTCCCAGGTGGTGAAGCTCGGCCATCAGGATCAGGTTCTCTTCGCCGGTGAGGAGCTTGTCCACTGCCGAGAACTGGCCGGTGACGCCGATCGCCGCGCGCACCGCGTCAGGATTTCGTGCCACGTCGTGGCCGGCGACTCGCACCTCGCCACCGTCCGCGCTGATGTACGTCGACAGGATCTGGACCGCGGTCGTTTTGCCGGCCCCGTTGGGACCAAGGAGCGCGAAGATCGTGCCCTCCGGAATGTCGAGGTCGATTCCGTCGAGCACGACCTTCTCGCCGTAGGACTTGCGCAGCCCGGTCGCCACGATCGCAGACGAAGTCATTGCCGCTTCTCCTTATGTGTCTCGAGTCGAGAACGGTGGATCAGGATGTCGCCAAAAGAAGTTCGCGCTCGGACCTCGACGGTCTGGTCGGATGGCTCTGGTCGATCCGAGGCTTGGAGCGAGTTGCGAACGCTGCCGTAGGAGGAGCGCACATCGAGCAGCGCCGCGGTGCCCTCCCGGATCCCGACCTCGAGCTCTCCGTAAGCGGTGCCGAGCTCGACCGAGCCGCGGACGACCTCGCCGATGCGGACTGCGCCGTTTGCGGTCTTGGCCGTGACAGCCCCGAGTGCGTGGTCGATGGTGACGTCGCCGTTGGCGGAATTGCAGCGGAGGTCGCCTGTGACCTCCCCGACCCAGATGACTCCGTTGAGGTTCTTGATCGCCGCGGAACCGTCGATCGCGCCAATGCTTATCTGGCCGGACCCTGTGATCTCACCTCGACCTGTCATGCGGTCGACGCTTACGTTTCCGCCACTGGTGTTCACGTGGAGTGGGCCCGTCTCGTCGATCCGGATTTTTCCGACAGCCGTGGTGAACCTGCATTCGCCAAGCCGGCCACGGCTGGTGAAATTCGCAACGTCCGCCTCCGCCTCGACGCGCGAGCCCGACGGCAGCTCGATCGCGACATCGATCGACTCGCCTCCGCCGAATGGCGTGTATCGCTTCCACGACCTGGGCGCCTTGACCAGCAGACTTCCCTGGGAATATTCGACGCGGGTGTTCTCTGCGGCCTGCACGTCGGACTGCTTGGAGCTGTCGCTTGGGGTGACCGAGACCACGGTGTCGCGGCGGTCGGTCGCAGTGATCCGGACGTCACCAACGCCGATGGTGATGGTCACGGAGATCGGCTCGGGAGTTTCAAATGTCGGCATGGCTAACGCACCCATCCGGTGTAGCTCTGCCGGCCCCGCGCGGTGGTCCGTCGAGAGTCGTCCGGCTCCAGCGCTGCAGTCACCGCGCGGACGAGCCATGCATTGAGGGAGAGCCCCTCCCTCTCGGCGGCCTCCTCGGCTCGGAGCTTGAGGGAGTCCGGAAGTCGGAGATTGATCCGCGAGGTCCCACCCTCGTCGCCTTCTGACCGGATCGCCGGAGCCGACAACCTGCGATCCGCTGTTTCTTCGAACGCCTCCTCGGTCAGCGGGAGCGTCACAACGAAACTCGGGTTCCGGCCGCGCAGGCGCACCTCGACCGAGCCCGGCGCCAGATCGCGCGTGATCTCTTCCGAGGCCGCCGCCAGGGCTTCCAGCAGCATCAGCCGCGTCGCCGAGTCGAGCGGCGCGAGCAGTCGTTCCGCGAGAGCGCGGGCGTCCTCACCGCCCGCCTGGGCGGCGACAAGCAGCTCCTGCCGGAGGTTCTCGACGTACAGATCCAGTTCCATGTGAGCCACTATGGCACCATCTTGGCTCAATGTCCAGTGCCATATTGGCTCAACGCTGTGCAAATAGTGTCGATACTCAGGCGGTTCTGCTGCGACTGGTGCGAAAAGAGGGTATCGAGTGCTCGCGAAACCCGATCGGCTGCACACTCGACGTCGCCCTACAAGCGCTCGATTACAGCGACAGGATCGGATGGACCTCGACGGTGCCTACATGCGCGGCTGGATTCTTCGCTGCCCAGGTGGACGCCTCGGCCCGATCCTTGCAGTCGAGGACGAAGTAACCGTTGAGCCACGGTGATTCGGCGTACATGGGCCCGTCGGAGGTCTTCGCATGACCCTCGCGGACCGTAACGCTGAACGAGGCCGCCGAAGGCTGGCAAGGGTCGCCGTGATCGAAGGCGCCTGCCGCCTTGAGCTCGTCCAGATACTTCGCGAAAGCGTCAATCACCGCATGCATCTCGGGGGATCCGGGCCGCGGTGCCTTTGACTCGTCGACGTACTGAAGGAAGATGTACTTGGCCATCTCGTTTCTCCTCATCTAGTTGCCGGGATACCCAGACGACGAATGGCGATGGTCGAATTCGACAGGGCAGGAATTCGATCGACTATCTAAACGACTGGCTTTCGCTGCAGGTCCCAGGGGTCGATGTGGCGGTCGCTCGCCGAACTGGTGGCGGGTGTCCACGCCTCGCGCGATTCAAATGAACGAGCTGCACGTCGGGATCGTCTACAGCGAGTCCAGGCGACCTTAGAAGCTCTCCCGTTCGACACAGATGCCGCGCGAGCTTACGGAAGGGTCTTTGCGGCAATCACGGGCGGAGGACGGAAGGCGCGAGGCAAGCGAGCGATCGATCTCCTGATCGCGGCAACCGCTCTTTCGGTCGGCCTGCCCCTGTACACCCGCAATGTGAACGACTTCAGCGGACTCGAGGGCATCGTCGACGTCGTGGAAGCCCGGGCCTGAATTCAGGTTTCGCGTTATGTAAAGGCCGTCGAATTAGTGTGGGCCGCACTGGACTCGAACCACGGACCTCCGCGTTAGACAGCGCCGAGCGCCGTGCTTACAAGAGTGAGGGGCCGACCGCGGGGCGAGGTGTTACATGGTCTACCTCAACTCCAGCCGGCGCCGATTCTGACTGCGTCGCTGCGTACTCGCTGCGCAGGAGCTCCGGAATTCGCGACATGAAGCCGTCCAAGAACTTGAACAACACCTCAAATTCGACCGGCTCGGTCGGCTGATGCCTCGGCTCGGCGGCGCGGTTGACGTAGGCCAGCACCTTGTCGCCGATCATATTGAAATTCACCTGTTCGCAATCGAGCAGCAACTGCATCACGGCCGGGTCCAGCAGCATCACGGCGCTGCGGCGGTCCTTGGCCTTGACCGAGAACCGCTGGTCGAAATCGATCGACTCCAACTCCAGCGAGGGAGGACCGCCCAGGATGATTCCGCCGAGGGCTCGACGCGTCACCGCCACGTAGGGCACGTTCACGCCGGCGACGGTAGAGGCCAGCAGGGTGAAGAACTGCGTGTTCTTGCCGGCGGGACGAATGAAGTCGGCAATGGCGACCGCGTGGTCGAGCGACGAGAACGAATTCGTCAGCGACCGAGAGGCAATGGGACCCACCATCGCAAAATCGCCGGGCACGGCCCCAGCAAGGAGACCCCGCTGTGCGCACAGCGCCGCAATGGCCTGCTGACGAGCACGCGCCAGCGGCGCCAGTCGGCGGGACGCGACGAAGATTGCAACACCTAACAGCACCACCGACACGCTTAGCGCCACAGCAGAGGCAAGGACCGCGTCCACGGTGCTGCGAGTGTATGAGATGGGTGGCACGATCAGGCTTGCTCGGTGACTTGGTCTGTTTAACAGGCTGGGTTCCAACTCGACTCTCGCCGGCGCATTCCCACCGGCGTGGATTCAACTGATCGGTCGCGTGTTCCGCCAGCCGGAGATCCAGCAACACTCAGGGATGCACTTTACCTTTGGGGGCAGGCAGCGAGCACAAGTGTGCGAAATTCGGGCATTCAGCCGCCTCGGATACCCCGAAATTCGCACACTAGACGGGCCGGGCTGCTTGGTGGGCCGCGGTGGACTCGAACCACCTACCTCCGCGTTATCAGCACGGCGCTCTGCCAGTTGAGCTAGCGGCCCAAGGCCCAGCGGGTCGAGCGAGGCTCGATCCCAGGAATTGTGAGTCTACTGGGTCGCTTGCTTTGACGAAGCCTGGACGGGCGTACTCGGGCGCGTGACCACCAGACCGGCATTAGGCGCTCACCGCTTGAACGCGGGGAGGAGTGGCAGGGGCGCAAGGATTCGAACCTTGGGCCCTCGGTTTTGGAGACCGATGCTCTGACCAGACTGAGCTACGCCCCTTCGCACGAAATGGAATTCTACCCGACCCCCAAAGCCACACTTCCCGGCGCGATTAGCATCGTCGAGTGGTTGCCGCCGATCTACCAATCCTGATCGCCGGCGATGTCCATGGCGACCTCGAGCGGCTCTTCGCCGCGCTGAAACCCTACCCAGCGGATAGCTGGCGAACCATCTTCCTTGGCGACCTGGTCGACTGCGGCCCGTTCGGCGTCGGCGCCCTGCGGTACGCGCGAGACCGCGCCAACACCACCGTGCTTCTCGGCAACCACGAGGTCGCGATGCTCAGGGCGCTGCGCGATCCGACGCGCATCGGATTCTGGATGGGCGTCGGAGGCCAGCGCCACGATCTCGACGAGCTCGCGAAAGATGCCCCACTGCAGGAATGGCTGCGCAACCGGCCCGCGATGATCCGGCTCGCAGACGGCACACTCGCGCAGCACTGCGGAAGCGATACGTACGCGGCACTGCTCGAGAAAAACGAGCCCGACCCCATCGACGCGATCAACGCCCGCGTCCGCGAGCTGCTTGCGATCGGCGAGGAAGCCGAGCTCTGGGAGATGCTCAGCGGCCCAAACATGTTCGCGACTCAACCGCAGCGGCTCGACCGCTGGCTGGAGGTCACCGGCAGCCGGCGCGTCGTCTTCGGCCACAAGCCACATGACAACGCGCGGCCGGAGGTCTATCACGGCGGCAAGGCGATCAACTTCGACGGCGGTTTCAGCCGGTTCCACCGCCGGTACCGGCGCCTTACACCACCCGGCGCCACTGTCGCGCCGCTTCCAACCCTGGATTAATCTGTGACGGCATGCCTGACCTCGTGACGGACGTGCGACCATCCGGCGCGCTCGGCCGGACTCCCCCCGAGCCCATGATCTCCTCCGCCCGCATCGCGCGCCGCGTGCGCCAGCTCGGCCAGAACATCTCGCACGTCTACCGCGACATCGACACGCCGCTCGTCCTCGTCGTGATCCTCAAGGGCGCCACTGTCTTCGCCGCCGACCTGCTCCGCAGCCTCAGCATCCCCGCCGAGCTCGAGTTCGTGCGTGCTTCGAGCTACGGATCAGGGACGAGCCGCGGGACGCTCAAGCTCGCGCACATGGTGGACGGCCCTCTCGTCGACCGCCACGTCCTTCTTGTGGAGGACATCGTCGACTCGGGCCACACCGTGCATTCCGTGGTGCGGCGGATCCGCCGCTTGAAACCCGCCTCGCTGCGCATCGCGGCCCTCCTGGACCGGCCGGCTCGGCGAGACGTGGAGGTGAAGATCGACTTCCTCGGCTTCACCATTCCGGATCGCTTCGTGATCGGCTACGGCCTCGACTACGCGGGCCTCTACCGCGAGCTGCCGGGGATCTACGCGCTGAGCTGAGCCCCGGGCCGGCACACCTTGCACGGCCGGAAGCCGGCGGCCCGAGCGCTCGCCTCGTCGTGCAGCCACACGATGTTCTTCTCGAGCGCGTGCCGCCCCGTGTGGCAGGTCGGATAGCAGAAGACCTTCGTCGTTTTCACGCCCTGGTAGCGAACGCCCTTACTCGCCAGCTCCTGGAGGCGATTGACGCGGACTCCCTCCATCGTGAGGATGGCCCGCTTCGCCTCCGGCCCGCCGCCCCCGTAGTTGCCGATGTGGCCATCGGTGCGCACTACGCGGTGGCACGGGATGAAATAAGGAATGGGGTTATTGGCAAGCGCGGTGCCAACCGCGCGCACCGCAGCAGGATGGCCGATCTCGCGTGCGACCCAGCCGTATGGCCGCACCTCGCCACGCGGAATCTGCTTGGTCTTGCGGAGCACCGCCTGCTCGAACGGCGTCAGGCCGCGCAGATCGAAGCGAAGGCGGTGCCGGCCCTCCAGCTCGTCACGGATCTTGGCCGCCAGGTCCGGCGGAGGGACGGCCTCCACAAGCTGTCTACCGACCTCTTTGTGAAACCGGGCCTCGAACTCGTCGGCCGATGCGTCGCGCGCGGCGGCCGAGATGCCCTGGCGGTTCCACGCCACATAGACCGCGCCCAGCACGGTGTCGAAGCGTGCATACGAATCGGACATGCCGACGTGCGCCAGCAGGCGGTCGGCGAAACCGGCGGGCGCCTTTACCTCGCCCAGCAGCTTCAGGTCAGTCGTCAGAGTGCTCATCGTTGTCTCCTCTCAGCAATTTGAGTCCTCGATGGACGTTCGCTTTCACCGTCCCCACCGGCTGGCCGAGCGCGTCGGCCGCCTCCTCATAAGACAGCTCCTGGACGTGGCGTAGGACCACAGCGTCTCGATAGCGCGCGGGAAGCGCCGACACGCGCGCGGCTAGGGCGTCGAGCTCCAGGTTCAGGAGCGCGCCATCCTCAGTGCCGATTGCGTGGTCGGGCTCGCTTCCATTCAGCTCGACCAGACGAGGCTTGAGCCCGCGCACCCGATTGCGAACGACGTTCAGCGCGATTCGGTGGAGCCATGCCTTCTGCTTCAGCTCTCGAATGCGGTCCGGCGGATAGGTGACCAGCGCGCGATACGCCTTCAGAAACGTGTCTTGCGCGACCTCCTCTGCGTCGTGCCGGTTGCCGGTCAGCGCAAGCCCCAGGGCGAAGACGAGGTGCTGGTGCTCGTGCACCATCCGCTCGAACAGT
>DATGVE010000109.1:0-33257 GCA_035300725.1 Candidatus Eiseniibacteriota bacterium | reverse complement strand
CTCGAGTTGAAAGCGCTCCCTGTAGCTCTCGTCCTCGGCGAAGAATTCGGGCAGCACCTTGATGGCCACGAAGCGGTCGAGCGCCGGGTGGTGGGCGCGGTAGACGGTGGCCATGCCTCCGCGACCAATGCGGTCGACGATTCGATAAGGACCCACGAAGGTTCCTTCTGCCACGCTCATTCCAGCTCCTTGGCTCTGGTGACCTTGGTGACCAGGGCAACAGTCACCAAAACTCGCCCTGCCTCTAGAACCGGTATCCCGTGGAGATGCTCAACCCACGGGGCGGGCTGCTCGACAAGCCCGCCGGCAAAGACCACCCACATCGCCGCGAGGAGAGCCGGCGACACCATGAGTGCCGTGCAGAGAACAACCAGGAGAGCCGCGGCGAGCGCGCGTCCGAGCCCCTCCGGCGCCGAAGCCTGGTGCCCCGGACCGGCGCCAAGGCGCCGGCCGGAGCGAACCAGAAGGGAGGGAGGGTAGGTCACGTCACGCGGCTTGGGCGGCCGGCTTGCGCCGCCGCGCGATGACGGCGCCGAAAAGGATGAGCAGGAAAGCAACCAGCAGGAGCAGCAGCCACCAGCCGAACGTGCCGAGCGCTGCCAGCAGCCAGTTGTCTTGAGACCCGGCCAAAAGCATCGAGAACGGGCCTCGGGTCGAGCCTTCTGTCGGGGCGCTGTCCCATGGACTTGCGGCGGTTTGACCTCCGGTCGACGTGCCATCGCCTGGGTTGGCCGCGGTCGAGCCCTGGTCCGCGCCGACGTTTTGACCGCCGGCGGGAGAGCTGCAGCCGGTTGGTGTGGAAGTGCCGGACGTGCCCGCCTGTGTTGGCTGGGCGCTGTAGCCATTGCCGGCAGCGCCGACACCAGCTCCGCAGATGCCGCTGCTCGCGGTCTGGCCCTGCGCGCTCGAACTCGACCGTCCGGTCGCCACGCTCGCCGAGCTGCCGACTGACGCCGATGACGGCTGCGTGCCCGCCGCGATGGGAGGCGCCCCGGGCGCGTCCGCCGCGCTTGCGCTGAGACTGCCCGTGGAGACAAGCAGCCCAACGCAGGCTGCCATCAGTGTCAATGTCGTTCCTCGTCGCATCGTTAACCTCCTCCGAGTTTGTCGGGTAACGACCCACTAAACACGAAATGGGCTAGTTTGTCAAGAACTCAGATTGATGGCTCGATCGGCGGCCTTTGTCTTCGGGTCGGGGGACGACTCGCGGGCGCGCCTTGGCCTTGTACAGCTCGGCGTCGGCGCGGCCCAACAGGCTCACCACATCGTCTTTTCGCTCGAATTGAGCGAGGCCAAAGGAGAATGTAACCCCGGCCTCCGCAAGCTCTTTTTGGATCTCCTGAAGCTTCGTCGCGGCCGCCTCGATCGCGGTGTCCGGCAAGACGCAAACGAACTCATCGCCGCCATAGCGCAGGACCAGGTCCTGGCCACGAAGGCCGCCCCTGAGGCCGGAGGCAAGGCCCTTCAGCACCTGGTCGCCCGCGACATGGCCGCGACCGTCATTGACTTGCTTGAGCCCGTCAAGGTCGAGGAATGCCACCGTAAGCGGAGTTTTCTGGCGCCGCGCGCGGGCGATCTCGCGGTCGGCCGCTGAGATCCCCGCTGCTCGCCGCAAGACACCTGTCAGGTCGTCAAAGGCAGCCTGCTCGCGCAGCTTGAACAGGCCCTTGGTGGACATCGAGCTGAACTCTCGCGGGCGGAGGCCCAGGTCATTGGCCAGGGCGAGGCGAATGCTGGCGTCTCGCGCGCGCCGGGCCTCTTTCCAGGTTCGGCCGAACACCAACAGCCAGATTCCCACCAGCAATGGAAGCACGGCAATTGCCGCCGCCAGGGCTACATCCAGAGGCGTGGACAGCACGATCCCAAGGATGGGCACGGTCAATCCGACACCAGGAAACCCATCCCCCGAGGGTGGCGCGCCTTGGCTCGACCCGCCGTTGTTTGTCCCCGGCTTGGTCCCCGCGCCAACCGGCGTAGATGGAGACGCCGATGGACTCGGCGACGATCCAGGCAGCGTGACCGGAAGCGACGGGGTAGGGACAGCAGGCGGGCTGGCCGCGGGCAGGCTGGGCGTCGGAAGGACCGGCGGCACAGAGACGGTGACGCTGGGCGTAGGCAGCGGGAGTGTGGGCAGGGCGGTCGTGGACGGCAATGGCACTTGAGACCTGCCCGGCAAGCTGATGTTTTGAACAGAGGTGGCCGAGATCAGTGTCATGGCCGAGGCCGGCAAGATCACCGCCCCGAGAGCTGCGGAGGTGCCGCAGCCGACGAGCGCCACCAGGACGGACCCCCTAATGCGGCCTCCGTGCCACCCCATGTTCATCAACTCTCCCCTTCCGCGCGTAGAGCGGGGACATAATCTTTCAAAAACGGCCCCGTTAAGTCAATGAGTTAAACGAAAAAATGACGAAATTCCGGCGAGGACCCGACAAACTCGCTTGCCGGGGCATGCTTGGCCAAGATGGCGTTGGACATGGAGCGCGCCCTGGGGACGCTCCGAGACCTGACGCGCCGCGACATCCTTCTGAGGTTCTATTCCGACCGCAAGGCGCGCAGGGTCGACGAGGTGGCCAAAGAGGCCCCGATACATTGATCTGCACCTTTCACGCCGGCGTATTAGCGGTGCCGCCCCATCATTTGCTCATTTGTATAATGTTGCCTTGCCGACAACTAATCCCCCCGACTCGGGTGTCCGCCTGCTCCGCGCCTATCTCGACGCGGTGACGCTCAGCGAAGCACTCCAAACGCGCATCTGGCACGCGGCTGAGCTGACCCTCGTGCAGGTGCGAGTGCTGCGCCGGCTCGCGAAGCAGCCGCGCTCCCTCGGCCAGCTGGGAGCCGACCTCATGCTCGCTCCCCCGTCCATGACGCGTCTCGTCGACCGCCTCGAGGAGCGCGGCCTGATTGCACGGCGCCGGGACGATGACGACCGCCGCAAGGTGCTGGCCACCATCACGGCAGAGGGCCGCCGGCTGGTCAGCGCAATTCCATTCCTGGAAGGGACCCCGATTCGCACGGCGGTGGCGCGCATGACAGTGGCCGACCGCGAGCGGATCGCTGCGGCGATGCACGAGTTCACGACCGCCGTCAGGCAGGTGGAGGAAGAGTCTCTCCTGGTGGAGACCGAAGCGTGAAGCTCGAATACAAGTGGGTCGTGCTGATCAACACGACCCTCGGCATGCTCATGGCTTCGATCAACCAGACGATCGTCCTCATCTCCTTGCCCGCGATCTTCTCGGGTCTCCATGTCGATCCCCTTGCCACCGGCAACTCGAACTTACTGCTCTGGATGCTGATGGGTTTCTCGGCGGTCACCACGGTTCTGCTCGTCACCTTCGGCCGGATCGCGGACATCTTCGGTCGGGTGCGCGTCTACAACCTGGGATTCGTCGTCTTCACCGTTGGTTCGCTGCTCTGCGCGCTGACCCCATCCGAGGGGACTACCGGCGCGATCGAGCTGATCGTGTTTCGAATGCTGCAAGGGGTGGGCGCCGCCTGCCTGTTTGCGAACAGCATCGCCCTGTTGACCGACGCGTTTCCCGCGAACCAGCGCGGATTCTCGATGGGGATCAATCAGATCGCCTTCATCGCCGGCAACTTGGTGGGGGTCGTGCTTGGCGGACTCCTCGCCGCTATCAACTGGCGCCTCGACTTTCTCATCAGCGTGCCGGTCGGCCTCTTTGGGACGGTGTGGGCATACCGGGCGCTGCACGAGATCGGAACGCGGAAGGCTCAGCCGCTCGACTGGATGGGCAACCTGACATTCGCGGGCGGGCTGCTGGCTCTGATGTTCGGTCTAACCGAGGCATTGACCCCTTATGGAAACCAGGCGATGGGATGGTCAAACCCGCTTGTCGTGCTTGTCCTCGGCGCCGGGGTCATCCTGTTGGCCGGATTCGTGGTGGTCGAAACCCGGGTTCGGTATGCGTTGTTCGACCTCCAGCTCTTCCGCATCCGGGACTTCCTTTTCGGCAACATCGCTGCCTTCCTCTTCTCTTTGGCGCGCGGCGGCCTGCAGTTCATGTTCGTCATCTGGCTGCAGGGCATCTGGCTCCCGCTGCATGGCGTTGCCTATGTGGATACCCCGCTTCTGGCGGGCGTCTACACGATGCCCTTGATGCTCGGATTCGTCGTGTGCGGACCTCTCGGCGGCTGGCTCAGCGACCGCTACGGCTCGCGTCTGCTGGCGACCGGCGGGATCCTGCTCGCGGGCGTCGGAGCTGCACTCCTGATGACGCTGCCGGCGAACTTCAACCTCGGTCTGTTCGCCGCCTACCTCGCGGTCATGGGCGCCGGCATGGGTTTCTTCAGCGCCCCGAACACTTCACAGATCATGAGCTCCGTACCTGCGGATCAACGTGGGGCGGCGTCAGGGATGCGTGCCATGGTGCTCAACGCCGGCATGACAGCCAGCACCGCCATCTTCTTCACCATCGTCATTGCGAGCCTGTCTCAAAACCTGGGGCCGGCCTTGCTGGCAGGCGCGGGCCAGGCCGGGCTGCCTCCAGATCTCGCCGAGCGAATCGCAGCCCTGCCGCCTGGCGCTGCCGTCTTCGCCGCGATGCTGGGGTACGACCCCGTCTCGCACCTCATCCCGGCGTCGTTGCTCGCCTCTCTGCCACCAGGGGTGGCAGCTCGCGTCACCGACCCCCATTTCTTCGCGAGCCTGCTGGCCCAGCCATTCGTGACAGGAATCCGTGTCGCGCTGGTGGCTTGCGTCGCGATGTCGGTCCTCGCCGGCGTGGCCTCCGCCCTTCGCGGTCCGGACCGGCGCCGAATGGAAGTTGACGCCCGCGCAAGCGACATTGCCGTCGCCGTCGAGCCGATCTAGTTCGCCTCTGTTACCGCTAACCCTGAGGTTGGCGCTGCAACAATTGATAGACGACGCCATCGCACGTATCGGCCACGGTCCAAAAATTGAGATTGGGGCCGACTCGGACTGGATCTGCCGTCTGAGTCCTCACTCCCAACCCCTCCAACGCTTGAATTGTCGTCGTCAGGTCGTCCACCTCTAGGGCGATATGCTCGATGCGTGCCCTTTCTGAGCCCAATCGCTTTGTTCGCTCTTCCGGGTCGATGATCTCGATCACCTCCACCTTGGCGTCTCCGCACCTGTAGAAAGCAGCCTTCAAGCGGCCTGGAACTTCTAGATCGCGGTCGTGTTGCATTCCCATTCCGCTCAGAAATCGAGAAGCCTCTTCGAGGTCGTCGACGATGACCCCCACATGGTCCAATCGCTTAAGCATTACCCTCTCCTTAGCCCAGCAAGGTGTTCGGCCGGACGGCTCGATGTGGATGAGTTTCTGTTGATTAGAGGTGGGTGGTCAATTGGGGCCTTCTGACCAGAAGCCAAACGGAATCCTAGACCGATTTCGCCTCGACGGCCGCGTCGCGATAGTGACCGGGGCGTCCTCCGGGCTCGGCGTCGCATTCGCAAAAGCGCTGGCTGAGGTTGGCGCGACCGTCGTTCTCGGAGCTCGCCGGGTCGAGAAGCTGAACGACGTACAGCGTTCGATCACAGATGCCGGCGGAACCGCCGTCGCCGTCCAGTGCGATGTGTCGATTCCCGAGGATTGCCACCGCCTCGTCAGCGCCGCCGTCGAGCAGTTCGACCGCGTGGACATCCTGGTCAACAATGCGGGCAAAGGAACCGCCTTCCCTGCCACGCGGGAGACGCCGGAACAGTTCCGCGAGGTCATCGACGTCAACCTGAACGGTTGCTACTGGATGGCGCAAGAATGCGGTCGCGTGATGAAACCGGGAAGCTCGATCGTGAATGTCAGCAGCATCCTCGGCCTCACGACCGCCGGGCTGCCGCAGGCTGCTTACTCGGCGAGCAAGGCGGGGCTGATCGGGCTAACGCGCGATCTCGCGCAACAATGGTCGGGTCGAAAAGGAATTCGGGTGAATGCCCTCGCGCCTGGATTCTTCCCGAGCGAGATGACCTCGGTGTTTCCCAAGAGCTACATCGAGTCCCAGATGCCGCGAGTGCTGCTGTCCCGCTTTGGTGAGCCGGTCGAGCTTGCGTCAGCCTTGATTTTCCTGGCGAGCGACGCAGCCTCCTACATCACAGGCCAGACGATAGTTGTCGACGGCGGCGTAACCATCACCTGAGCAGCGCCGATCAAGCATCGATCGACCGCGTCACCGGCTGACTTCCTTCAGGCCCGCCAACCCATCCCGGCAGCAGCGCCGAAAATAGCCCCGCGCCTCCCCCGGCATGGACGAGCAGGACAGTTGAGGTGTCACGCTTCAGCCGATTCTCGAGTGCGGAGAGCAGCTGCGCGCGCGACCAGCCGGCCTCACGGAAAAGTCGAGCGTGGTCGGGCGCCACGGCGAGGACCACGTCCCTTGGTAAATGGGCCATCACTCTGGCAAATGTCGCAACGAGATCGGCAGGCGTCCGCGAAAGCTGGTCACTCAGCGCATTGACTCCGTAGCCGCCGAACAGCGTCACCGCCGACGCGCCCGGAGCAATCCCTCGTGCCACCGACAGCGGCTCCCAGGGCGAGCCCTCCTCGTTCTCCGCAAAACAAAAGGTGTACTTGCCAGGGTTCCCAAAGGTCGCACGATCCACACCACCGGGCCGCCCGCCCCCGACGTTCCGGACGACAAGCTGGAGCGCCCTGCCGATGGAAGCGTTGGCTCGGTTCCCCGGACCGAAGACGTTGACGCCCGAGTTCATCCCGAGTCGCAGGCGAATGGGGCCGTTGACGATCAGAATCGGGCCCGCGAACCACGTCGTCGCAAGCAGCCCGTGCATGTTGAACTCATCGGTGCACGCGGCCTCGAGAGCCGCAATGACAACGGGAAGGTACTCGGGCCGGCAGCCGGCCAGCACCGCGTTGACCGCGACCTTCTCGACAGTGCACTCGGCAAGATCGGGTGGCACTGTCGCGACTATCTCGCTCGGGTCGCGCTGAGTACTCTCGAGCATCGCGAGCACGCGGTCGGGCGTGGGAGGCACGACCGGCAGTCCGTCTGACCAGCCGCGCTCGTGCATGGCCTCGAACTCGTCCTCGAGTCCACCTAATTCGATCGACCGCGAGCCCAGGCGCCGCGAACCGAACGTGCGGGCGAGGGCGATGGCGTGCGCCGGGTCGACGCTGAGCGAGCCGCAGCCGGGACGGTAATCGGGCAGCCCGGCGCCGAGATCGCGTACGCCCGTCAGCTGCTCCCATTCGGACCTGAGCCAACCCTCCAGCGAACCCGTCACAGTGCCGCCCTCGACACGGAGGAGTGTCGGAACCGTCCGGATCTCGGCGTCCCACGAGAGCCGCAGGTCGGCGTCATGCACCGCATCCAGCCCCGGTGGAAATTGGGGATCGTCCTGGGTGAAGACGGTCAGATTGGCCGTGCGGTGGCGGAGGTCGCGCAGAACTGGGGCCACCATCTGGCACGTCGGGCAGTCAGCGCTGACGAAGACGACCAGCCCGTCCGGCAGGCCCTGGCTACTCACCTTCCCTGGTAAATGCATCAAGCACCTTGAGTATCGGCGTGATTCCAGCCGCGGTGAACGTGCACATTACGGCGTGCAGCGCCTCAGCCTCGGAGATCCCGTTGTCCATTGCCTCTTTCAGATGGAAGCGGAACGACTCCTCAGCGCCGAGCGCCGCCAGCGCTCCCAGGTAGATCAGCCGCGTCGTCCGCGCGTCGAGCGGACCCTCAGCCTGGGCGCGCGAAACGTCTCCCAGGGCCTTCATGAAGGCTGGATGTTGGCGCGCCGCGAAGCCCAGTCGGTCTGTGATGCTGCTCATGCCGGAATCGTATAAAGCGCAGGCCAGAGAGCCAACGGCCGAACTGTGTCGGCAAATCACCAAAGACGACACGTTTGGTACTTCAGATTCACCCCTAAAATTCGACTGTGGCGCTTTCGATCAAAGATGTCCTCGAGCTCGAGATTTTCCAGCTCGCCGCCGCGCGGGTGGTCTCGGGAGCGACCCATCTCGACCGCCCTGTGCGCTGGGTTCACATCTCGGAGCTGCCAGACATCGCACGGCTTTTGAAAGGGGGCGAGCTGCTGCTGACGACCGGCATGGGATTCCGCGGTGACCCTCCCGGCCAGCGCCATTACATCGATGAGCTGGTGTCCGCCGGCGTCGCCGGCCTGATCGTCGAGCTCGGGAGCGCCGTCAACCAGATCCCCGACGCGATGGTCGAGCGCGCCGAGGAGCGCGGGCTGCCCGTAATCGCCCTGCATCGCGAGATTCGGTATGTCGACGTGACCGAACAGGTCCACAGCGCCATCGTCAACCACCAGTTCCAGCTGTTCCAGCGCGCGGAGTCGATTGCGCGTCGTTTCACCGACCTGGCCCTGACAGGCGCCGGGCTAAAGCTCATTCTCGAGAGCCTTGCGGGGTTGGTGGAAAACCCGGTCGTCTTCGAAGACCTCGCGCATCAGGTCGTGGAGTTTGCGACCTACGCGCAGCCGGTCGACGCAACGCTTCGGCAGTGGGAGGCCCATTCGCGGTCCGGCCACGACGACGCCGGCGAGCGGGGGATCGTCCACTTCAGCGAGGGCGAGCCTCCCTGCGCGTGGATTGGGATCTGGCTCCGAGGAGAGTTCTGGGGGCGCGTTCACGTCCTGCACATCGACTCGAAACCCGACGAGCTTGCGGCCCTGGTGCTCGACCGAGCGGCGGCGACGATCGCGCTCAGCCTGCTCGCGCAGCGCGACGCGTCACATCTGGCCGATCGCGCTCGAAGTGTTCTGATCACCGATTTGGTACGTGGGCGTTACAGCTCGACGAACGAGCTCTACCGTCGCGCACGAAGCCTGAATGTCGACCTCGAGGGTCGGCGGCTTGGGGTCCTCGTCATCGACATACCGCGACTTCCCGAACTCGCTCAATCTCGTCCCTTGTCTGAGCGCGACCGCCAGCGAATCCGGCTCGCCGCGATGTCAGAGGTGCGCAAGGCGGTCGCACGAGCGCAAGCGGTCTGCCTGGCCGGCATTACCGAAGGCGACCGCGTCGTCGCCCTCGTCGGTTTGAAGCTGCGCGGCGATCCCAGGCCCGTGCTCGAGGCCATCGCCGCAGAGACGGTGACAGGCATCGGCGCGACCGAGGAGCTGGAAGCGGTCGTCGGGATCAGCAGGGAGACGCGCACCGATGCGCTGCCGCTCGCGTTCGAAGAGGCAAGCGATGCGGCCCGCTACGCCTGGCAGGTTGGCCACCGTGCAGGGGTGCAGCACTACGACGGGCTGGGCCTCCACCAGCTCCTGCTTCATCTCTCCGACCGTCCCGAGCTGGCTCGATTTGTGGAGTCAGAGCTCGGCCCGCTGCTGGCGCACGACGCAAGGTCGGGGTCACCACTGCTGCAAACCCTGCGCATCTACCTAGCCCGCTCGGGCAAGAAGGCCGACGCGACGCGCGAGCTGCACATCGAGCGACGAACGCTGTACCGGCGGCTGGAACGGCTGGAGAAAATCCTCGGCCGAGAGATCTCGAATCATGAGAACCAGACGCGACTCACGTTCGCGCTCTACGGACTCGACCTCCTCCGCCAGAAGGCAGAACCGAACCCGCTCACGAAACGCTAGCCGGCGCTACCGGCTCACGCAATCGGACGCCGAGCAGGACGGCGAGGACCACGGAGAGGCTTCCCGCAAACGCCAATGCCATGGCGATCGATGTGGATGCGGCCACGGTGCCGGCCAGCGACGGGCCGGCCGTATACCCGAGGGCGGCCGCGCTTGCGCTCATCCCGAAGACGGTGGAATGAAGCCGGCTCGGCACCTCGACCGCCATCACGCTTGAGATCACCGGCAGCAACAGGCCCTGCATGAAGCCGTAAACCGCGAAGGCGGCGAAGACGGGTGGCAGGTTCGTGAACGCCGCAACGGCGATGACCGCGAGGCCAAGGATGAACGCGGCGCCCACCGCGGTACGCCGGTACCTCAGCCGCGAGAGGATGCTGCCGAAGGCGGCTCCCGCGATCGCGGTCATGACACCCGAGATGGCGAAAGCAATCCCGGTCACGGCTGCCGCCCGGTCCGGCACGAGCTCGAGGAACCGCAGGGACACCAGGGGCAGGACCATGGTCGTCACGGCAGACGCGATACCGAGAGCCACCAGGATGAACACGACGGTGCCGAGGAGCGCGCCACGGAGCGGCCCCGAAGGCGCCTGGGCGTCACGTGCTCGAGCTCGTCGCGGCGACTCGGTGACCATCGTGATCACGAAGACCGACGAGATGAGGAGGCCGGCGCCGGCGACCGCGAAGATGTAGCGCACGTCGACGATTCCGACGATGACCGCCCCGAGCGCCGGACCAATGCCCGCGGCCAATGCAGTCGCGGAGTTGAGAATGCCGAGCGAGCGGGCGACGTGGACCTGTGGCGTCTCAGTGGCGACGATCGCCATCGCAATCGGGATTGGACCCGCGAGCAGCCCAAACGCAAACCGGTACAGGAGCAGCTCCTGAGGCGAGCGGGACAGGCTCGTCAGGATCATGAAGGCGCCGCCCATCAGCACCGCTCGTAAGAGCAGCGGCTTGCGCCCGAAACGGTCTCCGAGCGCACCCCACACAGGACCGGCGATCGCCTGGCCGAGCCCTGACGACGCGGCGGCGCCGCCCGTCCACAGCGCCAGCTCCGAGGGCCGGTGGACGCCGAGATCCCGCGCCAGGAAGAACGCGACGAACGGGATCATCGCCGTGACCCCGAGGATGCCGGTGAAGTTCGTGATCCAGAGCGCGACCAGGTTCCGCCGCCAGTTGACGGGCCGCGCTGCGGCAGCGAACACAGGGGCGCCGGGAGGAGTTGATTCCTCCCGGCGCCACTCGGTCAGGCGGACCTCAGGACTATTTAGTAGACAGCCGGCCGGTCGATCGAGGGAACCGTTCGCGGGAGGTGGTAGAGCTCGATCCCGTTCTCGAACATGATCCTGTCGCGCAACGCCTTGGGCAGGTGCTTGACCACCCACTTCGGGTCGTCGAACGTCCAGTGCGGGTAGTCAGAGGAGAAGAGCAGGATTCGCCCACCATCCATCCACTCCAGCGCCCGTGTCAGCTCGTTCATGTCGTCCGGGTAGTCGAGCGGCTGGGTCGTGAACCGAATGTGGTCGTACACGTACTCCGACGGCTTCCGCTTGAGGTGCGGGAGGTCAGATTTGCGCGCCTTGTAGATCTTGTCCATGCGCCAGAGAAGTGGCAGCACCCAGCTGAAGGCGTGCTCGACCAGGATGACCTTCAAGGTCGGGAACTGCTCGAATACGCCGTCGAACACGAGGCTCATCACCTGGTTCGCCGCGAGCAGCGAGTACGTGACCATGAAGTCGTGGTTGTAGCTTGGGAAGCCGACCGGGGGCATGGGCAGGGTCTCGAAATACCCACGCCCGAGGTGGCAGGCAACAGGCAGGTTGTGCCGCGTCGCCGCCTCCCAGATCGGGTAGTAGCGCGGGTCGCCCCAAGCCGGGCGCGGCTCGGCGCTGATCAGGACTTGCGCCATGAATTTGTGGCCGGCCCAGTACTCGATCTCGCGCGCCGCGCCCTCGGGGTCCTGGACGCTGACGCAGATGGAACCACGCCAGCGCTCGTGCCAGTTGTTCTTGCTGTCCAGCCAGTTGTTCGCCAGCCAATGGTTCGTCCCGATCTTCCCTGCTTGATCGATCTCGGGAACAACTTGCGAACGCGAACCTGGTTCGAGAATGCCAATGTCCGAGCCGGCTTCCACGATCAGCTGGCGAAACGCAAGATCAGGGTCTGAGCCCGGAAAGCCGCCATCCTCTGGAAAGGTGTCTGTCCGCATCGCCATCGCATGGACGTAGTCAGGCGCGTCGTAGTTGATGGTGTCGCCGATGCTCTTTTTCGCCCAGAACTTGCTGCGCCAAGGCTCGGGCACGTGCTGCAGCCAGGCGCCGGCTTTGGCGACGGGATGAACATCCGAGTCCACCACTCGAACTGCTACCTCGGCGGGCTTCGCCTGGGGCTTCTTTACCTCAATCGCCATCGACACTCTCCTCGAAGATTTCTTCGTTCAGTAGATCGGCGCCCGATCGATCGACGGGACCGTCCGGGGCAGTTTGAAGAACTCGATCCCGTTCTCGAACATGATCTTGTCCCGCATCGCCTTGGGCAGGTGCTTGACCACCCACTTCGGGTCGTCGAACGTCCAGTGGGGATAGTCAGATGAGAACAGCAGGATCCGGCCTCCGTCCATCCACTCCAGCGCCTTCGTCAGCTCGTTCATGTCATCGGGGTAGTCGAGCGGCTGCGTGGAGAACCGAATGTGGTCGAACACGTACTCGGACGGCTTCCTCTTCAGGTGAGGAAGGTCAGCCTGGCGAGCCTCGTAGACCTTGTCCATCCGCCACAGCAGCGGCAAGATCCAGCTGAAGGCGTGCTCGATGAGCAGGACCTTCATCGTGGGGAACCTTTCGAAGACGCCATCGAAGATCAGGCTCATCACCTGGTTCGCTGCGAGCAAGGAGTACGTGACCATGAAGTCGTGGTTGTAGCTGGGGAAGCCGACCGGCGGCATCGGGTACTGCTCGAACTTGCCGCGGCCGAGATGGCAGGTGACCGGCAGGTCGTGCCGTGTGGCCGCGTCCCAGATCGGGTCGTACCTCGGGTCGCCCCACGAGGGTCGCCGCTCGGCGTCGATCAGGACCTGCGCCATGTATTTGTGGCCGGCCCAGTACTCGATCTCGCGGACGGCGCCCTGAGGATCTTCGATGTTCACGCAGATCGATCCGCGCCAGCGCTCGTGCCAGTTGCCCTTGCTGTCCAGCCAGTTCCCGGCGAGCCAGTGATTGGTGCCGATCTTGGATGCCTGGTCAACCTCGGGGATGATGTGGTGCCCGGCAAAGGGCTCGAGGATGCCGATGTCCGAGCCTGCCTCGACCAGGACCTGGCGGAACGCAAGGTCGGGATCGGAGCCGGGAAAGCCACCGTCGGTCGGAAAGGTGTCGGTGCGCATGGCCATGGCGTGGACGTAGTCGGGCGCGTCGTAGTTGATTGTGTCGCCGACCTTCTTCTTGGCCCAGAACTGGCTGCGGTACGGCTCGGGCACGTGCTGGAGCCATGCTCCCGCTTTCGGGACCGGGTGAATGTCGGAATCGACCACCCGCACGGCCACCTGCTCCTGCTTGGCCTGGGGCTTTTTGACTTCGATCGCCATGGAAACCTCCTAACCGGTTGTGGCAGTGCCCGCGTCGTTCACGCCTGGCCCGCCATTCAAGTTCATCCTAGGGGCGAGTTTGAGCTTGCAGAAGGCCCAAAGCGTGAACTCCTGGCAAAAAAACAGCTGCCGAGGGCACCAATCTGGCACTACCGCCCTCCCAAATAGGCTTCGCGCAGCTTTTCTTCGTCAAGCTCGCCCTGCCTATCTTTGATCTTGGCCATGCGGCCCATGTCAAGGACGTGAAGCTCATCGGCGAACGACGAAGCCAGACGCACCGATTGCTCGACAAGAAGGACGGAGATCCCTCGCTCGCTAAGCTCGCGGATCGTGGCGAGAACATTAGCCACCACGATCGGCGCCAGGCCGATCGATGGCTCGTCGAGCAGGAGCAGTCGCGGGCCGGACATGAGAGCCTCGCCGATGGCAAGCATCTGCGCCTCGCCACCCGAGAGCTGAGCCGCCGGAAGCTGCGCTCGTTCCTTGAGGATCGGGAACAACCGGTACACCTGCTCCAGGCGTTCGCTCGCATGCTTGCCATCGACGAAGCTGCCGACGCGGAGGTTGTTCGCAACGCTCAGGCCGCCGAACACGCGACGCCCCTCGGGGATCATCGCGATGCCCTTCCCGACACGCCGGTCGGCGCGCATCCGCGTGATGTCCGCCCCGTCCCATTCGATGGTGCCCTTGGCGCAAGGCACGATGCCGGCGATGGCTCGGAGGAGCGACGACTTCCCGGCCCCGTTGCGACCGACTATGCCGACGCGCGCGCCTCGCGGTATCTCGAGATTGACGTTCCCGAGGGCGAGCGCGCCGTGGTAGCGGACCTCGAGCCCTCGGACGGCAAGCGCGCCGTCGGTCGCGACCGCGGTCATGCCTGGATGCCCTCCGCCGCAGGCTCTTCGGCGTCCGAGGCGACGTTGCCGAAGTAGGCGGCCGCGACTCGATGGTCGGTCTTGACTTCGGCCGGTGTCCCGTCTGCTATCACCGCGCCTTGATCGAGGACGATGATGCGGTCCGCGAGATCGAGAACGAAGGCGACGTCGTGCTCGACGAGCAGGACGCCGACGCCGGCGTCGCGGGCGGCCCTGATCATCGCGGCCAGGACGGCCACCTCGTCTGCGTCCAGACCGGCCGCCGGTTCATCGAGGATGAGGACTAAAGGATCGAGCGCGAGCGCGCGAGCAAGGTCCAGGATCCGCGTCTCCGCGAGGGACATGGCCTCGCCCTTTTTGAGGAGAAGGTGCTCAACACCAAGCGCGCACAGGATCGCCTCGGCGCGAGCAGCCGCCTCGCGTTCATGGCGAAGACTTTTCGGCAGGTACAGGAGCGACGACCATGGGGAAGGACGCCGGTCGGCGTAGCCCACCATCACGCCCTGCGCGCCGTTGAGCGAAGGGAAGAGTATCGGCTGCTGAAACGTGCGCGCCATGCCGAGTCGGGCGCGTTTGTACGCTGGGTCTTTCGAAACGTCGTGACCAAGGATCGTGATCGATCCCTCGTCGGGTGTGATGTACCCGCAGCACGCGTTCAGGAGCGTCGTCTTGCCGGACCCGTTGGGTCCGATCAGCGCGGTGATCCGGCCAGACTCGACTTCGACTCCCGCGCCTTTGAGCGCCCGCACACCACCGAAGCGCTTCGACACACCCTTCGCCTCGAGCACCGCGCTAGTTCCCGCTGCTCGGGCCGCACTTGCCCGCCGCAACAGCGCCGGCAGCTTGGTGACGGCCCGACTTGCCGCCGAGCGCGCCGATGACGGCTTCAGATCGCCTAGCTGCTCGCGAAAGGGAAGATATGGCAGGCGGCGGCCCGCGCTTCTGACGAGCGGTGCAAGGCCATCTGGGATGAGGATGACGACCAGCATGAGGACTACGCCGTAGATCACCTGCGCCCAGGCCGCGCCCCATTGCTGAGGCAAGAGGTAATGGGGACCGAGGAAGAAAAAGACCGTACCCAGAATCGGACCCCAAAGCGTCCCGAGGCCGCCAATCACGCACGATGCAAAGAGAATCAGCGAGAGGTCGAACGAGAAGGCCGCCGGGCTGATGACGAGCTGGAAATGCGCGTACAGGGCCCCGGCGAGACCGCCGAAGATGGCGGAAAGCAGGAAGGCAATGACCTTCGCCTGATAGACGGAGACGCCAAGGGCGCTCGTCCCCACTTCTGACACCGTCAGCGTCCGGAACCAGCGACCCCAGGCTGATCGAGCGATCCCCGCGGCGAGCAAGGCGGTAATGGCGAGAGCGAAGATCGCCAGCCGGTAGCGGCCGAACAGGTCGAGATCCGACCCGCCGATCCGAATCCCCGGGATGCCGACAAGGCCGTCGTCACCTCCCGTGAGCGAGTGGAAGATGTTGACGGTCGCCGGCACTGCCTGGGCCGCAAACGCGGTCACCATGGCGAGGTAAAAGCCCCCGACGCGTAGAGCGGGAACGCCGATGATCACGCCCACCAACGTGGCGGCGAGGATGCCTACCGGGATGGAGAGCCACGGGTCCCAACCCGCCTTGGCGGCGAGAAGCCCTGAGACATATGCGCCGACGGCATACGTCGCGGCGGGACCGAGGGTGGGCTGGCCGGCGAGACCAAAGACAAGGTTCATCCCGATCACCGAAACCGCGGCCAGGTACGTCAGCGTCAACATCCGGAAGACGCTTGGCGGCAAATCCACGTAGTCAGGCAGGAACCAGATCAGCACCAGTCCGACAAGCGCGACGACGAAGTTCACGGTGAAGCTGCGCCTCGCGCGGGCGACCTCGACGGGGATACTTTCGCTCGGCGTCCAGAACCTGCTCAGAGTGGCGATGCCTGATGCCACCGCTACACCCGTCGCAGCGAGATCCTGCCCGCGATCCCATTCGGGCGCAGCAGCAGGATCACCAGCATCAGCAGCAGTCCGGCATAGGTGCGGTACTGGTCGTTGCCGTAGGTGACCATGATGGCCTCGAGCATCCCGAGGATCATGCCGCCCCACAAAGCGCCGGTTGTGGAGCCGAAGCCGCCTATGGCTATCGCGACAAAACCCTTGAGCCCAAACTCGAACCCAAGGTTGGGATTGGCGAACGCGATCGGTCCTATGGCTGCGCCGCCAAGGCCCGAAATAACGCCGGCGATGAAGAAGGCCAGCATCCGGCCCTGGATGATGGGCACGCCGCGCATGAGCGCCGCCTCCGCGTCCTCAGACATGGCGGACAATCCGACTCCCCATTTCGTCCGCACGGCGAACAGGCGATACGCGAACACCGCGAGGACGGCGATCGCCACCATGAAGACCTGCTGCGCGGTGATCGTGACTCCCCCAAGATGCAAGCCGGTGAGCGGGAAGTACGCCTTGAACGGCCTGGGCTCGAGGCCCCAGATCGCCACCGCGATGTTCTGGATGGCGATCGACGCGCCCAGAGTCGTGATGAACGTGCCGAGGATCCTGGAATGCTCGGACCCGCCTTTGCGCGCGTACAGCGGGGCCACCGCCGTGCGCTCGATGATGACGTTGGCCACGCCCGCCAGGAGAGCGGCGAGGATCACCGAGATCACATCCGGCAGGCCCATCTGCTCCCTCAGAGTCCAGGTGAACATCGTCCCGAGCATCAGCACCTGGCCCTGCGCGAGGTTGAATATGCGCGTCCCGGAGAAGACGATGTTGTAGCCCATGCCGACGAGCGCGTATACCGCACCCGCTGCCAACCCTGCGATCAGGGCCTGGATGGCAAGCTCCACTACCTCTCCTCCATCAAGTTACCGGGGCACTAAGACAGCGGGCGTATTAAAGGACGCGCGCGACGCCGAGCGGACGCCGCCCGCGTCAACCTGTTCAGCCCGGGACCGGGGCCTGCAGCTCCAGCTTGTAGAGCTCGGCCGCATTCTTCCAAAGGATCTTCTCGCGTTGGTCGTCTGTCAGCCCTTCCTGGATCTGGTCGGGGGTGCTCACGTTCCAGTGCGGGTAGCTCGACCCGTACATGAACATGTTCTCCTTTCCGGTCAGGCTCGTCCACTGCCCGACCATCTGCTCGTCGACGGCGGTCGGGCCGTCGAGCTTCCCGTGGATGAAAAACACGTGGCCCGGCAGGTAGGCCGAGGGAATCTTCGGCGCCCACGGCGTCTGCTCGAGGTGTGGGCGGCCGAACGTGTCCATGCGCCAGATGAACGGCGTGAGCAGGTCACCGCCGCCGTCAGCCCAAACGAACTTCAGGTTCGGAAGGGCCTCGAACACGCCCTCGGCGATCATGTTCATTAAGTGGTAGAGGTAGTTGAGCGCCATGAACGTGACGTACTGCGGATAGGTCCGGGTGTGACCTGAGGGAGTGGGCGCGAAGTCGACGCCGGTTCCCGTTTCGATATGGACCGCCACCGGCAGGCCGTAATTGGCGGCCGCCTCCCAGAGAGGGAAGAACTGCGGCTTTCCGAACGGCTCCCGTGACTGAAGCGGGACGCCTACCTGAACGACATAAGGGTGGTCCTTCCACCGCTCGATTTCCTGAATCGCCGCCTTCGGGTCCTCCGGGTTCACGCGGATGGTCCCGCGGAACCGCTTGTGCGAGTTCCCCTTCTCGAGCCATCGCTCGACCAGCATCTTGTTGTGGGCGCTGAGTACGGCGTTGGTGAGGTGGCGGTCAGGCAGGTTGCCGCGCGTCATCGGGTGAAGGATCGCGATGTCCACTCCCTGTTCACCGAAAAGATGCTCGGAAACCAGCGACGGGTCGGAGCTGGGGTAGCCGCCCTCCGAGCGCTTGGCGATGTCCGGGTCATACTCGCCTCCGGGCGCGCCGTACCAGTCCATCTCCACGTCCGGAATGCCTCGGCTCTTGTACGGCTCGTTCATGAAGTCGCGGATCTCGCCGCCCTTCCGAAAGAACATGTGGACGCTCGAATCGATAATTCGCTGCTTTTCGCTCATCTCGTCACCACCACCTCACCATTCACTACCTTCACCGGATATGTGCGAATGCTCCACTCGGGCTTGACCGACGTCGTTCCCGTGGCCAGCTCGAATCCCCACTGGTGCCAGGGACAGAAGATGAACTCGCCCACTCGCGTGAGCACGGCGCCTCCCGGGACGTCAGAGTCGACCTCTGCCTGCCCTCCCAGGCGACCCTTGCAGAGCGGCCCGCCCTCGTGCGGGCAGAAGTTCGTGATCGCGAAGTACTTGCCGTTCACATTGAAAACGCCGACGCCGTACTTGCCGATCGGGACGAGCTTCATCGCGCCCGGCGGCAGCTCTTCCTCCCGACAGACGACGTGCTCGCGTGACTCGGTCCGCTCGTCAGTTGCCACCTGTGCCTCTTCCGCGCTCACCAGCGCGTAACCACTACTTTCTTGCGCGTGTAGAAATCCACGCCGTCTGTCCCGTGGACGTGGAGGTCACCGAAGAAGGAGCCTTTCCAACCCGAAAACGGGTAGAACGCGAACGGCTGCGCAATGGGCACGTTGATGCCCACCATCCCAGCCTGGACGCGCTCGCGAAACTCGCGGCCCGCCTTTCCGGACGTGGTGAAGATGACTGCCATGTTGCCAAGCGCCGACCGGTTGGCCTGGTCGATCGCCTCCTCGAGCGTCTTCGCCCTCGCGACGGACAGCACCGGCCCGAAGATCTCGTCCCGACCGACTGTCATCTTGTCACTGACGTTGTCGAGAATCGTCGGGCCGAGGAAGTAGCCGCGCCGCTTCATCAGGCCGCGGCCGTCGAGGAGTACATCCGCGCCTTCCGACTCGCCGCGCCCGATGTAATCGGCGACGCGATTGCGGTGGTCCTCGCGAATGAGCGGACCGACATCTACGCCAGGTGCATCCCCTGGGCCGACTGTCAGCTCGGACGCTTGCTTGACGAGGGCCTCGATCACGGAGTCGGCGGCGCCGCCGACCATCACCGCCACGCTTCCCGCCAGACACCGCTCACCCGCGTTGCCGAACGCCGAGTTGAGGATTGCGGGAGCCGCCACCTCGAAGTCGACGTCAGGCATCACGACGAGGTGGTTCTTGGCGCCGCCGAGCGCCTGTACCCGCTTCCCGTGGAGTGCGGCGGTCTGGTAGACGTAACGCGCCACGGGCGCCGAGCCCACAAAGGATATGGCGCTCACGCCGGGGTGTTCGAGCAGCGAGTCAACGACGTCCTTGGCACCGTGGACCAGATTGAGCACTCCCTCGGGGAAGCCGGCCTCGAGAAACAGCTCGGCGAGTCGGGCGGCCCCCAGCGGCGTGCGCTCCGACGGCTTGAGCACGAATGTGTTCCCTGCCACGACTGCGATCGGAAACATCCAGAGCGGGATCATCACCGGAAAGTTGAAGGGCGGAATTCCTGCGCAAACGCCCACCGGGTACCGATAGAGGTCCTGGTCGACAGCGGTCGAGACATTTCGCAGCGTGCGCCCTTGGAGGAGCGTGGGCGCGCCGCACGCGAAGTCGACCACCTCGATGCCGCGCCGAATCTCGCCGCGGGACTCGTCCAGCGTCTTGCCGTGGTGTCGGGTCACTATCGCCGCGAGCTCCTCGAAGTGCTCCTCGAGAACCGCTTTGTACCTGAACATCAGACGGACGCGCTCCATCACCGGGGTCCGCGACCAATGCTCGAACGCGGTCTCGGCCGCGCGAACCGCGCCATCGACGTCGGCCCTGGTGGAGAGCGGGACGCGATCGATCACCTCGCCGGTCGCAGGATTGTAGATGTCGAGATGGTTTTCGGTGCCGGCCTGCTTCCACTGGCCCCCGACCAGGTTTGCGATCAATTCGGGCCTCCCCGTGGCTTCATTGCTGCCCATAACTCGCCCGCCGATGACGGTCGTCGCAGCGGCCACACGAGAGGTTGATCGTAGCGACCAAACGTTCTCGCGGCTAGCGACAGAATGTGACTCGTCTCGCAAACACGCGACACGATCTGACCCGAGTTGCAGCGGGTAGGATCAGCGTCGTGCGTCATGCCGTCGTCCGCATCAATCCGGATCCCGCGGGAGCGCTAGGCCTGGACCGACTGATCGCGATTCGCGACACACTGCGTGCGAGCGGTGCGCGTGTTGTGGAGTCGGATGTGAGTCGAAGCCTTCCGCGGCGGCGAGAGCTCGAGCTGGTGCTCGCCGACGATGACGCGCAGTCGGTACGGGAACGAGCGCTTGCTCTGGCGCGGGAGGCAATGCGCGTGGCCGGCGTGCCCGGCGAGCCCGTCGCCGGGGCAATCACGTTCACGAGCGCCGGCACGCTTGCCGACGCCCTTGGGATCTTCCGCGCTTTCGGGGTGGCCGGTGAGATCCGGACCGCGCAGGGCGAGGACGACGACTCAGTCGTGTTTGTCGTCCGCGACGACACATTCGTGCATGTGAGCGAGAGCCGGCTGCTGACCGCGCTCCAGTCAGGTCTCAACAAGGAAGTAACGCTGGTCACGGAATGGGCTGGACCGACTGAGCCGCTGGATGCGAAGTTGCCGGAGGCAACTGCCCCCATCACCGAAGGAAAGCCCCCTACCTAGCCGCGGCGCCGACTGGTTCTTGACTGAAGTCGAGGATGAGAGGGGCGGCCTGGACCCAGGGGTCGAAGATGTGCCCCTTGCCCCGGAACATCGCCTCCACGGCGCGCTCCCATGCATCCTCCGGCCACGGTGGGTTGACGAGCCGCGAACCCTTGATCAAGCAATGCACCTCGAACGAAGTGCGCTTCGGATGATCGATGTCGTTCTCGCCGCCGCGGACGATCAGTGTCGGCACCTTGATTTTTTCGAAGTCTTCGTCCGGAACCCCGGGAATCGTCTGCCCGGGTTTCGGCACGAACGCGTTGAGCCAGCGCAGCATCACGTCGACAAACTCTTCGCTGCGGAACGCAAGCAGTCGCTCTCGATTGCGCGGATTGGCCTCGATCAGCTTCTTCCACTCCGGCATCTCGCTCAGCGCCTCCATCCCCATCACCCTCGCGGTCGTGATGTTCGGCAAGACGTAGACCCCGGCCAGGTTCATCGTGCTGAAGACGCCACCGACGATCGACCAGGTGACGAGCCTGGTGGCGACCTCCGGGTGCTCCATCACCGTGATGATCGAATCGCGCGCGCCGCCTGAGCCACCCGCAATGACGGCAGGCGCCATGTCGAGGCGCTTGAGCAGGTCGGCCAGCACCTCTGCCCGCATGTGCGACTCCGAGCGTCCAAAGAACTGGACGTCGGAGGCGCCGCAGTTGGGCCGATCCCAGAGCAGCACCTTCATGCCGCCCGCGGCCAGCTTCTCGGCCAGCGGCCGCAGCCCGGGCACGTCTTTGCTGAAGCGCCCGCCGGGCGTGATGACGATAGGGGTGCCGTCCGAAGGTCCGAGGATCTCGTAAACGACTTGACCGCCGTGGATCTCGACTGAGGGCATGAGCGTGATCTCCTTAGGCTCCCGGTGCGATCGGGAACATGCCAGGCCAATCAGGGTTCAGCAACGCCTTCGCAAGCCTGACCTGGCCCGGCGGAAATCCTCCGTGGTCCGTCTTGCTCCACTTGTACTTCACCTGCGGCGAGGTGAAGCCGATACCTCCAAGCCCAGCTGTGGTTTCCATTGCGGCCCGCATCTTGGTCGGGTCGTCACCACCGGCCTGCCTCACCGCCCAGACGACGGACAGCCACTGGTCGTAGCCGACCCCGCCGCCTACGCCCGGCTTCTTGCCAAAGCGGGTGTAGAACTTCAGCTGCAGATCCCCGTACTCCTTGTACAGAGGCGCCTTGTTCTGCTCGTCGAGGAGGGACGGGCTGAAGAGTGGAAAGTAGTACTGCTTCTGAACCACGTCGACCGGGGCCGTGCTGAGGTCCGAAGCAGCGCCCGCGGCGAAGCTGCCGTAGATGTCCTGGGTGACACCCGCGGCCTTCACCGCCTGCAGGAATCGGGCCACCGGCGCCCCGAACGCGAAGAACATGATCGCGTCCGGGTTGGAGTCCTTGACCTGCTTGACGACAGACGAGAAGTCGGTCGTGCCCGAGTCGAAGTTCTTGCTGAAGATCACCGTTCCGCCGAACTGCTGCGATGAGATCTGAAGCGTCCTGACGTACTCCTGGACCTGGGCGCTCGAGTCGGCAACGACAGCCCACCTCTTCTGACCCTTGCTGCTCGCGTATTTCGCGATCGCGTCTGTCGAGTTCTGATTGGACGGGATGTTGTTGAAGCCGTACGGAACCTGGGTTGGGTCGTTTTCGAATGCCGGCGGGTTGTTCGTGTAAAGGATGAAGTTGTTTGTCTTCATCAGCGGCACGATGGCCCGGACCCCGGCAGCGGTTTCCTCGATGAAGATCTTGACCCCCGAGTCAAGCAGCTCCTGGACGAGCTGCGGGTCGTTGTTCGCCTGACCCTGGTCGTCCTTCTTGATGATCTCGAACTTCCGGCCGTTGAACCCGCCCTTGCCGTTGAGCTCATCCGAACCGTATCCAAGGTTGTTCTCGCCGGAAATCGACGACACCGCGAACGGGCCTGAGAAGGCTCCGATAAAGGCGACGCGGAGCGGTCCCTTCGACGATTGATCAACGGTCGCGGACGATGAGGAGGCGCAAGCAGTCAAGCCCAGGACTGCGACGAGCAGCAAAGCCGACGCCGGAGCGGCACCGCTCAACACGCCGTGAAGCACCGGGGAATTGAAACGAATCATCGTGTCCTCCCTCAACTAGGCTCCCGGGGCAATCGGGAACATTCCGGGCCAATCCGAGTTCAAGAGCGCTTTGGCAAGCTTGACCTGGCCAGGCGGAAAGCCGCCGTGGTTGGTTTTGCTCCAGGCGTATTTCAGCTGCGATGAGGTGAATCCGATACCCCCCATGCCAGTGCTGCTCTCCATCGCAGCGCGCATCTTCGTCGGGTCGTCTCCGCCCGCCTGCTTGATCGCCCAAATGACCGACAGCCATTGGTCGTAAGCGGTTCCACCGCCAACGCCAGGCTTCTTGCCGAATCGCGTATAGAACTTCAGCTGCAAGTCTCCGTACTCTTTCATCAGCGGCGCCTTGTTCTGTACGTCGAGGAGGCCCGCGCTGTAGAGCGGGAAGTAGTACTGGTTCTGGACGACGTCAACTGGGGCGGTGCTGAGGTCCGACGCCCCGCCCGCTCCGAAGCTGCCGTAGATGTCCTGGGTCACGCCGGCGGCCTTCACCGCCTGCAGGAAGCGGGCCACCGGCGCCCCGAAGGCGAAGAACATGATGGCGTCCGCGCCGGCGTCCTTGACCTGCTTGACGACCGACGAAAAGTCGGTAGTGCCGGTATCGAAGTTCTTGCTGAAGACCACTGTGCCGCCGTACTGCTGCGCGGAGATTCCAAGCGTTCTCACGTACTCCTGGACCTGGGCGCTCGAGTCGGCGACGACGGCCCATTTCTTCTGACCCTTCTTGGTCGCGTACTTCGCGATCGCGTCCGTCGAGTCCTGGTTTGATGGAATGCAGTTGAAGCCGTAAGGCACCTGGGCCGGATCGTTCTCGAACGCCGGCGGGTTGTTGGTGTAAAGGATGAAGTTGTTCGTTTTCATCAGTGGCGCGATGGCCCGCACGCCGGCAGCCGTTTGTGAGAAGAAGACCTTGACCCCCGCGTCGAGCTGCTCCTGGACGAGCTGCGGGTCATTGTTGGCCTGACCCTGGTCGTCCTTCTGGATGTATTCGATCTTCCGTCCATTGATCCCGCCCTTGGCGTTGATCTCGTCGACGCCGTACGTGTGCGTGTTCAGTGCCGAAACCGACGACACCGCGAACGGACCAGAAAAGGCGCCGATGAAGGCGATTTTGATCGGTCCCTTCGACGACTGGTCGGTCCCGGTAGCCGACGACGATGAGGCGCAGGCGGTCAAGCCCATCGCTGCCACAAGCAGCAAAGCCCATGTCCGCGCGGTCACGTTTCTCCACACGCCAAGCAGCACCCGCGGCGAACCAATCATCGTGTCCTCCCACACCTCTGTCACGTCCGGCCGCCAGTTCAAAGGCGATCCTAGGGTGGACAGGCGTACCCGTAAAGACTCAATCCGTGACAGGTCCGCGACGGACGCGACTCGTTCTGTGTCAGGCCCCAGGCGTCAGGCGGGAACGGGCTCCCGGGCGAAGTCGATGATCAAGGGGGCCGCCATAGGCCACGGGTCGAAGGTGTGCGGCTCGCCGGTCTTGAACGACAGGATCCCCGCCTGCTCCCAGGCGTCCTCCGCCCAGGGCGGCTCCACCAGGCGCGAGCCCTTGATGAGCGCGTGGACTTCGAACGACGTCCGCTTCGGGTGATCGTCGTCGTTCTCGCCGCTGCGAATGATGACCGTGGGGACCTTGATGCGAGCGAAGTCCTCGTCGGGCACACCGGGAATCGCTTGTCCCGGTTTCGACACATAGGCGTTCAGCCAGAGCTTCATGTTCCGGACAAACTCATCCTTTGGGATCGAGAGCAGACGCTCCCGGTTGCGCGGGTTCTGCGCGATGCGCTCCTTCCATTCCGGCATCTCGATCACGGCCTCCATCCCGCCGCGCTTGGCGGTCGTGATGTTCCACATCACGTAGTAGCAGCCGAGCACGAACGAGCTGTAGACGCCGCCCACGATGTGCCAGACGAAGAGACGGCTGGTGACATCGGGGTACTCGATGGCCGTGATGATCGAGGCGCGTGCGCCGCCCGAGCCACCCGCGATCACCGTCGGCCCGAATCCGACGTGCTTGATCAGCTGCTGCAGCGTGTCGGCGTACATGTGCGACTCCGACGGCCAGCGGTCGGAGAACTGAACGTCGGAGGCGCCGCAGTTGGGTCTGTCCCAGAGCAGCACTTTGATTCCCCCGGCAGCCAACTTCTCGGCCAGCGGCCGGACTCCTGGGAAGTCCTTCGAGAAGCGACCACCTGGGGTCAGCGCGAGCGGGATCCCGTTCTTGTCGCCGACCACCTCGTAAACGACCTGGCCGCCGTTGATCTCGACTGAAGGCATGGTCATCCTCCTCTACTGATGTCTTTGGCGATGCTATCGAGCGGCCGAGGCAGCGCAAAGGACCAAAGCGTGTCGCTTTCGAGATTGGGGCGCCTCATTCGCTCGGATCGACGAGGAGCTTGACGGCGGCGCCGGAGCGAAGTCGCGGGAGCGCAACCGAAACCAGGTCTCGCATCGCCACCCGCTCGACCCAGCGGTCGACCTTGTAGGCGCCCCGCGCAAGCAGCTCGATCACCGGGACGAAGTCACCACGATACGTCGAGGAACCGACGATCTTTCGCTCGCCCTGGACAATCGTCCCGGCATCAAGCGCGACGCTCTGCTCGTATGTCGCGACGACAACAATTGTTCCCTTCGGGGCAGTGGCCGCGATCGCGGAGGCGAGCGCGGGTCCCGTCCCGGCGGCTTCGAAGGCGACCTGGACGCCACCACCGACCAGGTCTTTGATCGCCGCGACTGCATCGCCCGCGCCGGGATCGAGAACCGTCTCGGCGCCGAGGCTAGCGATCGCCCGGCGACGTGTTTCCGAAGGCTCCACGACGACGATTGGTCCGGAGCCCAGCGCGTGCAGGGAGAGAAATATGCCGATCCCTATCGGTCCTGCGCCAAAGATCGCCACGGGCCCGCCGAGCGGGGCCCGGTGCACCGCGTGATGGGCAACAGCCAGAGGTTCGACCAACGCTCCGTCGCGACCGCTGATGCCTTCGGGGAGGCGGAAGACGTTCTCTCGAGCCGCGACCCAGAACTCGGCGAGTCCACCCTGGGCACCCGAGAAGCCATGGACGCGCATGCGGCCGCACAGGTTGTAGTCACCGGCTGAGCACTGCGGGCAGGCGCCGCAGGGGATCAGAGGCTCGACCGCGACCTGGTCGCCTGGACGGATATCGGCGACGCCTTGGCCAACCTCGACCACTTCCCCCCCGAACTCGTGCCCGAGCACGACGGGGAGGCTCATGGCCGGGTGTGCACCACCGTAGAAGAGATGAAGATCGGTGCCGCACAGGCCGTTCGCCGCAACTTGCACCTTAACAAAACCAGAAGGTGTAGACGGTTCGGGCACCTCCTCGAGCCGGATGTCCTCTTTCCCGTGGTAAACCGCGGCTCTCATGGGGCGCTCCCGGGTGAGCTCATTCGAGCAATGCGGCCAGGATCTCGTCCAGCGCCGACTCGGCGATCTCCCCCATCTCCGCGTCGGTCCTGTCCTGAATCGGGTGTGCGACGAATACGGAGGCCGGGTGGAACCCGAGGGCCCTCGCCTGGGCCTGCCCCGCCTCGATGAACTCGCGAGAAGCGACGTACACTCCCGCCAACCCTCGACCCTCGAGGGTGGTCATGTCGTGCACACTGCACGACATGCACGACCCTCAATCGGCGAGTGCTTCGATCACCGCCACGTTAGAGCTCACGATCTCCTCGAGCAGGCGAACCGGCGCCGGCTTGGTGAAGGTCGGCTTCCGGTAGCGCGAAACTACGGCACCCCGCTCCCAGAGCAGCTGCTCGAGGCGATCATGAAAAACGTCTCCGCGCGGCTTCGAGATGTCGAGAAGGGCGATGCGCCTTCCATGCAGCCCTGACATCCGCGGGGCGCGTTGCCTCAAGTGGACCGTCCGCTCCGACGTCGGGTCCTGAAGCAGAGTCACGTTGGGGGTCATCGTCATGCGGGAACCTCTTGTTCCGCTGATACTGCGCTCCGCGGGCGCTCGACGTTCACCAGGTCGGCCTGGACCAGCTCCCAGGTGCGTGGATCGTCCCATGGCTGGACGAGGATCCACTCGTCCGCCAGCTCGACAATTCGTACGCATCGCTCTCCGACCCATCCGCGCACGCCGACGGTTGAGGACTCTTCAGAAGACTCATGAGCCACGGTGTTTATTGCCCCCGTCATTTGAAATACTCGGCGTTCACTTTGACAAACGACGTCCACTCCGCCGGGACCTCGTCCTCGGGATAGATCGCATCCACCGGGCACGTGTCGACGCACGCGCCGCAGTCGATGCACTCGGCGGGATCGATGAAGTAGTGAGGGCTCGCATCGTCCGTGTGAATGCAGTCGACGGGGCAGACCTCAACGCAGGATGCGTCCTTGTTCCCGATGCACGGCTGCGTGATGACGTAGGCCAGCGGTTTCTCCTGATCAACGAAGGATCTGTACGGCTTCGTCCCAATGGGGATCAGCCTTTCCAAGGCTAGGTTGCGATCGCGACGGCGTGAAGGTGTAGGTGGTGACGTGTTTCTCGCGTTGGCGACTCAGTCTGGGGCCCACCGGCTGAAATCTCGTCACGTGCGGTCCCTTTTGTCTGAAGCCGCCGCCAGTTAGCGTTTGCGACGCGATCGCACACGCCCCTCGTATACCGCCGCTTTCTGAAGCCGAGTTCCGGTCGGTCGAGCGGAAGCTCGGGCTGACCCCGACCCCGCACGCACTCAACGTGATGACCACCCTTGCGCGTAACCCGGCGCTCTATAAGGCCTGGCAACGCTTCGCCGGGGCCCTCTTCATGAGCGAACTCGATCCGCGCGAGCGCGAGCTCTTGATCCTTCGTGCCGCGTGGCGATGCCAATCGTCCTACGAGTGGGGGCAGCACGCCCGGATCGCGCATCAGGTCGGCCTTACCGACGCCGAGATTCGACGAATTGCAGGCGGACCGGACGATACGGATTGGGCGCCGGCCGACGCGCTGCTCCTGCGAGCAGTGGATGAGCTGGTCGACGAACGGCGGCTGTCGGACACGACTTACATGGCCCTGGCCAAGCGCTATGAGCCCGCCAGGTTACTTCTGCTGACGATGCTCGCCGGCCACTACGTGATGTTGGCCGGCGTTCTCGACGCGGCCGGGGTCGAACCCGAAACTGAGGAGATGCCGCGTCTGGGCGAACCCTAATCGAAGAAGTCGTCGTCCTTCTCCGCCAGGTACGCCGGTGACCAGGATGCTTACTCCATCGACACATCGATCAGCTGCGAAGAGGCGGTTTCATGGAGATCGATCACCAGGCGCCGCTGCTCAGGCTCATAGAGCCAGCTGGCAGAAGCCTTACCCGACTGAACAGCTTTTGGTTCAGAGGCAATCTCCCGCAGCTCGAGGCGAACATGCCGGCGAGCAGGGACGAATATCCCTTCCCTCTCACCCATCGTCACCCGAATATTTCCCGCCTCGACCTCGCATGAGATCGCGCGCCGAGCAAAGGAACCGTGCAAGTACTCATAGCCGTCGCCCGCATCCTCGTAAAACGTGGAGGTCCCGCTTCCCTCGGACGGATAGAGCACGAACGTCAGAGGGTCCGCCTCTTGCTGGCCGACGTAGTTCATCTCCGGCCACAACGGCACCGCGGTGTTGACCCGCACGTAGATGGCAGGCTGGCCCAACGGAGCGTGGGCCAGGATGTGCGCCGGGCCATCTACGCGCGTTCCGGTCCAGTGGTGAACCCAGCTCCCCGCGGGAAGGTAGACGTGTCGATACTCCAGACCGGGACGGGTGACAGGCGCCACCAGCAGCGCATCTCCGCACATGAACTCGTCGTCCATCGAGTAGGTCGCGGTGTCTTCGGGAAAAGCCCAGAACAACGGCCGCAGGATTGGTGCTCCGGTGCGGTGACATTCCTCGAAGAGGGTGTACAGATATGGCAGTAACCGCTGGCGCAGCTTGAGCATGGCGCGGGAGACGGATTCGTACGGCTCACCAAACAGCCATGGCTCCTGGCGGCGCGTTGTCTTTTCCGAATGGTTGCGAGCGAAAGGCTGGAAAATGCCGAACTCCGTCCACCGGGCAAGCAGCTCCCCGTTGGTGTCTCCGTAATAGCCGCCGATGTCGACCCCCGACCAGCCCACGCCGGAGAGGCCGAGATTCTGCAGCTGGGAGACGCTCATCGTCAGGTGTTCCCAGGTCGAGGAGTTGTCGCCCGTCCACAGCAACGCGTGGCGCTGTATGCCCGCGTAGCCGGAACGCGAAATAACAAATGGCCGGCGCTCCGGCCGCAGCCGCAGCAAACCTTCGCGCGTGGCCTGCGCCATCAACGAGCCGTAGGCGTTGTGCACCTGGATGTGTAATCGAGCCTTTCCGTCTCCCGGATGGACGACGTCCGGCGGCATGGTCGAGTTCGGCGGCATGAACAGGCCAGGCTCGTTCATGTCGCACCAGATCCCGTCGACACCGGCATCGATCAACGGTCGGTGCTCGTCTCCCCACCACGTGCGCGTTTCCGGATTGGTGAAATCGGGGAAGGCGCAGATCCCCGGCCAGACGGCGTTCAGATAGTCGTTGCCTTCGGGTGTCTTACAGAAGAGATCGCGCGCTCTTCCTTCTGTGTACACCGAATAGTGGTCGTCGACCTTCAACCCCGCATCCACGATGCTCACGGCGTGAAAGCCCATCTCGCGAAGTTCGGCAAGCAAGCCTTCGGGATCCGGAAAGCCAATTGGGTTCCAGGTAAAGACCCGATAGCCATCCAACGAATCGATGTCGAAATAGAGCGTGTCGCAGGGAATGTCTCGTTCCCGAAAGGTGCGTGCAACCTCTCGCACTTCTTCTGCTGTCTCGTAGCTGAAACGGCTCTGCCCATAGCCCAGCGCCCACAGCGGCGGTAGAGGCGTGTGCCCCGTCAGGTCCGTATAACGGGCCAGGACCTCCTGAGATGTCGGACCGCAAAAGACGTAGTAGACGAGGTCTCCGCCGGCCGCGCCAAACCAAGCCCGGTGAGGATCGTCATGGGCAAGGTCAAACTCAACACGCGTCGCGCTGTCTAGAAACAAGCCCCAGGCCTGACCCTCAGCGAGTACCAAGGTGAAAGGGATCGAGGCATATAGGTTGTTTTGCAACGCTGTATGGCCGCGCGGTGGATCGATGTTCCAGAAGAGCTGCTGAGACCCAGTCTTGTTCAGCTCGCCGGTGCGCTCCCCGCACCCGAAATACTGCTCGCCCGCCAGGTGCCGTTTATACATTCGGACCGGCATTCCCAGCGCTGCTGCGTGAGCGGCCAGGTCGATGACAGGAGCTTCTCGAGTCGCCGTGAACCAGCCCATACCGAGATCTGCATCATCCGCGGCGAACGTGCGTCCCGTCTGATCGGTAAACCGAATCCGCAAGGGATCGAGCGAGAGGTGCGCAGTCGCTGCTGAAGTTGCGAGGCTCACCTCGCCGGCTGCCTCGACAATCCTCACTGGGCCCGATTGCCAGTCCTGGGCGACGACGGCGACGGAGCTGTAATCCACGGAGCGGCCTTGCGGAAAGAACCCAACGCGAAATAGATCCGGAGCCAGAGTTGTAACTTCGACAGTCGCCGAGCCACTGCGCACGCAAACTCTTGAGGCGTCTTTGTCGATGATGGTCGCTGATCCAAGCAGCTGATAGCCGGCAGGCGCGGCAGGACGCTCGTGCGCGCCGGTGTTCTCTTCTTCTGTGCGGTCCAGAAGGATGGCGGCTTCCTAGCCTTTCAAACCGGTCAGATTGACGCCACGGATGATCTGGCGCTGAAAAAGCAGGAACAGGAGGATGGGAGGAAGGCTGGCCAGTACAAGGCCGGCCATCAGATAGTTGAAAGGCAGCGGGTAGGTCGAATTGATTCCGGACTCGTGGTAGATGGCAACGCTCAACGAATAGACCTCGGGATTGAACAGCACGAGCAAGGGCCAGAGAAAGTCCTTCCACGACGCGACGACTGTGAAAATCGTGACCACCGCCAGAGCCGGGCGGGAGAGCGGAAGAATGATGCGGCTGAACAGCTGCCAGCTGTTCGCTCCATCCAAGTGCGCGGCGTCCGTCAGCTCCCTTGGAATCGTGTCAAAGAAGCTCTTCAGGATCAGGATGTTCAAGGCGCTCGCCGCCTCGGGAAGCCAGACGCCTGACCAGTTGTTGATCAGCGACACATGAAGCAGCGGCAAATTGCTGATGTTCACGAATTGCGGGATCAGGTAGACGACCGGCGGCACCATCAAGGTCGAAAAAAAGATGAACTGGATGATGTTTTTTCCTGCCGGCCGTAACTTTGAAAGAGCAAACGCCGCGGTGGCGGAGACAAGAAGCTGCAAGAGCACCGCTCCCGCTGCCAGGATCAACGTGTTGCCGAAATAGCGCGGATACTGCAATACGTTCCAGGCATTGACGTAGTTGCTCCACGCTGGATTTAGCGGCCAGATTGTCGGGGGCGTCTGGAAAATCTCGATGCTCGACTTGAGCGCGCTGCTGGCCATCCAGTAGAGCGGGCCGAAGATGACCAGTGTCAAAGCCAGCAACAGAGCAAACACCGTCCAGTAGATCGCGCGTCCTTTCGGGCTCCTCAGCGTCAGCGGAGAGACCAGGGTTCGCTCGCTGCTGTCCTCCTCACTCCAGCGAGGCCGCTGCCTCTTCTGCCCGAGAACCGCCATTCCTAATCCACTTCCATCAAACGGCCCGTCATGCGCATGTAAACCAGCGCGAATACGGATAGGACCAGGAACAGGATCACGCCCAGCGCGCTTGCTTCGCCGAACTCGGCGTTCTGGAACGTATATCTGTAGATCAACATGAGAACAGTCAGCGTGGCGTTCTCCGGACCGCCGCCTGTGATCGTGAAGGGCTCGGTGAACACCTGCATCGTGGCGATGATCTGCAGGACCAGCATCAACAGCATGATCGGACGGATGCTTGGCAGCGTTATGTGCCAGATCCTCTGCCAGAGATTCGAGCCATCGAGTTCTGCCGCCTCGTAGAGGGAGGCAGGAACCCCTTGCAGCGCCGCGAGATAGATCAGAAAAGTTGAGCCGGCGGCACCCCATGTGGCGACGACCACCAGCGCCGGCAAGGCCGTCGCTTTAGTCTCCAACCACAGGCCGCTGGGCAGATGAAAAGAGTTCAGTAAGGCATTGATCAAGCCGGAGTCGGCGTTGTAGAGCCACAGCCAGAGAAAGGCCACCACGATTGGCGGCAGCATTACTGGCAGATAGAAGGCCAGGCGGAAGAGTGCCTTGCCGTGGCGCATCTCGTTGATCAGCAGCGCAAGTGCGATCGGAACGAAATAGCCAAAGAGCAGCGCGTAACCCGTAAAAACCAAAGTGTTACGCCAGGCAACAGCGAAAAGGGGATCTGAGAACACGTGCCGATAATTGGTCCAGCCCACCCAAACTGCGGGATTGAGCATGTCCACGCTCTGAAAGCTCATGACGAGCCCCAGCACGAGCGGATACCAGACGAACAGGGCGAAGATCACCAGGGCCGGCAGCAGGAACAGATAGCCGCCGAGATTGCGCTGGAGAAACAGCCGTGCCTTGAACATGGCCCGGCGCTCACCCTGGGTAACGCTCTTCTCAACCCTTGCGGAAGACACCTGTGGAACTATCGCGCTCTCCGTCCCGTCAACTCCTTCAGGTGCCATCACGACCGCCGGCGACGTCCAAGCTTGAGCTGTTGCGCGGCCTGACTCAGCGATCGCTCCGCTTACCAGGCTGAGGGCGGTGGAGGCGCCACGACCGGCGGCCTATCGTCGCATGTGATCGTGTTTGGAAGCTCCCACGGTGCGAGCCACGGACCGGTGGTCCCGCCGCCCGTATTGCCACCGAGGTCGATCACCCGGAACTCCGAGCCCGCCGGCGTGAAGTGGAAGGAGCCGCAGTTGTTGATGCCGACGGCACCGACGTTGCGCGCGACGACGTTTTTGAAAGTCGCGCTCCCCGCGGCTCGCGCACTCAGCACCGACGTGCCCGTACCGTCGACTCGGACGTCCTGGAAATGTACGTTCGAGATCGTATAGCGATCCTTAACCGGCCAGTCGGAAACGATCAGTATCGCGTTGTAGGTGTTCTGCAGGAAGTTGTCGCCGGTGACCTCGATGTTGGCCGCGAGAGACCCTTCAAGAGCATAGAGCCAGATCGCGCCGAGGCCGATTTTCCAGTTGAGCTCGAACGAGCCCGCCCGCACAGTCGTGTTGTTCTTGAACTTAAGATAGCCGGCGAACGGGGTCGATCCGAAGCGCGACCCGGCGTGGAGGCCGCTCCCCTCGCGCACCGGGTCGGCGACGATGTTGTTCGAAACCGTGTTGTCGCGACCTCCGTAGATCGCGATCCCGTTCGCGAGCGATGGATTCAGAACCGTGTTGTGGTCGAACACGTTGTGGGCACCCTCGATTCCGGGCTGCCCGCCGACCGCCTGCGACCACATCGCCAGGCCGTCGTCAGCAGTGTTGCGGACGAGCGAGTTGAGAACCCTCGAGTTCGTCACTCCCTGGTGGAAGTTGATGCCGTCCGCAATCTGGTCCGCGAGGACGGTGTTCTTGACCTTCACGTTGTTCATGGGCCCGTCGAGCCAGA
>DATGVE010000108.1:0-42823 GCA_035300725.1 Candidatus Eiseniibacteriota bacterium | reverse complement strand
GGCGGATAGGTGACCAGCGCGCGATACGCCTTCAGAAACGTGTCTTGCGCGACCTCCTCTGCGTCGTGCCGGTTGCCGGTCAGCGCAAGCCCCAGGGCGAAGACGAGGTGCTGGTGCTCGTGCACCATCCGCTCGAACAGTCGCTCCGTGACATCGATCACAGCGGTCCCCATCGCTCCCTTAAACACATCCCCGGCCGGATCGTTGCAAGCAGGACGGAACCATCATCCCGCGCGGGGTGTATTTAATGCGTTCCGATGGAGGGCCGACCAAAGGACGAGTCCGAGCTGTTCTCACGCGCTCAGCGCGGAGACACGGCCGCCTATGAGGAGATCGTGCAGCGCTACCAGCTGGTTGCCTTCCGGACTGCCTACGTGATCACCGGGTCTGCGGCCGACGCCGAGGAAGCCGCTCAGGATGGTTTCGTCAAGGCATACCGGGCCCTCGGGACGTTCCGCAGCGGAGCCGAGCCGCGGCCCTGGCTGCTCAAGATCGTCGCCAACGAGGCCCGCAACCGCGTCCGCTCCGCCGGCCGCCGCCACCACCTGGAGCTGCGCCTGGCGGAACGCTTCCGCCCGGGGGATGCGGCCCCATCCCCCGAGGCGGAAGTCGTCGCGGCGGAGGACGCGCGCCGGCTGCTGGACCAGGTCAACGCGCTCAGCGAGGAAGACCGGCTGGTGATCACCTCCAGGTACTTGCTCGAGCTCAGTGGCGAGGAGACCGCGGCGGCGCTGGGCATTCCAGAAGGCACTGTCAAATCGCGTCTCTCCAGAGCGCTCGCGCGCCTACGGACGACGCTCGGGGAGGTGTCGCGTGGCTGAGCTCGAGCAGCAGCTGAACACACTGGCCGCGCAGATCGAATGGCCGGCGACGCCAAACCTGGTGCCCGCGGTTCGATCTCGGATCACGGCCAGGGTGGTGCTGCGGGCCCCCTGGTACCAGAGCCGCTGGGCGCTGGCCGCCGCGGCGGTGGTCATCGCACTCGCCGCCCTGGTCGCCTACCAACCCTCGCGCGAGGCGATCGCAGGCTGGATCAACGTCCATGTCTTCTTCCAGCGCGTCCACGTGGTGCCGACGCCGTCGCCCCTGCCGCCTGGCCCGCTGGGCCAGCGCCTGGGGCTGGGCAACCAGACCACGCTGTCCGACGCTCAGAGAGGTGTGACCTGGCACGTCGTGGTTCCTTCGAAGCTCGGCGATCCGGACGAGGTTTACCTGCAGCTGCCTCCCGCAGGGCCCACGCAGGGTGAGGTGACGCTCGTCTACTCGGCGCGGCCGGATATCAAGGTCGCGGGCGAGACCGGAGTGTCGGTGCTCGTGACCGAGGCGCGAGGCGCCTTCGACAGGAACTTCTTCGGCAAGATGCTCGGACCCGGCACGACCGTGGAAGAGGTCACTGTCGCCGGGCATAGTGGCTACTGGATCGCCGGATCCCCTCACGACTTCTACTTCACCGATGCGAATGGGGCATTCAGGAGCGAGACCTTTCGGCTTGCCACCAACACGCTGATCCTTGACTTTGGCGGCACCATCGTGCGCATCGAAGGCAGCCTCACGAAGGCTCAAGCGCTGGAGACAGCCGCTTCCCTTCGCTAGGAACCGAACCGCCTCGGCCGGTGTATGGGAAGCGAGGTGAAGAACATGCGACGAGCATTTCTGGCGATGTCCGCGTTCGTGCTGCTGGCGGGATGTGGTTCGCCGGGGCCCGTGGCCGGCGGGAACTACAAGCTGTACGAGGCGGCTTCGGCACGCACGGTACAGCTCGTCGCCGTGATCGACACTCAATCGCGGGCCACGGAGCGCCGCCTTCCGTGGGGCATTCCCTCGACCGACGGCAAGCATTTCTTCTCAGTGAGCGCGAAGACCTTGCAAGACATCGATCCCCACACCGGAACGGTTCTGCGCACGCTGCAGCTTCCGGGCATCTACGAGCTGCCCGCGGCGACGCTGGGCGGGGCTCCGGGCGGCCTGTCGCAGAACGGTCGGTATCTGATCCTGCAGATGGCCGGCCAGAGAACGTCCTCGCACATGCTGCTGATCGACACGCAGCTGTTCAACGTGGCCAAGCGCATCGACCTGAGCGGAAGGTTCGACTTCGACGCCGTGAACAACACCGGGCAGAGCGTCTACGTGATCGAATACCCCAACGCCGCCGACAGCTACTACCACGTGCGCGTCTACGAGGTCCTCGCCGGGCAGCTTGGCGGGTACACGGTGGTGGACAAAGGTGGGCCGAACGAAATCATGACGGGGGTGCGCCTTTCCGGCGTGTTCTCGCCTGACGGTCAGTGGCTGTACAGCCTCTACGCTCGCGCAGACAAGGGCGCCTTCGTGCACGCGCTCAACCTGAATGGCCCGTGGGCGTTTTGCCTCGACCTTCCGGGCTCCGGCTATTCATCCAACATGAACGCCTTCCAGTGGTCGCTCGCGATCACGCCCGACGGCCGGCATGTGTACGCGGCCAACGCCCCGATGGGATTGGTCACGCGGATCGAGAACCTGGACGGGGGCCAACCATCGATCAAAAGCATCGGCAGGATCACGTCGACTCGGTCAGCGGCGATCCCCTTCGTACAGAACGTGGCGGCCAAAGAGATGGGCCCGCAAGGGGCCGTCGTCAGCACCGACGGCAAGACTCTGGTCACGGCCGGCGAGAAAGGCCTGATCTGGATCGACACGGGCACGCTTCAGGTTCGCCACCGCGTGCTCACCGACTGGAGCGTGTGGAGCCTCGCGGCAAGCCCGGACGGCGCCACGATCTACGCCTTGAACGACCAGGGGGCAATCGCGGAGCTCTCGATGGCGAGCGCCCGCGTGGTGTCGACCTTCGACCCCGCCGAAGGATTTCCTATGGGTTTGTTGAGGGTGGAGCCGGCTTAACCGCGAGTTCGTAGCCGCGACACTTGAGCACGGGGAGCCGTGGGTACCGCGGGAACGAGCGATCGGTCAGCGATCGTTCGCACATCCAGAAGGTGCTGTGGCTCCCCGGGACCTTGCGCGAGTGCTTGCAGGACGCGCAGAGCCCGACTTCCACGATTGCCAATGTAGCCTCGGCGCCGCCGGCGGAGGAGAACCCAGGTGAGCGTCATGACGCCACCTACGATCGGCGCGAATTGTCAGACCGTCCTTCGCTGGAGATCAGACCTTTGTAAGGGTCAGGCCGGCATCGACTCCAGAGCCTTGATCAGCCGCTCGAACGAGCTGGCCACTCCGTAGCGCTTAGCGAGCTGCGCGACCTTGGCGGGATCGTCCGGGTAGCGCGCGCGCCGCCCGCGCGGAACTTTGATCTTGAGATCGGTCACCGGCGCCACGACGCGCTGCGCCTTCTCGAGGTACTCCGCGTCCGAGTCGCGGAAGATGCCCGCTTCGAGCATCGCCGCCACCGATCCGTACCTGCGGACGAGGTCCGCCGCCTTCTTGGCGCCGACCCCGGAAATGCCCGGCAACCCGTCAGAGGGATCGCCGCGGAGGACTGCGAAGTCGGCGTAAGCGCGGCCGGGGATCGAATACCTGCGCGTGACCTCTGCCTCGTCCACCTCCGCGATGCCGGCCTTCTCCGGATAGAGCACGATGACCTCGCGGTCGCGGATGAGGCTGAACAGGTCGCGGTCGCCGCTTGCGATCTCCACCGGCGGGCTGACCTTCGAGACGAGCGACGAGATGATGTCCTCCGCCTCGTAATCCTCGAGTCCCACCGTGTCCACGCCCGCCGCGGCGAGACATTCCATGATGATCGGCATCTGCGGGTCGAGCGCGGGCGGCACGGGCTCGGCGGTCCGGTGCTCCTTGTAGCTGGGGAGCAGCTCCACACGCCAGTCGGGTCGCCAGTCCTCGTCGGTGGTCAACGCAACGTGACGCGGGCGGCGGTCGGTGAGATAGCGCGCAAGGTTGTCCATGGTGCCGCGCACTGCGTTGACGAGAGTTCCGTCTGGCGCGCGCATGGTCTGAGGGATTCCGTAGAAAGCGCGAAACATCATGCTCGAGCCGTCAACCAGCAGCCATTCCGGCAAGGCGGCACCCATGGTAAGACCTACCATGGCGCTGGTTTGAGGCTCATTCGGATCCTGGCTCTCACCGCGGTCCTTCTGGCCGCTTGCTCGATGTCGGGATCCGGTTCGAAGCAATCACCGATTCCGATCGCCTCTCCCAGCCCCACCCCTGCGAACTCGAAGGCAGCCGACCTGCGCACGAAGCTCGACCTCGTTCTCGGAGAGCACGTGATGGTCGTCGCCAAGCAGGCCACCGCCGCGGCGAACAAGACGGACGAGCACGCCGCCTACGCGAGCCTGCTGATCGCCAACACCAACTCGCTGGTGGACGTCGTCCGCTCGGCCTACGGCAACACCGGCGCGAGCCAGTTCGAGAAAACGTGGGCCGTTCAGAACGGGTACCTGGTGGACTACACGATCGGCCAGGTGTCGCACAACGACGCCAAGTCGAACGGGGCCAAGTCCGGACTCGCCAACGGATTCTTACCCGAGTTCGCAAAGCTCATCAATGGCCTCACGCAGATCCCCGTGGATCAGGTGACGCAGTACGAGACTCGGCAGTTGATGGCGACGCAGGCGGTCATCGAGGATGCCGCCGCGCAGTCCTATCCGAAGATGTATGTCGATCTGCGCACGGCATACGCTGTCACCTCTGGCATCGGTGATCTGCTGGCGATGCGCACAGCCCAGATGTTCCCGGACAAATTTCCCGGCGATCCTTCGAGCAAGCGGGTCGATGCGCGCGTGTTGCTGAACGTCCTGCTGCAAGAGCATTCGTACCTGGCGACGATGACAACGGATGCGGCCGCCGCTCAACGCACCAACGAACAGTCCGGAGCCGCCGCTGCTTTGAATGCCAACGCCGATGCGCTGGGCAAGCTGTTTGCTGAGATGTCGGGCGCGGGGGCGGGCACGCAGATCGTGCAGCTATGGGGAGCTAGGAACTCCGACCTCATCGCGTACGCGACGAGTGGGGATGTCGCCGCGCGGCAGAATCTCGCGGAAAAATTCATCACGCGCCTCTACGGTGTGGCGCCGCGTGCCTCGGACAGTGCGCGAGATCAAGTGCTCGCGATGATCAAGGTGATCGACGACCAGCGGGCTAAGAATTTCAAGCTGGTCGCGGGAGATGACCTGGCGGCGGCCGCCGGAATGCAGGCGGTCGCCGACCAGATCGTTTGACGAGACGCTTACGCCGCCTCGGCCTCCGCGGCGCTGAGCTCAGGTCGCGGGTGGATTTGCCGCACAGCGGCTGCAGGCGCGCGTAGAACGACGAGCACTACGACCAGGGCAAGCGCGATGCACCCCGCCGCCAGCATGAATCCCAGCTGGTAGCCGCCCGCGAGGGCGGTGGCCAGTGGTTGACCCTGCGCCACGAGTGCCTTGGCGTGATCCGTGGCGATGGTGCTCAAGGCCGCAAGGCCCATCGCGGCAGTCACTTGCATGGTGACGTTCGCGATTCCCGACGCCAGGCCCGCTTCCGCTGCTGGAACTTCTGCCATGGCGATGGTGATCAGCGGCATGAACGACATGCCGGCGCCGATCCCGAACAGCAGGTAGCCCCCAAAGATGCCCGGGAAGTAAGCAGAGTGCGCGTCGAGTGAAGACAGCACGACCATGCCCGCGGCGAAGGTCAGCAAGCCCGAGATCGCCACGGCGCGCGGGCCGAAGCTCCGCATCAACCTCGCGGTGATTCCGAGGGACAGGATGCCGAGCGCAACTGTTTGAGGCAGGAACGCGAGGCCGGTGCCGATCGCGTCATAGCCCTTGACGTGCTGCATGTAGAGGGCCCCAAGGAAGTACGCGGTGAACCCTCCGCTCGCCAGCAGGGCTCGTGCCGAGCTCGCGCCGGTGAGGCTGCGGAGGCGAAGAATGCGCAGCGGCATGATCGGGTTCTTGATCCGCGCTTCGAGTGCGACGAATGCGACCAGAAGAAGAAGTGATCCTGCGCCGAACCCGAGAGTGTGAACCGACGCCCAACCATTGTCGGATGCGGTAACTATTGCGTAGACGCCGACCATCATCGCGGCGCTGACAAGGATCGAGCCGGCAATGTCGACGTCCCGGCCGAGGCCCTGGGTGTTGTTCTCGCGGATCAGCCACCAGCCGAGGATCAAGGTGGCCAAACCAATGGGCAGGTTGATGAAGAAGATCCAGTGCCAGTTGATCATCTGCGTCAGCAGCCCACCGGCCAGCAGGCCGAACGAGCCGCCGCCCGCGATCACCAGGGTGAAGATGCTCATCGCCTGGGCGCGCTCGTGAGGCTTGGGAAAGTCGGTGACGATCAAGGCGATGATGACCCCGGCCGAGAGCGCGGCACCAAGTCCCTGCAGGGCGCGCGCCGCGATGAGCATCACCTCGTCCGTGGTCAGCCCGCTGAGCACGGAGGCCACCGTGAAGACGACCACGCCGGCGAGGAATACCCTCTTCCGACCGAGGAGGTCGCCCGCTCGACCCGCGAGGAGCAGGAAGCTCCCATAGGTGATGAGGTAGGCGTTGACCACCCAGGTCAGGGTGGCCGGGGTGAAGTGGAGGTCGCGCTGAATTGCGGGCAGCGCGACATTGACGATCGTGGCGTCGACCATGATCATCAGCTGGCCGAAACAGACCACGACGAGGGTGAGCCAGCGGCGCCGGTCGCTGACCGGGGTCTCATAAAGGGATCGATGGATCTTCATACTGCCTCCTAGACGAACCTGCGTGCGGGACGATCACTATAACATGACGATCATGCCCCTTATTGCATGGATTATCTGGAAGTTGGGAATGATTCTCATCTAGTGGTAGGATCGCAATGAGAGGAAGACAAGAGACGTAGATGGGTGGACATTCCGGTAGCGGTTTGGTGGAGCTGCTTCAGCAGGTCTCCAAGGCGCTGCACCGGCGTACGGCCGAGGAGCTCGAGGGCATCCGGCTCAAGCCATTCCTCGCCCTGGCCCACGTGCGGGAGCGTGGAAGCGTCTCTCAGCAGGAGCTGGAGTCCGTCCTGATGATCGACGCCAACAGCGTCGTGCTGTACCTCAACGAGCTCGAAGCAGCCGGGTACTCAGTTCGCCGGCGCGACCCCGCCGATCGCCGCCGCCACCTCGTAGAGATCACCCCGGCGGGGCGAGCCGCCGTCGAACGCGCCGAGAAGGGGCGCGCGAAGATCGAGGATGAAGTGCTGGCCGCTCTCAGCCCGGAGGAACGGGAAACGTTGAGAAAGCTGCTGCGCCGGGTGCTGGACGGCGTCCTGGCAGCCGTCCCGGACGCCGCCAAAGCCTAAGCCCGGTACCTATTTCGTCCCGTTGGATCAAGCGGGGCGGAATAGGCCGCCCGCAGACATCCCGTTGGATCAAAAAGGGCGGAATTCGTCTAGTCCAGCGCTGAGGCGATGATCTCCAGGCCGGTGGCGGCCTCTTCGGGATTCAGCACCAGCGGCGGGCTTATGCGCACCGCGCGGCTTCCCGCTGTGAGCAAAAGAAGACCTCGCTCGAATGCGGACTGAACCAAGCGGCCTGCCTGTTCCGGTGTCTTGAACTCGAGCGCGAGCATCAATCCCATGCCGCGGACATCGGTGACCTGCGAGTGGCCGGCTGCGATCTCGCGCAGTCCGTCCTGCATCACAGCCCCGACACGCGCCGCGTTCTCCATGAGCCCATCTTCCAGGAGATCGAGCGTCGCGATCCCCGCGGCGCAGGCGACGGGGTTGCCGCCAAACGTGCTGCCGTGCGAGCCCGGCGGCCAGGCCATCTGCTCGGCGCGGGCGACGAACGCGCCCAACGGAAGCCCGGACGCGATGCCCTTTGCCAAGCACACGATGTCGGGTTCCACTCCCCAGTGCTCGATGGCCAGCAGCTTGCCGGTCCTACCCATTCCCGACTGCACCTCGTCCGCCACCAGCAGGATGCCGTGCTTGAGGGTCAGCTCGCGAAGCCGCGGCAGAAAGTCGTCCGGCGGCACCAGGTAGCCCCCCTCTCCCTGTATCGGCTCGACGAACACCGCCGCCACGCTCTCCGGCGGCGCGACTGTCGCGAACAGCTCCTCGATGCGCGCCATCGTCTCGTCGGTGGTGATGCCGCGAGCGACAGTTGGGAAAGGCGCGTGAAACACAGATGACAAGAGGGGCGCGAAGCGCCGGCGCTGGCTCGCCTTGGAGGCGGTGAGCGAAAGCGCGCCGAAGGTGCGGCCGTGGAACGCGCCGATAAAGGCGATGTAGCTCGGCCGGCCGCTCGTGAAGCGCGCGAGCTTCATCGCGCCTTCGATCGCTTCGGCGCCCGAGTTTGTGAAGAACACCTTCGCCGGCGTGCCGGGCAGGATGTTCGCCTCGAGGCGCTCGGCGAGCTCGATCTCGGAGCGGTAGTAGAAGTCGGTGCCGGACATGTGGATGAACCGCCTCGCCTGCTCCTCGATGGCGGCCACGACCTTGGGGTGGGAGTGGCCGGTGGTGACCACTGCGATGCCGGCTGTGAAATCGAGGAACCGGTTGCCATCGACGTCGGTCACCCAGCAGCCCTCTCCGCGCTCCATGACAAAGGGGTAGGCGCGGGTGAAGCTGGGGGACATCGCCCTGGCGTCGCGCGCGATCAGCTCGGCCGCCTTAGGTCCTGGGAGCGGCGTCTGAATCAGAGGCTTCACAGAGCCCGCAACTTAGCAGAGAGCCACTAGCAGCGATACCCGCTTCGTGATCCAATGTTCCGATGGCCAAGGCGACGAAAGGATTCACCATCCGGCCCGCGACGCATGACGACCTCCGGCCGATCGTCGGCCTCTATAACTGGGCCGTCAACCAGACCTTCGCCACCATCGACTCGGAGCCGCTGGACACCGAAGAGGCTGCGGCCTGGTGGGAGGCGCACGGCAAGCGCTCCAGGCTCATCGTGTGCACGGACGACAACGGGTTGATCGGCTGGGCACGCCTTTTTCCCTGGAACCAGCGTGGCTTCGACGTGGTCGAAGACCTCGTCTACGTCGACCCGGTGCACCACGGCCAGGGCGTCGGCCGCGCACTGCTTACCGAGCTGATCAAAGAGGCGCGCGGCCTCGGCTACCGCACCATCGTCGCCACCATCGCGACCGACAACCGCTCAGGCCTGGCGCTTCATACTCGGGCCGGCTTCGAGGTGGTCGGCACGATCAAGAACGCCGCCCACAAGTTCGACCGCTGGATGGACATCACGTTGGTGCAGCGCTCCCTCGAAGGGTAGAAGCTATCGTTTCTGCTCGCTCAGCGAGTCTTCGCCATTCCGGCCGGGATGGTCGCATCCTGTGCAACTGATACAGCCATTCCGGCCGATTTGGTCGTGATCAGCCTGTCGCGTAGGCGGCGGGGTACAGGATCTTCATCACCCCGACCCCCTGCCACTGTCCGATGACGGCCGCGGCTCTCGTGTTCTGGCCCTCATCCAGCGAACCCGCAGCGCCAAACCTGACGCCGCCGCCGTTGATGCTGTCGCCGGTGGGAACGTCCACTTTCAGAGCGGCGGCGCGGATCGACTCGGACGTGAATGACCCCGAGAGCTTTGGCAGCACGTCGTGGAACAACGTCCAGCCGCCCACGAATCCGGCCACCGCGGGTATGTCCATCGACCCTCCGAAAGCCGTTTGCGCTTTCGCCAGCAGCGCCCGCCCTGCCGGTGACATAGCGGCCGGGCTGATGTCGGCGTCCGGCTTGTCGGCGGCATACACGCCCACCGATCCGTAGCCGACGCGGCGGCTGAACTCGGCCATGCAGAATGCGGAGCTTGTGCCGATCGCCGCCTTGAAGGACACGTGGTTTTGCAGCAGCGACTGCCAGATCGCGATGCCATCGTCGAGATAGCTGACGTCCCACAGGAAGTCCGCGCGAGCCGCCGCGAGCCTTGCGGCGATGACCTCGGCGTCATAGGCACGCGGGTCGTACTCGATCACGTCGACGACCTGGATGCCCATCGATCTCGCGAGTGCCTCTTCACCCCCGCCGACCGAGCGCCCGTACACGTCGTTGACTCGAACCACCGCCGCGCGTGGGGAGGAAACATTCATCTGCGGCACCAGCACGTCATGCGTGAAGTTGACCGCCATGCGTCCCAGCGCGCTGCCGGTCGCGACGGTGCGAAAGACGTAGTGGCGTTGGGCGGTGATCGGATCCGCGACCGCGCCGGTCTCCCAATAAACGGTCTTCAGCTCTTCGGCGCGTGCGGATGCGGCGACGGACAGAGTGCTGCCGTAAGTGCCGAGGATCGCCGGCACGTGGTAGTCGCGGACGAGCTTGTCGACTGCCGCGCTGGCTGCGTCGGGCGTAGTTGCATCGATCACCTGCAGCCGCAGGTTTGTTTGCGCGACCTTGAGGGCCGCCTGCACCCCGGCCAGCTCTGCTTTTCCTCCCGGCGCCTGTGGGCCGCTCAGGGGATAGATGGCGCCCAGCACAAGGTCGTGGCTTTGGTCAACTGGGGATTGAACGCAAGACGCCAGCGCGAACAACACGAGGCCGACGAACGCAATGCGCCGAAGCATCAGATTGACATTAGCTCTTTAGCAACAGCTCCTTCCACGTTCGGGCGAGCCACTCCTCGAACCGATCCGGATCCCAACCGCGATCGCGAACCAGCAGCAGGAAAAACTCCGACGAGTTGGTGGCCCAGATGATGTCGGCTGCATCGTCGACTGAGAGGTCGTGGCGGAGACCGCCTGTCGCCGCTAGCTCAGCCGTGAGCAGCCGCATGTTGCCGGCCCGACGGACTCCGATCTCACGCCACAGAGCGTCTAGCTGCGGATCTGTACGCGCGGCATCTTGAAGGACTCGGAAGAGGGGAGCCAGCCGCTCCTGGATCTCTCGGATGGCGTGTGCATAGAGCTCGAGCTTGCGGCCCGGATCCGGCTCGGCGCGGATTTGCTGAACATAACCTCTGGCCTCCGCCGGAACCGGCTGATCTCCTCCCGAGATGGCAGTCTCGATCATGTGACGGAACAGGACCGGTTTAGGCCCGACCGACGCGTAGACGGTGTCGAGCGCCACCCCGGCAGCCGACGCGATCGCCGCCATCGTGGTTGCGGCGTAACCGCGATCCGCGAAAAGCCGGCCGGCCGAGGCGACCACGGCTTTCCTTGTCGCGGCAGCCGCCTCGCGGCGGTGGCTGGCGTCGTACGGACGCGGCTTGCGCTTGGGCTTGACTTTCCGCACCAATGCGCGCATTGTATCGCAATTAATCCGAATGTGCTTCGGACGAACTCACCTTATCACACGAGGAGGCATTCGGATGACGGCAGAGCAGAACAGTGAGCTTGTGCGGAGAACCTTTGCGGAAGCTTTCAACAGGGGCGATCTCAGGGTTATCGACGAGAGCGTAGGGATCGGCGTCGATCATCAGCACCCTGATGAGGCCAGCGTTTCCGACCACCTGAAACACGTGATCACGGCGATGCGTAGGGCCTTCCCTGATCTCCATTTCGAAATCAACCAGATGATTGCGGAGGGGGAGTGGGTGTCCTGCCATTCGTTCATGACCGGCACCCACGACGGCGAGCTCCGAGCCCCGCTGCTCCCCAGGAACGGCCCTCAGATGATTCCGGCGACCGGGCACCAGGTGAATGTGGCCCACATGCACTTGATCCGGATTGTCGATGGAAAAACAGTTGAGCTCTGGCATGTGATGGATACCCTGACGATGTTGGGCCAGCTCGGGCTGCTGCCCGGTCGATCCGCAGCACAGGCTGCGACGGGAGCCCGGAGCTAGGCGGTCGCGGCCTGCATCGCGGCGCCGCGGGCCTCGGCCAGCTGGCGCTCGAGCTTGGGCGCGGGCGCGTAGCCGTAGTTGACGTGCAATGCAGCGCCGTCCCGCGACATCACCACCGTGGTGGGAAGCGTGTAGACGTGAAAGCGGTCGGCCAGCTCGCGCTCCGCGACGGCGTCGACCTTGTCGACGCGCACCGCGCCGAGCTTGGCGAGTGCCGGTTCCTGGTGTGTGCGGCAAACCGTGCACCCTTCGCCGGTGAAGTAAAGGATGTATGGCTCCGCGGCCGGAGCCGCGGCTGCGCCCGCGGCGCGCGCTCGAGCGCGGCGCGAGCGGAAGACTTCCAGGCAGGCGGCGGCGAGCACTACCGTGCCCACCACCGCCAGCGCCCAGAGTTGAGTCGACATCACTAAATCCGTGTCGTCTCCGACGACCCGGTTGCCTTGATCAGTCCCCGTTTGCCGAGCTGGAAGTAGATCTGGCAGCCCAGGCAGTACCCGAAAGCGAAGTTGACGAAGGCCAGCACCGCGACAAGAAGCGCCAGCGCAAGCCCGACCACGGTGAGCGGCAGCAAGAAAACGGACGCCACCGCCAGGAACACGCCGCCCAGACCCTGCGCGAAGTTGTGAGGTTCGGGCCTGTCCTGCACCGGCCGCGGCTTCACGATTCCGCGCGGCTTCAGGACTTTGAAATAGAGCTGCTTGAAGAGCGCGAGCCGCGGGACAAAGGTGCCGAGCAGCAGCACGATCGCAAGCAGCGGGATCAACACCAATAGCGGCCGGTAGAACGCGCTGCCGATGAAGGCGACGAGCACGGTCACGATGATCCCGGCCTGGTTGACCTTGAGAGCCGAGTGATCGACGACCTGCGATGACACGATTACTTCTCGATTGGGGCTTTGATCGAGCTGCCCCACTCGGTCCACGAACCGTCGTAGTTGCGGACGTCGGGGTAGCCGAGAAGCTCCTTCAGCACGAACCACGTGTGCGCTGATCGCTCGCCGATGCGGCAGTACGCGATCACTTCTCGGTTCGGTGTGATGCCCTTGCCGCCGTAGATGTCCTTCAATTCGTCAACGGTCTTGAAGCTGCCATCCTCGGTGTTGACCGCGGTGCCCCACGGGATGCTGACAGCGGTCGGGATGTGGCCGCCCCGCTGCGCGCCTTCTTGCGGAAGGTTCTCCGGCGCTAGCAGCTCGCCCGAGAACTCCTTCGGCGAGCGCACGTCGACAAGGCCGGCCTTGCCGAGCTTCGACGCGACATGGTCGCGGTAGGCGCGGATGTCTTCCTTTGGCGAGCCGTGGAAGTGATAATCGACGGCGTTGATGGTGGGGACAACGGTGCTGTACTCGCGTCCTTCCTTCTCCCACTTGACGCGTCCGCCATCGATCAGCTGCACCTTTTCGTGCCCGTAGTACTTGAGCGCCCAGTACGCATACGCCGCGAACCAGTTGTTGTTGTCGCCGTAGAGCGCGATGTTGGTGTCGGCGGTGATCCCGCTGCGGCCCAGCAGGTTGGCAAGAGCCTCCTTGCTCGCGACGTCGCGATTCACCTGGTCCTGGAGATCGCGCCGCCAGTTCCAGCCGACAGCCCCTTCGATGTGCCCCTTGTCATAGGCGGACGGGTCGACGTCGACTTCGACGATGCGAAGTCCCTTGTCCTTTCCGTGCTCCGAGATCCACTCGGTGGAAATCAAAGCCTTGGTTGTTGTCGATGAGCTCAATTCAAACCTCCCAAAAATGCAATTCAAACAACGAAGAACTGGCGAGAGACGATCGGTCGAATGGGCGCGCCCTCAGGGGCGCGAGCAGACGGCCGGACTAGCTACAGAAGCAGGCCGGGATGTGAACTAGACGCTGGGCAGGCCACGTGAGGTCCCGCATCAGAGGATCAATTCTACTCAACCCGACTCGGACGCGGTCAATTCCGGATGATTACGTCCACTAATGCGAATCGATCTCATCAAATACCAGGCGCTGGGCAACGATTACTTCGTGCTGGACCTCCCTGCCCCGCTCGATGCGGCGGTCGAGGCCCTGCCGGCTTTGTGCGACCGCCATCTCGGCCTCGGCTCCGACGGCCTCCTCGCCTTCGACCCGAAGGCCATGAGCGTGCGGATCTTCAACCCGGATCGCTCCGAGGCCCAGAAGAGCGGAAACGGGCTGCGCATCGCCGCCGCCCATGCCGTCCTCCAGCACGGGGCCGGCGACCGGTTCGAGCTCGGGACCGCCGGCGGCCCGAACCCGGTCCAGGTGTTGGCTCGCAACGGCGCCGAGGTCGTATCCGAGCTGGACATCGGCCGCCCCTCGTTCCGCGCCGCCGACCTCCCGGCCAACTTCGACGGGGAACCCGACCGGGTTCGTTTGGAAACGCCCGCCGGCACCGTCGAGGCGATGCTGGTCTCGGTCGGAAACCCGCACTGCGTGGTGTTCGGGCAGCCGGCGACCATGGCGCGCTGCCTGGAGCTGGGCCCGCACCTGGAACGCCATCCCGCTTTCCCCGAGCGCACCAACGTCCAGCTGTTCGAGGTGGTGGACCGCGGCCGCGTCCGCGTGGAGATCTGGGAGCGCGGAGCCGGTTACACGCTCGCCTCCGGCACCAGCGCCAGCGCTGTGGCCGCCGCGTGCATGCGCGCGGGTCTGGTGAACGACGATGTCACGATCGCGATGCCCGGCGGCGACCTGAAGATCCGCCGCGAGATCTCAGGCCATCTGGTCCAGTCCGGACCGGCGCGGCGCGTCTACCGCGCGACGGTCGACCTGACCGACTTCAACTAGGATCGGCAGGTGGACGACAAACCCCTGGACACCGTCGAGCTGCTCGGCGCAAAGGTCACCTTCGTCCCGATGGACAGCGGGACGCCTTACTCGCTGACCGAGTGGGAGATCCCGGTCGGTTCACAGGGTCCGCCGATTCACATCCACCACGAGACCGACGAAGGGTTCTACGTGATGGAGGGGCACTTTGGCTTCGTGCTCGACGGCGTCACCACCTACGGCAAACCGGGGACGCACGTCCTGGTGCCGAAAGGACACTCACACAGCTTCTGGAACGCGGGAGTGCGGCCCGCCAAGTGCCTGTGCATCGTCTCCCCGCCGGGCCTCGAGCTGTATTTCCGCGAGCTCGCCGCGCGGCTGGGCGGCATCGACTCGCAGGACGCATCGATCCGGGTGCGGAAAAAGCTGTCGGAGAAGTACGACATCGAAGTCGTCGGCCCGCCGACGGGCCTGCCGAGACAGGGCTAGCGCGCGACTCCAGACAATCGACCGACAGCTGGCGGCAGCTTGTCCAGGCCCGCGACCGTCGCGCTGGCAAGCGAGGGGTCGTCCTTCTCTCCGAGGCGGTTGACCCAGATCCGCGTGATGCCGAGCGCGCTCGCGGGCTTGATGTCATGGAAGTAGCTCTGTGCGACGTGTATCCATGTCTCCGGTGAGATCGAAGTCCCGAAGTGGCGGAAGTGCGCCGGGTTGGGCTTGTATGCCGACACGTCCTCGGCCGTGACGACCGCGTCAAACGGCACCGGGAGACGCCGCCGCGTGAGCGCGATGATGTCGCGATCGCAGTTGGTGAGCAGAGCGAGCTTCCAGCCGTTCTCTCGCAGCTCGCCCAGCGCCGGGCCAACGTCCGCGAACACGCGCCAATAGGGAATGGTCGAGGCCAGCGCCGTCGCGTCGTCAGGCTTCAGCTCGAGTGAGAGGTGCCGCGCAGCGCGGCGAGTCGTTTCGGTGAGGACCTCGCGGTAGGGCCGGAACGGTTCCCAGCTTTCGACCTCGGCTTCGATAGCGCTGTACGCTCCGAGAAATTGCGGCCCGTGGCCTGGGAACAGCAGCTCCCCGGTGGTCCGGATGCCGTGGCGCCAGTCGACCAGGGTGCCGAAGCAGTCGAAGGTCAGCCAGCGTCCGGGCACTGGTTCAGTGGCCGGCGGCGCGGTATGAGAGCACTTTCTTAGTGGCCTGGTCGATTTCCTCGACCGTCAGAAGCACTGTTGTTTTGACCGCGACAGTGCCCGTGGCGGCGACGCCCATCGCCACCGTCGCCATCGTCACGTTGTCCGGCGCTTCGACGATCACGTAGACATCGGTGTCTCCGAAGGCGAAGTAGATCGACTCGACTCGGCCGCCCAGCGACTTCATCGCCGCAGTGACAGCATCGCGCCGCGCGGTCCCGCCTTCTTTGAGGACGCCTTTGATGCCATCCACCGTGTATGAACCTTCGATCAAATACTTCGCCATGGAACGACCCTCCTGAACTAACCGGTGACGGCTGCGGGGACTAGCCCGGTTTCGGCAGGTATTCCTGGATCGCGTGGGCGAGATGTTGCATCGTCATCGACTGCAGCCAGACGCGGCCCGGCCCGGTGAGCGCGGCCAGGAAGAGTCCTGACCCGCCGAAGAACGCGTTCTGGATGCCGGGCACCGTGGTGATATTGAAGCCCACCGACTCCTGGTACATGCCAACATGGCCCGGGTGGACACGCAGCGTGTTGCCCGCCTGCAGGTCGTACGTCACGACCTCACCGTGGAGCTCCACCCACGCCTGACCCTGTCCCTGTAGGCGCTGCATGCGAAAGCCGGTGCCGCCGAAGATGCCGGCGCCCAACCGTTGCTGAAAGCCGATCGAGAACTGGACGCCGAGCGTTGCGCACATGAAGCCGTGACGGTGGACCATGTAGCCCTGGCCCGGCGCGATGTCCATCGGCAGGATCTGGCCGGGCAGTTTGGCGGCGAACGACAGCAGGCCCGGCCCGCCGACCGATGTGTACTCGGTCATGAAGAGCGTCCCGCCCGCCATCGCCCTGCCGAGCGCGCCCATGAATCCTCCCTGCTGCCCGCCGGCGGAGGTCGACGTCTGCATCTGCAAGGCCATCGACATCCAGGCGAGCTGCCCGGCTTCCGCGAAGACCTTCTCGTTGGGCTGCATGCTCAGCTCGAGCACCGGCATGACGGTGCCGATGATCTTGGTTTCCATGCCGCCGATTATCCCTTGGTGAAGTGATGATGATCCGGGTCGATCGTGGGGCGGCGGGCTGCCTTGCGCCCTGGAGTTTGGGCGCAGGAGTCGCAGATACCAACGACCAGGACCTCCGTCCGCAAGGGCTTGAAGTGATGCCCCTCTTCCAGGTGGGCCTCGAGCTCGCTGACAAGCTCTTCCTGGATGTGCAGCACTCCTCCGCAGACCTGGCACACAGCATGGTGGTGATCGCCGCTCGCGAGCTCGTAGTACGTGGCGCCCTCATCGAGGTGCGCGGCGTAGACCGAGCCCGACGCTGTCAGGGCCTCGAGCGCTCGATACACAGTGCTGCGTGGAAATCCCGGCTTGTCTTTGTGTATCTCGGCCGTGATCTCCTCCGCCGTGCAGTGCCCGCCGAGCGAGACTACCGCGCTGTAGACCTGTGCCCGCTGCGCGGTGCGGCGCATGCCCGGGGCGAGCATCAGCGTTCGCTGATCACGCGGAGCGAGCGATCCGCCTGGGTCAGCAACCTGCAGCCAGAACGCTCGACCACGACATCGTCTTCGATTCGCACGCCGCCCCAACCGGGGATGTAAATACCAGGTTCGATGGTGAAGACCATCCCCGCCTCGAGCACGGTGGCCGAGCCTGGGTCGAGGCTCGGGTCTTCGTGGGCTTCCAGGCCGAGGCCATGGCCGGTGCGATGGAAGAAGCGATCACCCATGCCGGCCGCCTCGATGACCTGCCTGGCCGCCGCATCGACAGCGCCGGTAGTTGTGCCGGCGCGCACCGCCGCGATGGCGGCGTCGTGTGCCTCGACCACCAGACGGTAGATCTCCGCATGCTGTTCGCCGGGCGCGCCGACCACCGCCATTCGCGTCGTGTCCGCCTTGTAGCCGTCGAAGGCGGCGCCGAAATCGAGCAGGACGAAATCTCCTTCGCCGAGCTTGCGACTCGTCGGACGCACGTGGGGCAGCGCAGAGTTGGGTCCGGACTGGACCAGGCTTTCAAAGGAGAGAGTTCCACCGTGCGCGCCGATGGCCGCGCCGATCACGACGGAGACCTCGAGCTCTGTCTGCCCAGCACGAAGAAGGTCGATGATCTCCTCGCCGACCGTGTCGGTGATCGACGCCGCGCGGGCGAGCTTTTCGAGCTCCGTCGGGTTCTTGATCCGCCGGAGCCGGCGGAGCTCCGGACCCACGTCAATCAATGCCCGCACTGAAGTGCGGGCGCGCAATATCTCCGCGGCTTGAAGGCTCAGGTGCTCTTTCTCGACGCCGACCTCGGCGCAGCCTTCGAGCGCGCCGCGCGCCAGCTCATAAGCGTCCTCACCATCACGCCACGAGACGATCTCTACACGGCCGGCGGCGTGGCCCGCGGCCTTCTCGTGCTCGAGCGCCGGCACTATCAGAGTCGCGCGATCCGGCCGCACGGTGAGCGCCATCAAGCGCTCGTACGGCTCGGCATGGAAACCGGTGAGGTAGGCGATCGACACAGGCTTGGTGACGTAGGCGGCGTCCACGTTGTGCGCGGCCATCCAGGCACGAAGGTCTTCGAGCGGCGTCATCGCGGTGACGCTAATCAATGCCGACGATTCGCACGCTGTACGAGGCATTTGGCGTCTTGATCTCGACCTCTTCGCCGACCCTGTGCCCGATCAACGCCTTGCCCAACGCGGACTCATAGCTGACCCTGCCTGCCTTGGGATCGGCTTCAGCCGGCCCGACGATGCGGTAAGTCTCCTCACCCGCTCCGTCCTCGCTGAAGCGCACGGTGCTGCCCATGTCGACGACGCCCGTCGTCTTCTTGGTCTCGATCAGGACGTGATTCTTGACGATTGACTCGAGCTCGTTGATCCTCGCCTCCATCATTCCCTGCTCGTTCTTGGCGGCGTGGTACTCGAAGTTCTCCGACAGGTCGCCCAGTTCGCGGGCCGCTTTGATCTTGGCCACGATGTTTGGCCGGCGGACTTTGATTAGCCCATCCAGCTCTTCTTTCACCCTCACGAGCCCCTCGGGGGTGATGTGGACGTCGTTGGTCATCTTTGGAGTCTAGTTCTCAGGCGCCCTGCGCGCGCCCGGCGTCCGCAAGGTTCCGCTTCCTCGCTCGTCTACAGTCCCTGCATGAGACGGCTCCTGCTCACGGTTGGCATGCTGCTGATGGGCATGGCCCTGGTCGGCGGCGCGGCTGCGGCTCTCGTACCGACCTCGCTGCTGCCGCTCGACCAGGAGGTCGGCACGCACACTTCAGCCGCCGGCGCGGTGCTGGGAATCGGGCTGATGGCCGCGGCGGTCAACCCGAGGGGCAACATCGGGTGGGTCCGGGCGGGAATCCTGTACGGGTTCGTCGTCCTCGCCTTCGAAGCCGGCGCCTACTACTTGTGGCGCGCCCCTTTCCACGTCGGCCCGGTGTTCTTCGGGCTTGCCTTCAGCCTGCTGCTGATCGCCACCTACCCCCAGCGAAAGCAGCTCGTGCCTTCGACGTCCCTCACGCGGCCGCTGGTTGAGCCCGCTGAAACAGCGGAACCTGAGGTGGCCCCTAAGTCTTAGGGACCAGCGCCTGGACCTCGGTCATCATCCGACGCTGCAAGAAGAACGACACCCCATAGACCGCAGCGCCCAGGGCGGTGCCCGCGAGCACGGCCAGCGTTGCGTGAAGCAAAGAGGGGTTGATCGGCGACAGAGCTACCGCGTCGTCGCCGATGACGGCGCCGAGCGTCAGGGCGACCGGCGTCAACAGGGGCAGCAGCTGGAGGCGTCTCATGACCGGCGGCACAGGCGGCTCCACGCGACCCACCATGCGCTGGCCCATCACCCCCACCGATTTGACGTGTCGGAGGTTGGGTGTGATCGTCAGGACCACGTTGACCTGGTTGCCGGGCACTTGCTTCAGACGCGCCGGCGCCACGAGGTATTGCTCCACCCCGCCTCGCGTCTGAACCATCATCATGCCGAGCCCGATCGAGGTGCTCACGGAGCTCGCTCCAACCAGCTGTCCCTGCACGAGCTTGCCCTCAGCCTTGCGATCTCTGAGGGCGAGCCGGAAGCCTGGCGCGATGAAGCTCGCCAGGAGCGCGATGGGCAGCACCCACGCGAGCGACGCCGCGATCGCCACCGGCCATCCGTAGATGGGAGGGATGAAGATGAGGCAGGCCGCGATGACCGCCAGGCAGAGAACTCCCACCGCGACCGCGATGTAGCCCATGCGGATGACAAAGTCCGGCGCGTAGCCCTGCAGCATCCCGCCCGCTTGCACGTACCGCTCGCGCTGCTTGCGGGTCTGGCCGGGAGTTGCGGCCTTCGCTGCCTTCGGCTGCACCTGGCGAACCTGCTGGCGGACCTGCCGCATCTGTTTCTTACCCATTCACCCTCAGCCGGAGTGTATCTAGTCCCTTCCCGACTTGTTAGGGAGGTGGAACTTAGGACGATCGCTGGGACGGATCTACCGCCGGCACCAGCACGCGCTTGGTGTAGGTCGTGCCGTTGACCGTGAACTTGCCCGAGAAGAGGATCGCCGGCTCGTAGAAGCTGTGGTCGCCCGCCACGACCAGCGCGTAGACGAGCGTGGCGTCGGTGAGCGCCACGTTGGGAACGTCGGTCGCCGCGGCTGGTACTGGCGCCGACGCCAGGGCGGACCGAATCGCCTCGTCGGCGGAGATGATCGGGTAGCTCGCCGCCTCGAGTTCAACGGGCAGCGGCCCGACTGCCGCGGCCGGCGTGTTGTCCTTCTTGAGGTCGACCTCCAGGCCGGCGCGGTCTCCCGCCCCGTCGATCACGTAGGCGTTGCCGTATCCGTTGACCGCAAACTGGTGGAGAAACATCACCTTCGCCTGGTCGCCCTGAGCAAGCGCACCGCCGTGGATCTCCCCGACCTCGGTCGTGTACGGCCAAGCCGGAAACAGGCTGTGCTCGGCAAGGAAGACGGTTGCGATATCAACCGGGCCGCCTGCCGCGACCGTGGGCTGGAGCGAAGTGATTGGAAGCAGGATGAAGGTCGGCTCGCGCGCCGGCGATCGCACTGTGCCGCGAACGCGGAGGCTGAAATCCCTCGTCTCGTACGAACCCAAGTATCCGGAAGGACGGGCTTGGAGGATCGCGCCGAGTGAGGTCGCGAACTGATCGGCGGTGTTGGTGGAAGGCTCGTGGTACCGGAAGACCGGCGCGCTGCCAAGCGTGAGCTCGAGCTTCCCCGTCCACGTCAGCGTGACCGGACCGGAGTAAACGCCCCCGGGCGTAGCGGCAGCTGGCTGGGTCGTCGGCGCCGCCGCGTTTCCATCCGCCAATCTGGCGGGTGAACCGGAATTCAGGGCAGGGGCAGGCAGCTTGCCGAAAGCACCACGACCGATCGCGCTGTCCGCTCCGGAGGCGAACTGCGATCTGGCCGGCGCGCTGGTGGTGGTACTCCGGATGCGGCCGACGCCGCTCATCGTCACGACGCCCGCGCCGATGATCACGACCAGCAGCGCGGCGACCGCCGCGGTCGGAACCGCCGGCACCGCTCGGATCCCCTGGACCAGGCCCAACCACGCATCGCGCAGGCGCGTCCCGGCCGGGCGGCGGGCCTGCATACGCGTCCACAGCTCGTCCTCGAAACCGACGCGCGGACGCGTGGTCTCGAAGGCGTCGTCGAGCTGCCGCTGCAGCGCCGCCAGCTCCAGATCGTCCTCGCGCTCGCTCATAGGGGCCCCCGAAAAATCTTCAGATCTTTTGGGGTATTCACACGTTCTCCTTCGCCACCGTTTCTTTCATCGCCTTCAGTGCGCGGTGATAGAGCATCTTGGCCGCGTCTTCGCTGCATTTCAGCAGGACGCCGACCTCCTCGAAGCTCAGCCCCGAGTGGCGCAGGGAGATCGCGTCCCGCTGGCGCTCTGGCAGCTGCGCCACGCGCTCGAGCAGCGCCTTGTACTGGATCCGCTCCTCCGCCTCGGTTGCCGGATCGGCCTCGGCCACCGGCTGGTGCTCGATCGTCCGGCGCAGACGCTCGCGCCTTCCATGGGCGCGAAAGTGGTCGAGGGTCGCGTTGCGCGCGATCCGGAAGAGCCATGCGGCCGGTGTGGTGTTGCGCGCCTCGAAGCGCGCGTAAGCCTGGTACGCGTTCATGAAGACCTGGGCCGTGATGTCCTCCGCGTCCGCCGAGCTGTGGACCTGCGCCCGGACATAGGCGTAGATCCGGCCCAGGTAGGCGCGGTATAGATCCTCGAATTGGGGCCGGTCGGCGACCACAGCCGGCTCATGGTATGTGTGTGCACCGTATTTGAGGCAACGCGCGGCGCATCCCGGGTGTAACGAAGACAGAGAACTACGCTCGGAGGGCGGCGCCGACCTCCACCGGACGGTTCGAGAAGATCGAGTCGGGCCGGCAGTACTTGCACCAGGCGACGGCGGCTGCGTCGTCCACGGGCCAGCACCCCACGGCGCCGCCTGCGGCGTGGATCTCCTTGACCAGCTGCGGGTCCATGGCGCCCCAATGCGGCGAGTAGACGTCCGCGCCTGCTTCCTTCAACATGCGGGCAGGGTCGATCGGGCGGGCGCCTTCGATGACTCCGAGCTGCAGCCTGGGCTCCATCGTGCGAAGGACCCGGATCGAAGGGTGGTGAAACGAGATCACCGCGCATTCCGGAACAGCGCCCAGCTGCCGCAGCATGTTCACGAGCTTGTCCTCGAGGCCCGGGTACTGGATGGGGATCTGCTTGATCTCGATCACCAGGCCAACCTTGCCAAGCGCAAGCTCGACGACTTCTTGGAGCAGCGGGATCCTCTCTCCATGACCGGCGTCCAGGCGGCGGAGCTCGGCGGCGGTGTGGTCGCGCACCAACCCTGTGCCGTTGGTGGTGCGCTCCAGCGTGTGATCGTGGATCACGACAAGACGGCCGTCCGACGAAAGATGGACGTCGCATTCGATCAGATCGCACCCCGCCGCGATGGCGGACCGGAACGATCGCATCGTGTTCTCAGGGTGCTCGGCCGGATTTCCGCGATGACCGCCCAGAAGAGGCCGGCCTTCGTCGTGTGCGTCTTCGTAGCGGTCCTGTATCGATTGAGTCAATCGGCGGTCAGTTTAACGGCGTGCGCGACGCGATCTGGCGTTCAGCAATTGCTTACCGGGATCAGCGATTTTTGTTAGCAAACCCCAACAAGGAGCCGCAGCGCCTTGGCTATAGTGCTTGGGTGACCCCAGGCCGGCCCCAGACCATCGGCGAGCTCCGCGCTAGCGGACACAAGCGCGAGACCGTCAAGCAGGAAATGAGGCGCAACCTACTGACCCGCCTTCGCTCCGGCGAGCCGCTGCTCGAGGGCATCGTGGGCTACGACGACACGGTGCTGCCGCAGCTGGCCAACGCGATCATCTCCGGCCATGACGTGATCCTCCTCGGCGAGCGCGGCCAGGCGAAGAGCCGGATCATGCGCTCGCTGGTCACGCTGCTCGATCCGCAGGTGCCTGCCATCGCGGGCTGCGAGATCAACGACCACCCGTATGCGCCGATCTGCCGTCGATGTCTCGACCTCATCGCGAAGGGAGAGGAGAACGTCGAGGTCGTGTGGATCGACAGAGATACGCGTTATGGCGAGAAGCTCGCCACGCCCGACATCTCGATCGCCGACCTCATCGGTGAGGTGGACCCGATCAAGGTGGCCGAGGGACGTTATCTCGCCGACGAGCTGACGATCCACTACGGTCTGCTGCCGCGAACGAATCGCGGGATCTTCGGCATCAACGAGCTGCCCGACCTCGCGGAGCGCATTCAGGTGGGACTGCTCAACATCATGGAAGAGAAGGACGTGCAGATCCGCGGCTACCGCGTGAGGCTGCCGCTAGACCTGTTCGTGATCGCGAGCGCGAACCCCGAGGACTACACGTCGCGTGGTCGCATCATCACGCCGCTCAAGGACCGTTTCGGGTCGCAGGTGCGCACGCATTACCCGCTGAGCACCGGCGAAGAGATGCAGATCATGGAGGCGGAGAAGAACCCGATCCCCGAGGACTTCGAGCTGATCTTTCCTACATTTATGAAAGAGATCGTCGCGGAGCTCACGCACCTCGCCCGCCGCAGCCCGCACATCTCTCAGTCGTCGGGCGTGTCGGTGCGCATGTCGATCGCGAACTACGAGAACATCGCGAGCAACGCGATCCGCCGCGCGGCTCGTCTCGGCGAGACGCTCGCGGTGCCTCGGATCACAGACCTCGCGTTTCTCGCCTCGTCCACCGCGGGACGCGTGGAGATCGAGGCGCTGGATGAAGGGAAAGAGGAGCAGGTGCTGTCGCGCCTGGAGCGCGGCGCGGTGAGCGCGGTGTTCAGCCGGCACTTCTCGGCCGCGCAATTCGATGGAGTCGTAGCGAAGTTCGAAGAGGGCAGCATGCTCGAGGTGGGGGAAGGAATCCCCGCGCGAACCTACGCGCGGGCATTCGGCGATCTAGCCGACCTGAGCATTGCGCTGAAGAAGCTGGGCCTGCCAGACCGGCCCGAGGTGCGGGCGTCGGTGATCGAGTTCCTGCTCGAAGGCCTGCACCTGAACAAGCGGCTGAACAAAGACGAAGTGGACGGGAGAGCGATCTACCGGCGCTGAGCCGCTTTCACCGCCGGAATTTGACCCGCTTGGCGCCAAACGAGCCTCTCAACCAATTGATTTGACACGCCTGGCACCAAGCGTGCCCTTGAGTCCACCAACGCAGTAATCGGCGGGGCGGCCATCGGGCCGCCCCGTGTTCACGTCGTCGTCGTCAGGCTGCGACTTCAACTGCCTCGGGGATAGTTTGCGATTCTTGTGTCAGCGGGACCTCGCGCAGGAACACGCTGACGACCAGGGACACAACCGCGACCAGCGCGGCGATTAAGAACAGATCGTGCAGGGTGCCGGCCAGGGCGAGACGGCTGGGGTGGCTCGGCAAATGGTTGGTGAGGATCGCGCCGAGCACCGCTGTGCCGATAGTGCCGCCGAGGCTTCGCCAGAACGTGATTTGACTTGTGGCCACACCGACCAGCTGGTGAGGCAGGCCGGCCTGGACCACGACGAGCGTGAGCGGGAACGTCACCCCCAGCCCGGCGCCGATGATGACGATGTCGCGAGTCACCTCCCACGGACTCGTGTGTGGGCCGACCTGAGCTAGCAAGACCAGACCCAGGATCATCGCCCCCAGGGCCGCGGTGCCGACGAACCTGTAGCGCGGAACGCGAGCCAGGAGAACACCTGTCGCGGTCGCGGTGATCACGACCGCAACCTGCATCGGCGTCAGCAGCTGACCGGAGTTGGACGCGCTCACTCCGAGCACCCCTTGATAGACCAGGGGAACGAAGACGATCGCGCCGAACATTCCGATCGCGCTGAAGAAGGCGATCAGCGCCGGCACGGCGAAGACGTTGAGCCGGAAGAGTCCAAACGGCACTATCGGGTGCTCGACTCGGCGCTCGACGATGAAGAAGGCCACGAGGAGAACTCCCGCCAGGCCCATCAACCCCAGCACCTGAATCGAAAGCCAGGAGTGGTCACGCAGCATCGAAAGCGAGATCAGCAGCGGTGTGAGACCGGCGAGCAGAAGCGCCGTGCCGGCAAAGTCGATGTCCCTAAGCCTGGCTTGCGAGCGCACGCGCGGGAGCTGTGTCGCGACCAGGATCGTCGCGACCACACCAAGCGGGATGTTGATGTAGAAGACCGAGCGCCACCCGGGCCCATCGGTCAGGAATCCACCCAGCGACGGTCCGATGACCGAGGAGAGACCGAAGATGGCGCCGAACACTCCGCTCATGCGCGCTCGCTGCTCCGGTGGAAAGAGGTCGGTCATGACAGCGAACGTGGAGGCGAACAGCACGCCGCCGAAGACTCCCTGGAGGCCGCGGAACATCACCAGCTCGATCATGTTTTGAGATAGGCCGCAAAGCGCGGAAGCGGCGATGAACCCGACCATGCCGGCGAGCATGAAAGGCTTCCGGCCGAACATGTCACCAAGCTTGCCGGCCACCGGCACCAGCGCGGTTGACGTGATCAGGTAGGCCGTCGTGACCCACGCGTAGAGCTCGATGCCGTGCAGGTCGGACACGATTCGGGGCATCGCGACCCCCACCACGGTCTGGTCGAGCGCCGCCAGCAGCAGCGCCATGGCCACGCCCAGCGTGGCGAGAATCACCTGGGAACGGGACGCACCTTGGGTCATTTCTTTTCTCCTTGCATGAGGCTTGCTTTGCATGACTCAAGCTATTGGCTATTGCGGAACGGCAGCTTCCTAAATAGGATTCAATCTCGAAACCGAACATGCTGAGCACCTCCGAGCGGTTGCTGCGGGTTTTGACCCTTCTCGAGTCGCGTCGAGACTGGTCTGGCGCCGACCTGGCGGAGCGTCTGGAGGTGAGCACGCGGACGATCCGCAACGACATGGTTCGCCTGCGCACGCTGGGCTATCCGGTCGGTGCGGCACCGGGCGTGGCAGGCGGCTACCGGCTCGGCGCCGGGGCGGCGCTGCCGCCTCTTCTGCTCGACGACGATGAGGCGGTAGCCGTCGCGGTGGCGCTGCGGTCATCGACAGGGGGCGGGGTGGCGGGAATCGAGGAGACGTCAGTCCGTGCGCTGGTGAAGCTCGAGCAGGTCCTCCCCACGCGGCTGCGCCGCAGGGTCAACGCGCTGCAGGCTTACACGGTCCCGGTCACCTTTTCAGGGGGGCCGACCGTCGAGCCACAGCTTCTGTCCACGATCGCGGCGGCGTGTCGCGACGCCGAAGTGCTGCGTATCGACTATCGCAAGTACGACGGAACCGAAAGCACGCGTTCGGTCGAGCCCTACCGCATGGTCCACCTGGGTCGACGGTGGTACCTGGTGGCCTGGGACAGAGACCGGCGCGCCTGGCGCACGTTCCGCGTCGACCGCCTGCAGCTTCGCAGCCCGAACGGGCCCCGCTTCACGCCGCGCGAGCCGCCCGCCGAAGACATCGGGGAGTACGTGAAGCGAAACGTGCGCTCAGTACCGATGACGCACAGCGCTCGAGTGGTGGTGCACGCTTCGGCGGCGGTCATCACCGAGCGGGTGCCGCGAGGAATCGTCGTCGAGCCGGTCGACGACAACTCGTGCGTGGTCCACGCGAGCGCGAACACTATCGAGATGCTTGCGCTCTACCTGGGCATGATGGACGCCGATTTCACCGTGACCCAGCCGCCCGAGCTGGTGGCGCGGCTGCGCAAGTTGTCCGAGCGGTTCACGGCAGCGGTGGTGACTGGCTGATCACGATATGTGGGGGTTTTTGGGGATTTCCAATGGCCTGCGATGCCCCATTCGCGCACGAATGGGGAACTGCCTCAGCGCTGGACGGAGTAGATCCAGGTGAACCCGACCACCACCCCGACCACCATCAGGAAGAACAGGATCTCGACCCGGAGGGCGATCCGGACCAGCCTGCGCGCTCGCCGCGTGCGCTCGCCGCAGTTCTCGCAGTAGGCGGCGTTCGGAACCAGCTCCTTGCCGCATTTGTCACACGCAACCTGAACCGCCATCTCCTTCAAGTATGCAATCGTGGTCAAGTGGACCTGCAGGAGGAGATGTCGCCGGCCGACGTCGTCCTTCTCATGGGCTCGGTGCCGGAGCGGATCAGCGACCTCGTGTATGGACTGGACGAGAACCGATTGCGGTATCGCCACGGGCCCGCCTTTCCGACGCTGGGCGGGCTGATCGGCCACCTGCTCGACTCGGGGTCGAAGGTGGACGCTCTGCTGAGGCATGCCCATCTCGACGGCCTCGCCACAGCCGATGTCCGGGCCACGATCGACCCCGCGCAGGAGGACGAGGAGCTCGGGCGTCCGCTCCAGGAGGCCATCGAGGACTTCGCCCGCATCCGCCGCAGAACCGTGGATCTCATGCACGGCTGGGGCAAGACCGAGTGGGACCGCAGGCTTCGAGAACCGCGCGGCGGCGAGATCACGCTCCTGGACGTGTGCCGAATGGTCGCGCGCCACGAGATTTCCCACATCGCCCAGGTCCGCAACCTGATCGCCCTGCTTCCCGAACCCCAGGACCTCGGTCCGCCGCGCCCCACCCGCCCAATCATTGAGTAGGGCCACAATTGCGTCGTGTCCGACACGCCCGAGGTAAGCGCCCCGCCGGCTGATCGTCCCGCCAAGTCGGGCCGCTCGCGGCGTAAGCGGAAATCAGGGCGATCCGAGGGTCGCGCCTCCCAGTTCTGGATGATCGTCAGCTCGCCCGACAACTTCCGCAAGACCCGCGAGCAGGGCTTCTCGATCCAGGGCCTGAAGAGCCGCCACCGGAGGCGCGTCGAGACCATGCGCGTCGGCGATCGGATGCTCTACTACGTAACCGGCCGGATGGCGTTCGCGGCCAGTGTCACCGTGACCTCGCCGATGTATGAGGACCACACTCCGATCTGGCGGTCGGCGCGGCGCGACGAGGACTACCCGTGGCGCGTGCACATCAGGCCGGACGTCATTCTCGAACAGGCCGACTGGATTCCGGCCAAGGAGCTGGCGTACCGACTCGACTACGTGCGGAAGTGGCCGCCCGAACACTGGACACTCGCCTTCCAGGGCCACATCCACGCACTGCCTCGTACCGACTTCGCGATCCTCGAAGACGAGCTGTCTCGAAGCGCGCGACACAGGAGATCATTGGCCGGCTGAACACACTCAAGCGGATCTATCGATTTCATTTCCGCAACGAGCGAAGAGAGCGGCTCTTCCTTGCCTCGCTCGGATTTCTTCTCACGTTTGGGATCGTGCGCGGCATCACCCATCTCATCCGCGCGGGGGTCGGGCCGTTTCACAACGTCTCCAGCGGCGGACTTCACATCCATCACCTCGTTTGGGGCATCCTCCTTCTGCTGCTGGTCGGCTACGTCTGGCTGATCGAGGAAGGCACCGCCTCCAACTGGCTCGCGAGCCTCACCGCGGTCGCGTACGGAGTTGGCGCGGCGTTGACGCTCGATGAGTTCGCCCTGTGGCTCACCATCCAGGACGTCTACTGGACGGGGCCGGGGCGCTGGAGCATCGACGCGGTGGTGATCTTCGGCGCCGGGCTGTCGATCGGAATCTGGGGCGGGCCCTTCCTGCGCGAGGCGAGCTTGCATCTCATCGGGCGACGAAAAGAGCCAGCCTGAACCTGTCACAAACCGGCCGCCCGCGGTGCTTGTCTGGTAGTGGGTATGAACCTCGGAGTGAGAGCCGTGGCAACTGTTCGTTCTGACGAAGAGTCGTTCGAAGCCCTCTTCACAGCCGAATACGCTCGGGTGGCGGGGATCGCGAACCGTGTGCTGGCCGACCCGCACGAGGCCGAGGACGTGGCCCAAGAGGTCTTCATCGACTTTCACCGCCTGCACTCGGCCAGCGCGCAGTACGCGCCGGCATGGCTGCACCGCGCTGCGGCTCACGCTGCGCTGAACAGGCTGCGCGGCGCCCGGCGCCGTCAGCGTCGCGAGCTGGCACAGGCAATTGATGAAATGGACGAAGCGGATAGCACCGCCGATCCGCAAAAGCATTTCGAGGTGAACGAGGACCGCCGCCAGGTGCGGCGGGCCCTGGCCCGGCTCGCACCCAGGCCCGCCGCGGTGCTCGTGCTCCGCGCGAGTGGACTCAGCTATGCGGAGGTCGCCCAGGCGCTCGGCGTCGGAATCGGTCAGGTCGGAACACTGTTAAGGCGCGCGGAAGCCGCGTTGCGAAAGGAGGTCGATCGTGGCACATCTATCTGAAGGAACTCTGCGCCGGATGGTTGACGATCCGGACGCTCACACACGCGCCGACGCGCGCCACCTCGAAACGTGCGCCGAGTGCAAGGCCCGGTACGAGACCGTCGCCCGCGACGCTCGCACGATCACGAGTCTGATGGCAGTGCCAGAGCTCAAGGTTGACATCGCCGCCGCATTCAATCGGGTGCGATCGGCGCCGGCTGCGCCGAGGTTTGGCTTCCGGCTGCCTGTCATGCAGCCTGGTTCGCGGCCGATGGTGCTCGCCTTCGCGGCGACCATCGCACTGGCGGGCCTGATCGTGACCGCGATCGCACAGGGCGGGACCTTCTTCAGCCCGACCACTGTCGAGCCCGTACCCATCACGGTCGCCGACATGCAGGCGCTGACCCAGTTGAGCGCATACGGGTCTCTGACCTGGACGACCAAGCCGAATCTCCAGATCGTCACGAGCGCCGACGAGGCTAAGACAATCTCAGGTCTGACTCCGCCGAAGGTGGCCAAGCTGCCGGCCGGCGTCTCATCGACCGTGACCTACGCGGCGACGGCGAAAGCGGTCGCGGTGTTCACTTTCAGCAAGGACAAGGCGGCCTCCGCCGCATCTGGCACCGGCAAGAACCTGCCGGCTCTGCCGGCCGGAATGGAAGGCGCGCAGATGACGGTGACCGTCGGCCCCGCGGTGGCGGAGGTCTACGGCAACATTACTGCACCCAAGGCGGGCTCTGACCCGACGCAGGCCGGCGTGCCACAGCTGTTCATCGTCAAGTCGACAGCGCCCGTCGCTTCGTCAACTCAGGTCTCGGTGAAGCAGCTCCAGGACTACCTGCTCTCGGTGCCGGGCATCTCGCCGGAGCTCACGAAGGCCATCAAGGCGCTCGATCCCAATGGCACGACGCTTCCGGTCCCGGTGCCGGTCGAGTACGCGACCTCCTCCAAGGTCACCGTGCAGGGCGTCGCCGGCGTGGCGGTCGGTGACAACACCGGCGTCGGAGCAGGCGTGATCTGGGTGAAGGGCGGCGCCGTCTACGCGGTCGCCGGCACGCTCAAACTTTCGGACGCGCTCGACATCGCTAACCATCTGACCTGAGCAGGCGTTATAGCCTGCTGACAGTGGCTGATGTAAAAGAACAAGCCGTAGGGGCCGCCTCGCAAGGGGCGGCCCCCGGTTCTCCCGCGATCCAGACCGTCAACCTGTCGAAGAAATTCGGCAGGACAGTCGCCCTCTCGGGTCTGTCGATGACCGTGCCTCGTGGTGAGGTGTTCGGGTTCCTCGGACCAAACGGGGCTGGCAAAACCACCTCGGTGAAGTTGCTGCTCGGGCTCCTCAGGCCCACTTCGGGCGAGGCGTGGCTTCTCGGCCGCCCGATCGGCGACCTGAGGACCCGGCGCCATATCGGCTACCTACCTGAGCTCTTCCGCTACCAGGGCTGGCTTTCCGCACGAGAGGTGCTCGCCCTCCACTGCGAGCTCGCGCCGCTGCCTCGTTCGAGCTGGAACGACGAGATCACCACGGCCCTCGACACTGTCGGGCTGACCGATCGCGCCACGGATCGCGTGAGCACGTTCTCGAAAGGAATGCAGCAGAGACTCGGCCTGGCCGCGGCGCTGCTGGGCGAGCCCGAGCTCGTCTTCCTCGACGAGCCGACCTCAGCCCTCGACCCTGTCGGCCGCCATGACGTGCGCGAGGTAATTCGCGGCCTTGCTTCTCGGGGCACCGCGGTGTTTCTCAACTCGCATCTCCTGAGTGAGGTGGAGCAGGTATGCGACCGCGTGGCGGTTGTCGACCACGGACGCGTCATCGCATCGGGCACCATGGACGACCTGCTGAGCGGGACGGCGGTCAAGGTGCGGGTGACCGGTCTCGGCGACGCGGAGAAAGGCAAGCTCGCGAGCTACGGCAACATCGACGACGAAGGCGACCGGGTCACCTTCACGAACCTCAAGCCGGAGCGAGTGCCCGACCTGGTGGCGGCGATCGTCGCGCTGGGTGGTCGCGTGTATGAGGTGGCGCCACGCCACCAGACGCTGGAAGACCGCTTCCTCCAATTGCTGGAGGCAGAGGAAAAATAGTGCCCCCGATCCTCGTCATCGCCCGGCTCACCGTGCAGGAGGCGTCCCGGCGCAGGCTGCTGCTGGCGCTGGTCATCCTCACCCTGATCGTCGTCGGCTTCTCCGCGTGGGGCTTCAACAAGATCACGACAGTCACCGGCAGCAGCGGCGCGACACTTCCGCCGGCCCAGGTCGCGCTGATCACCTCGCAGCTCTTGATCGGCGTCACCTTCATGTACAGCGGCGTGCTGGCGCTCAGCGCGGCGGTGGTAGCCGGCCCGCTGATCTCGAGCGAGGTCGAGAGCGGCCTTCTCCTTTCCATGCTCGCCCGCCCGGTGCGCCGGAGCGAGGTCGTGATCGGAAAGTGGCTCGGGCTTGCGGTGCTCATCGCGATCTACGCTGCCGGCTCCGCGGCCTTCGAGCTCGCCGCGGTCGACTGGGCGACCGGCTACCTGCCTCCCCACCCCATGCAGCTGGTTGTGTACGTGGGCATGGAAGGACTCGCGCTTCTGTCTCTCGGCCTGCTCCTGTCGACGCGGCTTTCTGGCATCACGGGCGGTGTGATCGCGCTGGTTGCGTGGCTGATGGGATGGATCGGAGGCGTCGTTGGAGACATCGGCACCGGGCTGCAGAACCAGGCGGTGGCCAATATCGGGGTGTTCAGCCACATGCTGCTGCCGACCGACGGGCTGTGGCGGGGAGCGATGTACGCGATGGAGCCGGACGCATTCTTGGCTTCACTGAAAGCTGCTGGGACAATTGCCCGCGCCAACCCGTTTGTCGCCGTCGACCCGCCACCGACAGCTTTTCTGGCGTGGGTCGTGGTGTGGTTCGCGCTGATGCTCGCGCTCAGCATCTTCAGTTTCAGGACGAGGGAGATCTAGGCGAACTCCCGCGTTCAACGCTCGCCTCAGGGGTAGAGTCCGCGCTCCCTCGTCGCGCCGGCGACGCGTGCCACGGCCCGGCAGTAAGCCGCCATACGCATGTCCAGCTTTTTCTCGAGCTTGGTCTTCAGCACTTCGGCGAACGCCCTCGAGAGGATCGCCTTCAATTTCTGGTTGACCTCGTGCTCGGACCAGAAGAACGACTGCAGGTCCTGCACCCACTCAAAATAAGAAACGGTGACACCACCTGCATTCGCAAGGATGTCAGGCACGACAAAGATGTCGCGCTCGCGGAAGATGGCGTCCGCCTCGGGAGTCGTGGGACCGTTCGCGCCCTCGACGATCAGCTTCGCCTTCACGTCGCGCGCATTGCGTGAAGTGAGCTGGTTGCCGATCGCAGCCGGCACGAGCAGGTCGCAGTCGACGGTCAGGACCTCCTGGTTGCCGATATCCTGCGCGCCGGGGAAACCTTTCAATGTTTTTTCGCGCGCGCGATATTCGAGCACGCGCTTGATCGAAAGGCCGAGCGGGTTGTAGATGCCGCCGTAGTCCTCTGACACCGCGACGACTGTGCAGCCCGACTCTTCGAGCAGCTTCGCGCTGATGCTGCCGACGTTGCCGAAGCCCTGCACCGCGACCTTCGTCTGATGAGGAAGCCGATTCAGGTGCTCCAGGGCCGCCATCGCACAGATCGTCACGCCGCGGCCGGTGGCCTCGATGCGGCCCAGCGATCCACCGACCTCTATCGGCTTGCCGGTCACCGATGCGGGCACCGAGTAACCCAGATGCATCGACAGCGTGTCCATGATCCACGCCATCGTCTGGCCGTCGGTGTTGACGTCAGGCGCGGGGATGTCGCGGTCCGCACCGATGAGGATCGAGATCTCGGTCGCGAACCGGCGCGTCATGTGCTCGAGCTCGTTGAGCGAGAGCTCCTTTGGGTTGACTATGATGCCGCCCTTGGCGCCGCCGAACGGGATGTTGACGACTGCGCATTTCCACGTCATCCACATGGCCAGCGCCTTGACCTCGTTCAGCGAGACGTCGGGGTGGTACCGGATGCCGCCCTTCGCCGGCCCGCGGTTGATGTTGTGCTGCACGCGGTAGCCGGTAAAGACTCGGAGGTGGCCGCTGTCCATCTTCACGGGGAAGGTGCACGTGAACTCGCGCTGCACGTCGCGCAGGACTTCGCGCAGCCACGGTTCGAGGTTGATGATCTCCGCCGCGGTGTCGAACTGCGACTGGGCAGTTCTCCATTCGTCTGCTTCGACGGTGGGCTTGAGCAAAATGCTGCTCACGTTGCCCCTTGAATTCTTGGGGGACGTCCCCCCAGATGCGACAGTCGGGCAAAGCCCTCCTGTCGCCCCCCCTGTGCCTCAACTGCGGGCTTGAGCTGGAGCGCGCTCACATCAGCACTGATGATCGCGGATATTCGGCGTCCGGATCACACATTACGTTGATGCAGGCCGGCAGCCCCGAGGCGAACGCCCGCTCGAGGGCCGGCCGGATCTGGTCCGGCCTATCCACGAGCTCGCCGTGGCCTCCGAGCGATTCGACCACCTTGTCGTACCTGGTCTTCTGACCCAGGTCCGCGGCGACGCTTACTCCCAGCATGCTGAGCATCGGGTGCTTCTCCAGCGCCCAGATGCCGTTATTGCCGACGACGCAGACGACCGGGATGCGGTGCCGGACCATGGTGTCGAACTCCATCGCCGAGAAGCCGAACGCCCCGTCGCCCGCCAGCAGCACCACTTGCCGGTCGGGATGGGCCAGCTTGGCGGCCATCGCGTAACCCGGCCCCGAGCCGAGGCATCCAAAGGGACCTGGGTCGATCCAGAGGCCGGGCTTCTGACGCTCGATCAAGCGGCCCGCGAAGGAGACGAAGTCGCCGCCGTCGCCAACCAGGATCGCGTCGGGGTCGCAAAACCGGTCCACCTCGGCGATCAGGCGCGCCGGATGCACCGGCGAGGAGTCGGAGCTGGTCATCGCCTCATCGCGAACGCGAGATGCCATGTCGGTCTCGCGAAGCTTTTCCAGCCACGAGGTGCGCTCCTTGGTGCCGCCGACCGCGTGAGCCAGCGCCGTAAGCGCGGCCTTCATGTCCCCGTACATCGCCACATCCGGAGTCCGGTGCTTGCGGTGGCCGTCCACGTCGATGAAGATCAGGCGCGCGTCTTCCGGAAAGACCGGCGGCTGGCCCCAGTTGAGCCGGAAGTCCAGCGGAACGCCGATGACGAGGATGACGTCGGCCTCGCCCAGGGCAGTGCTGCGAGCACGCGAGAAGAACATCGGATGGCCTGGCGGCAGCGTGCCGCGCGCCATGCCGTTGACGGAAAGGGGAAGGTGGGCCGCCTCGACAAGCTCCTTGAGCTCAGCTTCGGCGTGTGACCACCACACGCTGCCGCCCGCAATCACCGAAGGACGCTGCGCCTCGCGGATGAGCATTGCGGCGCGTTCGACGAGGTCTGGGTCCGGCCCGGGCCCCAGGTCTGGCGTCAGATGTTCGGTGGCCTCGGGCACGTCAGCGGCCCCGAGCATGAACGTGTCCACCGGGATGTCCATGAAGACCGGTCCGGTACGCCGGCTGAGCGCCGTGCGCATCGATTCCGCGGCCAGGCTGTATGCCTCTTCCGCTGATTGGAGAGTGGTCGCCTTCTTGGTGAGGGTCTGGACGAACGCGACGTGGTCCATCTCCTGAAGCGAGCCCATGCCCCACCTGGCGACGGGAGCGCGCCCGCCGATGACGAACATCGGGCTGTCTGCCGCCTGCGCCTGGGCGAGGGCCGAGGCGGCGTTGGTCACGCCTGGCCCGGCGGTGACGGCGGCAACTCCGACCTGTCGAGTCACCTTGGCCCATCCCTCGGCCGCGAACGCGGCGGACTGCTCGTGTCGCGTGTCGATGATTCGGATGCCGTGCTCCGTCGCGCCGGTCAGAATCGGCCAGATGTGGGCTCCGTTCAGCGTGAAGAGATGACTGACGCCGGCACGCTCGAGCGCGAGCGCGACGAGCTCCCCAGTGTTGGCGGAATCGCCCATCAGGTTGCTACTGCGAAGGGCATCGCCGCGGTATTGAAAGCGGCTTCCGGCGCCCCTTCGCGGCCGAGCACTATCACCCCGCCTGACGCTTTGAGCGCCTTGCCGAGCAGCGCCACCGCACCGCGGGCGACCACCGCCGCGCTCATGCCGTGCTGCAGCTCGACCACCATCAGCCTCGCCAACCCAAGGCGGATGAAGGCTTCACCCTTGCCTGTGCCGCACACGGCGCCGAAGAGGTCGTCGGCGTAGATCCCGGCGCCCGGAATCGGCGAGTCGCCGATGCGCCCGGGAAGCTTGCCGTTGATGCCCCCGGTGGAAACCGCGACAGCGAGGTGCCCGTCGGAGTCTCGGGCTACCGCCCCCACCGTGTCCGCTCCTTGCAGGAGCTGCTGCCGCTTGCGGTCCGTTATGAAGGTCGAGGGGTCGCACATCTCGACGCCATGCTCGCGGGCGAAGCGTGATGCTCCGTCACCGGCCAGCAGGACGTGCCGGCCGTCGCGCATGACCTCGAGCGCCAGGTCGATCGGATGGCGCACGTCCTTCAGCCCGGCGACCCCGCCGGCGCGAAGCTCCGCGCCCTCCATCACTCCCGCGTCGAGCTCGACCACGCCGTCCGCGTTGAGGCACGCGCCGATTCCTGCATTGAGGAGCGGCTCATCCTCCATCAGGCGAACGGCGGCGATCGCCGCGCCAAGCGCGCCGCGACCGATCTCGGACCAACCGGCGTCGCGAGCTCGCTCCACTGCCGCCTGCCGGAGCGCGCGTTCGTTTTCGGGAACGGGTCCAGCGCCTCCGTGAACGATCAGCGCCGGACGGGCGCTAGAGAGCCGGGTCGGCAGGCCAGTTTTCGCGGCGCTCGAGCATGCGCCGCTCGGCGATCCGGCGATCGAAGGGAAAGACTCCCCGGCGGCCGGCGGCGGCCCGCACGGGGTCGCGCCTCTCCGCATACCTTCGTTCCACCCATGCCCGGCGGTCGCTCTCGCCGCGCCTTTCCGGTCCTCGCGCCAGCAACAAATCGTCCAAAACCATCACCCCTTCCTCTCGTGTCGACATGTGGGTAGTGATGCTACTGCACGCGATGGTCGAGCGCGCCTAACTTCTCATCCAGCCGGCGTTCCGACTGCCGGCGTTCCAGCTCGTCGCCGGGCCCGAGATCGACGAACCGCGCGTAGCCGGCCAACCGGGGGTGGACCTCGGCGACGCGGCGGAACATCTCCTGCGCGACCCACCGATAGTCCGGGTGACCCTGCGGCGTGGTCCTGAGCTCACACAGGTGGTAGACCTCGCGGAGGTTCACCCGGAAGTACCAGCGGACGCGAAACGCCAGCGGGACTATGTACTGGGCCAGCGCCGGCCCGGCATCGCCCTCCAGCCTCGCGTGGACGGCGGCGGCGGCTTCCACCGCGGCGGCAAAACGCCCGCCCAGGCCGAGGTCGCCAATTCCTGGCGGGAGGTCGTAGCCGAGGCTCGTGCCCAGCACCTGGCGGTCCTGCGTGAGCATGCGGTGGCGGTGCAGGTCGCGGTACGCGCCGAAGTTGGCGACGATCTCGAACGTGTACTGGGCGTGCTCGAGCGCGCGCGGCACGCGGTGACGGCGGTTGGCGCGATCGCCCAGCAGAGCCTCGAGGACCCGGGCGTGATCCACGGTCTCGAGGTCGAGGCCTGTATTGGAATGCGAGAAGACAGCAGCGGCGACCACCTTGCGCTCGGCGTCCTGGTCGTATTCGACAAGCCTGACGCTCGGCCCGTCGGGTATTTGCACCTTGCCGTGAGGAGCAAGGCTCGCCGTATCCTTCCGGACCCTTGCCATGCGCTCAGCCGAGGGGCGGCCGTACCGCTCGTCCAGGGCTCGCTTCACGAAGGCGGGTATGACCAGGGCGAGCTCACGGTGCAGGTCGGTGGCCACCTGGCGGCACTCGGGCAGCTCGTGGGCGGCCATCTTGGTGATCAGATACTCGAACGCGCGGCCGTTGCCGAAAAGACCGAGGTTGGTCAGCGAGCCGGCCGGCAGCAGCCCGCGCAGCAGGTCGAGGGCCTTGGCCCTTGTCGCGGACTTCCACGCGCGGTCGGTCTCACCGGGTTCGAGCGGGAAGCGGTTTCGGATGGCCTCGGTGACCGGCTCGACCAGGCCGCTGTAGGCCGTGAAAAGCGCGTCGGCGGCGGGCTCGTACTCCGGGTGAGCCAGCTCGGGACCGCGATAGAACAGGTAGCGGCCGTCGGGACCCGGCCTGTCAAACCTGACGTAGCGCGTCGACTTCTCGAGGGGGGAGATGCCGATCCGGCTGTCCTCCAGAGCTTTGGCGGCGAGGATCGAGGTTCGCTCGACCGCGACGTGCGCGCCGGCCAGCTCAGCCACCGAGTCGTCCCCATAGCCGACAAGGACGCGTTCGTAAAACTCCTCGGCGCGGCGGACAGCGACCATGTCGTCAGCGTTCTTTGGGCTTCCGGTGAGCTCTCCAAACCCCGAGTCAGGCTCGTTGATGAACTCGTCCAGCAGCACGCGCCGCAGGCTCTTCTCGGTCCGGGAATAGCGCGAGAAGAGAGCGCCCTTGACGACCTCGGGCAGGTTCCGGAGCGCAAACACCGGCCGGTCCATGTTGGTGAAGTAGCGCGCGAGGACGGCTGACTCCGCGCTGGTGAACTCGGTGCCGGCCATCGGCGCCTATAGTCCTACATCTGGTGGCTCCGGAAAGCGCAACCCCAGGATGTTTGGCCGCGACCCCGGAGTTGTCCACCCTTTGTCCCCAGCCTTGTTTAGAACCGACTGCGAATCGCCGACGGCTTGGGTTGTATTCGGGAGATTTGGGGTGAATTCGGGAGATACGGTAGCCTCGATCGTGATCGTGGACTGGGAGGCGAACTGGAAAAACATCGTGCACGAGCGGGCGACCCTTGCCGGCACGCACCCGATCCCCGGCTACTGGGACCGCCGGGCGGCGAGCTACGCCCGCTCAGTGCAGGCGCGCAGTGACGATTTCCTGACCGTCATGGAGCCGTACCTCGGTCCCCGCAAGACGCTCATCGACGCCGGCGCAGGGACCGGCCGCCACGCGGTGCCGCTGTCGCAACGGGTCGAGTGGGTGACTGCCGTCGAGCCTTCCGAAGGAATGAGGGCCCAGATCGCGCCGAAAGACAACATGACCGTCGTCGCCAGCTCGTGGGAAGACGCCGAGGTGGCACCCGCGGACCTGGTCATCTGCAACCACGTCCTTTATGGCGTCGCGGAGCCGGTTCCTTTCCTCCAAAAGCTCGACCGGTCCGCGCGCGAGCGCGTCTTCGTCATGCTGCGCGAGAGCGAGCTGCCGCACCCCGCGGCGGCGGTACGCAGGCAGCTCCTCGGTGACTCCGGCCCGCGAATGCCTCGCTTCAGCGACCTGTTCATGTTGCTGATGCAGATGGGCATCGCGCCGGACGTCACCTTTATTCGCTACACAAGCGTCGCCAGGTACGCGGACTTCGGCGAGGCTCTGGTCGACGTGCTCGCGCTGGTGGGTGACGAGTTGAGCGAGGCTCAGGTGCGGACGGCGCTCGAAGCGATGCTGACGACCGAAGGCGAGGAGGTCGTTTACAAGGGCGGCACCGTTCTGTCAGGAGTTGCACATTGGCGACCACTGGCAAAGGACTGACGCTGCGGCCGATGAGGCCGGCGGATCGCGAGCGCGTGATGGAGATCTCTCGCGACATCTGGGACGGGCACGACTACATCCCGCGTGTCTTCGACGAGTGGCTCGAGGACGCGGGTGCGGCTTTCCAGGCGGCCGAGGTGGACGGCGTGGTGGTCGGCTTGCAGCGCCTACGTCCTTACGCGCCAGGTCTCGTCTGGTACGAAGGCCTTCGCGTCGCGAGTACCCACCGCCGGCAGGGGATCGCGCGCGAGATGCTCGAGTCTGCCATCGCCGAGGCGAAGGAGCAGGGCTTCCGCGAGATGCGCCTCGCGACCGGAAACCCGGGTGCCGCCACCCTGTTCGAGTCAGTGGGCTTCCGCCGCCTGGTGGATGCGCGCTGGTGGCGTGGGAAGCGCGTCGAGGGTGGCGAGCCGGCGCGGATGCCGGATCCAGCCGAGGCGCGAAATCTCTGGCCGGCCGTGGAGACGAGTCCGGGCATCGAGCTCTACAACGGCGTCACGACCGACTTCAACGGGGCGTTCGACCTCGACGCGGGTGAGCTCGAGCGAAAGGCGAAGATCGGCATGCTCAGGGTCGGCCCCGGTGGCCGAGCCCTGGTCGGGCTGAGAGAGCCCTGGGGTGAAAACCTCGCGGTGGACTTCGTCGCCGGACGCGGTGGCGCGCTGCGCGAGCTGCTCATGGCTCTGCGTTTTGAGGCCGACGCTGATGGCCTCGACCACGTCACCATCTCGCTGCCGCGCGACCACCCTGCCGCCTTGGACCTGACCGCTTCCGGATACGATCTCGCGAATGACGAGGACACCAGCTACATCTACGGACTACTGCTTTAGGTGAGCCGGCGTTACGTCATCATCGGCAATGGTATCGCCGGGCAGACCTGCGCCGAGGAGCTTCGCAAGATGGACGCGGACGCGTCGATAACGATGATCGCCGCCGAGCGACATCCTCTTTACAACCGCGTCGCATTGCCTCGGTACCTGCGCGGCCAGGTGCGTCGCGAGAAGGTGCTTATGCGCACCGTCGAGGACTACGCGGCGCGCGAACTGGACATCCACTTCGAGACGTGGGCGACCGAGATCGACGTGCACGGCAAGGTCGTGCATACCAGCCGCAACCAGACGTTTCCTTACGACGCGCTTTTGGTCGCGACCGGCGGGAGACCCAAGCCGCCGCCGTGGCCCGGCTCCGACCAGGTGTCGAACGCGCTTGGATTTCAGACGCTCGACGACACCGACGCGATTATCGAGAAGGCCGACGCTTCAGAGCGCGTGTTGGTGATGGGCGGAAGCTTCATCGGCTACGAGCTGGCCGAGGGCGTGAGCTTTCGTCAGAAGGCGAAGCTGACATGGATCATGCGGGGCCCGTGGTTCCTGCGCTACGTCCTTGACGACGAGGGCGGCCAGCTGTGCCGGCAGATGGGCGAGGCGCAGGGCGTGGAGTTCATCGTTGGGGACGAGGTCGAGAAATTCAGCCGGACGAATGGACGCTTCCTCGCCGACACGGTCAACGGACGCAAGGTCGAGTTCGATCTGCTGACGTACGGCGTCGGACTCGACTACTACACGGAACCGGTGCGCAACACAGGCATCGAGCTGAACAAAGGCATCGTCACGGACGCGAAGCTACGCACCAATGCGCCGGACGTCTACGCGGCGGGTGATATCGCGGTGTTCTTCGACCTGATGGTCGGGCGCCACAACCAGATGGGCACGTGGGACAACGCCGAAGCGCACGGCAAGGTGGCGGCGCGCAACATGGCCGGCGGCGACGAAGACTTCTTTGACGTCCCGACTTACACGACGACGATGTTCGGGTCGACGCTCGCGGTGATGGGCGTGACGCCGGACGTGCAGCCCGACCTCGAGTCGGTGCGGACGTTCAGCTACGACGAGAAGTTCTATCGCAAGCTCTTCTTCAAGGACGACAAGCTGGTGGGCGCGATCATGATCGGGCCGCCCAAGGGACGGAAGAAGCTGATCGAGATCATGCGATCGCGGCAGTTGATCGAGCGGCCCAAACAGGAGCTTCTGGACCCGGCGAATCTCAAGGACTGACGGAACTCAGACACGAGGCCAGTCGCGATCCATCAGCGGCTCGAAGACGAGCATCAGGCCCGCGAGGAACGTGGCCATCAACAGGATCTCCGGACGCGTTGTGCCGACGACAGCCCAGAGGACTCCTGCGACCATCACGTAGGGGCGAAGCGCTGTCGCCGGTCCCAGCACCAACACGCTGGTGGCGACCCTGAGGTCGATCGACGGCACCACGCGGAACGCGAGCGCTGCGAGCACGAGCACGGAATAGGGCACGTAGACCTGCAGCATGCGCTGGCCCATCGCGACCAGGGCCAACGTCAGCTGCCCGGAATCCGCGGCGACCAGCAATAAGAGGATGGCGACGAACACAGCCACGCCGATAGCGGGCTGCACGTTCAGCGCGCCACGCAGAAACGAGCGAGCGAAGTACCGACCTTTGTCCACCAGCCCCGAGCGCCCGGCGGCCAGGCGATAGCCGACCAATGCTCCGTCTACGGTGGCCAGCAGGTACAGCACGAGCGCGGTCAGCATCGGCTTTCTTGACCCGAGCGGAGCGCGACCAGGATGTGGAATGCGGCAAGTGAGCGATCGCCGCGCACGGAGACGTCGAATGCGGGAAGACCTTTGCGGGCCGCATGGATTAGCGTTTCGGTGCTGTACGCGCGAATCGCGGAGACGACGCCGTCGTGGCGAGACAGGGGATGTCGCATGCGGAGCTCGTGGAAGATCCACGCGCCCAACCAGGCCAGGCGCGAGGGCCTGAAGTCGAAATGGACGATGGCCTTCGCGTCGCGCTGCAGCTCGAAGAACTCGACAAGGTGTTCGGGCTCGAAGTGATGCAGGACGCCGGTCGAGATGTAGATGTCGGCGCCGTCCTTGCGCCGGAGCGCGTCGCCGTGCTCAAACCGAACGTCGAGCCCTTCTTCCGCCGCCAGGTGCGCCGCCTCCTCGATGAGGTCGCGATTGAAATCCACGCCGACCAGCTCGACATCAGGTCCGAGGGAGCCGAAGCGCGCGAGCCAGCGCAGGACGTAGCCGGTGCCGCACCCGATGTCGACCACGCGGATCGGACCCGGGTGGGAGCCGCGCAGCGACGCCAGGAGCGACGCGAGGAGCGCCCGCATCCGCTGCCCGTGCTGAAACTCCTCCGAGAGCCGCTGGATCTCGCAGTGGACCTGGACCAGGAGGTGCTTGACGAAGTCCTGGTCGAGCCGGCCTTCTCGCTCCGGCAGGCGCCGGACGATGCGCGCCGCGCCTGGGTCGCCGGCTGAGACGAGCGCGGCGACCACCTCGCGCTTCGACACCGGCAGCTGTTCGAGCGTGTCCGAATCGAACCGGACGATCAGGTCGCTGATCTCGAGGGCGCGTGCCACGGCGCGATCGTAAGGGCCTCGCACGGACCCTGGAAGTCTTCGTATGATTTGCCTGGAAGAGATGGCTTTCGCCTACAGCGAATCCGCCCGGCACGTGAGAGGAGCACTTGGCGCCGTGCTGCGCCAGCGTCGCGAGGCGACGCGCAGGACGCTCACCGAAGTCGCGAACGAGGCCGGCCTTTCGCCCGCTCACCTCTCCGAGGTGGAACGCGGCCGCAAGGAAGTCTCCACCGAGCGGCTCCTCGCGGTCGCGCACGCGTTGGGCGCCCGGCCCGCCGACATCTATGCCGACCTCGCGCGGCGGCTGGGCGCGGACCCGGAGCAGCGCACCTGGCCGGAGGATCCGCCGGTCAAGCTCCGGCTGGCCACGGCGTCCCTGCCCCTCGAGGCGCTGCGCAGCGTCGCCGACTTCAGCGCCTATCTCGCCATGGCAAACCCGCCACCCAAACCGAAACCGCGCATCGGCTTCGAGACAAGGAGTTAACGCAATGAACCTCGTCCCCACAGTCATCACCAGCGACGGC
>DATGVE010000107.1:0-51007 GCA_035300725.1 Candidatus Eiseniibacteriota bacterium | reverse complement strand
CGTGAGGAGGTTGGGGCGTGAAAAACGGTCAGAGGAACGGTCAATCGAATGGTCACCGCAACGGCAAGGTACGGGTCGCCATCGTGGGCGTCGGCAACTGTGCCTCGTCCTTGGTTCAGGGCGTGCACTACTACCGCGACGTCTCGCCCAAGGCTTCCGTCCCGGGACTCATGCACGTCAACCTCGGTGGCTACCACATCAGCGACATCGAGTTCGTCGCCGCCTTCGACATCGACAAGAAGAAAGTAGGCCTCGACCTATCAGACGCGATCTTCGCGGGCGCCAACAACACGGTGAAGTTCAGCGACGTCCCCAAAATGGGAGTCAAAGTCCAGCGCGGCATGACGCATGACGGAATCGGCAAATACCTCGCGGACATCGTGCAGAAGGCGCCGGGCGAGACCTCCGACGTCGTCGGCATCCTCAAGAAGACGAAGGCCGACGTTCTGGTCAGCTACCTGCCCGTTGGCTCGGAAGAGGCGACCAAGTGGTATGTCGAGCAGGCCCTCACGGCGGGCGTCGGTTTCGTCAACTGCATCCCGGTGTTCATTGCTCGCGAGCCGTACTGGCAGAAGCGCTTCGCGGACAAGAACCTTCCGATCATCGGCGACGATATCAAGTCGCAGGTTGGCGCAACGATCATCCACCGGGTGCTGACGCGGCTCTTCCGCGATCGTGGAGTGAAGCTCGAGCGCACGTACCAGCTCAACTTCGGTGGCAACACCGACTTCCTGAACATGCTCGAGCGCGATCGGCTGATGTCGAAGAAGATCTCCAAGACCAGATCGGTCACCTCGCAGATGGACTACGACATCGGCGCCGAGAACGTCCACATCGGACCCTCCGACTATGTGCCCTGGCTGAACGACCGCAAGTGGGCGTATATCCGGCTCGAGGGCCGCTCCTTCGGTGACGTGCCGCTGAACGTCGAGCTGAAGCTCGAGGTCCACGACTCGCCCAACTCGGCCGGTATCGTGATCGACGCCGTTCGCTGCGCCAAGCTGGCGCTCGACCGCGGCATCGGCGGAGCGCTGGAAGGGCCGAGCTCGTATTTCATGAAGTCGCCACCCGTGCAGTACAGCGACAACGAGGCTCGGCAGCTCGTGGAGGAGTTCATCGAAGGTGGCAAGGCGGGAACCAACGGCCGCGTCCGAAAGGTCGCCCGCGCCAAGCCCGCGACTGCCTCTGCTCGGCGCTAGCTATCGGGTCAGTGCAAGGGTCCTGCGGAGTGTTCCGCCAGGGCTACGGCATGCGGCGGCTGTGCCTGGAGGCGCGGCGTGGTTTTGGCTCAGCGCCCCCCAGCGGCGCGCGGCCCTGGACAACTACGCCGCGGCCCTCGGCCTGGACCGCTCATCCCCGGAGGTGGCGCGAGTCGCTCGTCGCGCCTTCCAGAACTACGGGCGCATGCTCATGGACTTCCTTCTCCTCGGCAGTCTCACCCCCGAGGAGCTGGTCAGGCGCATGACCATCGACGGCCGTGATCACCTCGACGCGGCTCTCGCCGGCGGTCGTGGCGCGATCATGGCCGTTCCTCACATGGGCTCATGGGACATGGCCGGCTCTTATGCAGGGGCCCTCGGCTACCCAATCTCGGCTGTCGCCGAGCGGTTTCCCGGATCGCTCAACGAAGCGGTCGTGCGCACGCGCCGCCGGTTTGGGCTCAACGTCATCATGCTTGGGCGCTCGGCGGTGCGCGCGATCACGGAGGCACTGAACGCGAACCACATCGTCGCGCTCCTGTGTGACCTCGAGCAGGGACCGGGTCTAGACGTTCGCTTCTTCGGCCGCCGCGCCGTCGTGCCGGGTGGGCCTGCCGCCATCGCGCTCAAAACCGGTGCTCCGTTGATGCCGGCATGTCAGTACGCCATCTCGCCAGGCCATCACCACGTCCACCTCGATCCGCCGCTTCCAATCGGCGACGGCGAAACGAAAGAGACCTTGATGCAGCGAGTCGTCGATCGGGTCGAGGGATTCATCAAGGAGCGCCCTGAACAGTGGTACGCATTCCGCCCTATGTTCAAGAGAGAGTGAGTGTGGCGCTACCGTGCGTTCAAGGCGGTGCAGTCTCTGGTGGAGCGGCTGCCGCACTCATGGGCGTACGCGCTTGCGATTCTGGCGGCTCGGTTCGCCTGGCTCTTCTCGCCGCTTGCGCGCCCGCGCCTGGAGTTCAACTTGAAGGTCGCCTGCCCGGAGCTGGAGACGGACACGCGCAAGCTGCGACGCCTCTCGTGGCTCAACTTTCGGAACCACGCCAAAGCCTACGCCGACCTGATGATGCTTCCACGAACCAACGTGGAGGCGATGCGCCCCCGGCTGCACGTCCAGGGCATGGAGAATCTGGAGCAGGCTCGTGCAGTCGGCAAGGGCGTGCTGGCGGTGTCCTGTCACATGGGCTCATACGAGGTGGTGTCAGCCATCTGGTCGGCCACGCTCACCCCCGTGAGCTTCTTTGCCGAGGAGCTGGAACCACGGCCTTTGTTCGAGTGGTATCGCGACACGCGAGCCCGCCTCGGCATCAGCGTGCTGACGCTCAACCATGGTGGCCTTCGCAAGGTCCTTCAGGCGCTGCGGGACGAGGAGATGGTGATCACGGCGATCGACCGCGACATCGCGGGCACTGGCTATCCGATGCCGTTCTTCGGCAGGCTTGCGCCGATTCCGCTGGGACCGGCCGCCATCGCTTTGCGCCTTGGCACGCCTCTTTTGCCGGTCTGTGTGTACCGGTTGCCGGACGACAGCTATCAGGCAGAAGCCTCACCGCCGATCTTCGTCAAGGACACAGGGGATCCCAAGAAGGACCAGATTCGCGCGACCGAGGAACTGCTCCGCCGCATCGAGACCTTCATTCAGCGGCAACCCGAGCAGTGGCATGTTCCGCATCGCATCTGGGCCAACTCCCCATGAGGGCGCGTCGATGAAGATCGGCCTCGTCTCTCCTTACGACTTCGCGTCGCCCGGAGGCGTGAACGACCACGTCAGATACCTGGCGGGTGAGCTGAGAAACAAAGGCCAGCAGGTGCGCATCTTCGCTCCTTCGAGCCGCGCCGACATCGACTTCGACTCTCGTGAGTTCTATCGGATCGGCAGCCCCATCGCGGTTCCGGTCAACGACTCCGTCGCGCGCATCACACTCAGCTTCCATCTGGCCAATCGCGTGGCGGCGATCATCGAGGAGGAGCGCTTCGACGTCCTCCACTTTCATGAGCCGCTCATGCCCGCGCTGCCGATCACGATGCTCGGGGTATCGACCACGGCGAACGTCGGTACCTTCCATGCTTTCGCCCACTCCAACATCGGCTACTACTACGGCCGCGGCATCTTGAGGACATACCTGGACCACATCCATCGCGGTATCGCAGTGAGCGAGCCGGCCCGCAACTTCTTCAATCGGTACTTTCCTGACTTCCCGTTGCGGGTGATCCCAAACGGGATCGACGTCAACGTGTTCAAGCCGGGGCTTGCGCCGATCCGCCACTTGCGAGATGAGTGCCTGAACATCCTGTTTGTTGGGCGGCTGGAAAAGCGCAAAGGCCTAGGTGACCTACTGCGAGCCTACGAGTTCATGCGCGCGCGAATCCCGCAGAGCCGCCTCATCGTGGTCGGCGATGGACCTCTGCGGGGCAAGGTCGAGTCGTACATCTCCCGTCACCGGCTCCCGAACGTTGTGCTGGCGGGCTACGTGCCGGACTCCGTGAAGCCGCGTTACTACAACAGCGCAGACATCTTTTGCGCTCCGGCGACGGGCGCCGAGAGCTTTGGCATCGTGCTCCTGGAGGCGATGGCTTCGGGTCTGCCGGTGGTGGCGACCGAGGTCCCGGGCTACATGTCGGTCCTCGAGCCCGGCCGTGACAGCCTGACCGTCCGCCCGAAAGGATGGGCCGAGCTCGGGGCGGCATTGATCATCCTGGCCAGGGATGTCGAGCTGCGACGTCGCATGGGCGCTTACGGGCATGAGAAGGCGCGGCGCTATTCGTGGGACACCGTTTCGACGCAGGTGATCGAGGTCTACGAGGAAGCGCGCGAGGCGGTGCGATTCGCCTCTCACCTGGCCGAGGAGAGTCATGTTCACAACGCGGTTTGAGGCGTGGGTCCGCCGCAGGGCGGAAGCCTTGATGTCTGCGCTCGGGCGCGTGCCGTTGACGCCAAATCAGGTCACCGTGGTTGGCCTCGTTCTGACTTTCGTCGCGGCCACACTTGTCGCCTACGGGCACCTGCGCTGGGCCGGCGTTGTGCTGATCGTCGCCGGCACATGCGACATCCTCGACGGGGCCCTGGCGCGCTCGACTCACACGAGCTATCCGTACGGTGCGTTTCTCGACTCAACGCTCGACCGCTACTCGGAGGGAGCTATCTATATCGGCCTCGCCGCGTACTTCGTCAGCGCCGGTGGGCCCTACCAGCGGTGGTTGGTGCTGGCGACGTTCGCGGCTCTGGCGGGGTCGTTCCTCGTGAGCTACGTTCGGGCAAGGGCGCAAAGCCTTGGGTTCACCTGCGAGTCCGGACTTTTCGCGCGACCTGAGCGGGTGGTCGTCACCGTGATCGGTCTCGTCTTTTCTGGAGTTTTGGGAGGGTGGGTGCTCTACCTGGTGGTCTTCCTTCTTGCGGTGCTCACCAACCTCACCGCGCTGCAGCGGATCCGCGAGGTCTGGCTGCAGGGTCGGGCGCAGCGCCTCGCGATCGAGCGCGAGACGAAAGCCCGACGCGCGGCACCGCCTCAGACGCCGTGACGGATCCGTTTGTCGGAGTCGCGGGCCACACGCAGGCCTTGGACCAGCTGCGGTCGCAGGTCGATTCCGACCGGTTGGCACACGCCTATCTCTTCGTCGGGGAGTCGGGGCTTGGCAAGTCGATGGCCGCCCGGGCGCTCGCGGCCGCACTTCTGCCCGAGGCGCCGCTTGTTCGACACCCGGACTACTGGGAAGACGATCGCATCAAGCCACTATCGATCAATGAGATCCGCCTCCTGCCGGACAAGCCGCCGGAGTTTCACGAACTTTCGCTCCAGGCTTTCCTCAACCTCAAGCCGGCGGTTGGCTCGCGCCGCGTGGCGCTGGTGACCAACGTCGGCCGCCTGCGCGATCAGGATCAGAGCGTGCTGCTGAAGACGCTGGAAGAACCGCACCCAAACCGCGTGATCATCCTCACCACGCCGAGCCTCAACCCGTTCGTCGTGCTGCCCACCGTCGTGTCACGCTGCCAGCGAGTGTTCTTCCATCCTGTGCCTTCGCCTGAGATCGAGAAGCTGTTGACCGCCGGCGGGGCCGATGCCTCACGCGCGCGGCTCATCGCCGAACTGGCTCGTGGGCGCCCGGGCTGGGCGATGCGGGTGGCCGGCGATCAGAGCGTGATCGACCTCCACCACGCCTGGACTCGACGCCTCGAGGAGGTCTTCGGAGCGCCTGCCGACGTGCCTCTTCAGGTGGCAGCCGAGCTGGACATGGGGCAGATGGCCTGGCGGAGGACCGAGGGAGAGGCCGAGGACCCGGCCCTGTTTGCGATCGCAAGCTGGCAGATCGAGCTGCGCAAGAGAATGCTGGCGAGCCGAGGCCGCGAGCAAGGCCGGTGGGCTCGGCTGGTCGAGCTCTCGTACGACACGCTCGGCTATCTCGAGCAGAACGTCAGCCCTCGCCTGGCCTTTGAAACTTTCCTGCTCGAATGCCGAAAAGTTTCCTGAAAAAGAGCCTCGAGGGCTTCCACCCGTATGTGCCGGGCGAGCAACCCCCGGACGGCGAGGACTGGGTCAAGCTCAACACGAATGAGGCGCCGCTGCCGCCTTCGCCGAAGGTGATCGAGGCCGTGAGGGCCGCTGCAGACGACTCACTTCGTCTGTACCCGAGCCCGACCGGGGCTCCGGCCCGGCGTGCGATCGCCAAGCATCTCGGCCTTGATCCGGCGCAGGTCGCGCTTGGAAACGGCGGGGACGAGCTGATCGAGATGTGCTTCCGGGCCTTTGTTGGCAAGGGAGACCGCGTCGCCTATCCGACGCCGACCTATCCATTGTTCGAGCCCCTGTGCCGGATCCACGAGGTCGTGCCGGCGCCGCAGCCGAGTGCTGAGGCCTTCACATGGTCCGCCGACCTGGTCGACGACCCGGCGCCGTTGAAATTCCTTGTCAATCCCAACTCGCCGACGGGAACCTGGCACGGGCGGGCATCGGTCGAGCGCATTCTCATGCGGTCCGAAGGGCTGGTCGTCCTGGACGAGGCCTACGTCGACTTCGCCATCGAGTCGCAGCTTGCGCTCCTGGCGAGACACCAGAACCTTCTCATCCTGCGCACGATGTCCAAGTCCTACGCGCTGGCGGGCATGCGGATCGGCTTCGCGCTGGGAAGCCCTGAACTGATCGGCGCCCTGGATGCGGTCAAAGATTCGTACAACATGGACCGGCTCGCCATCGTCGCCGCCGTCGCCGCGATCGAGGACGACGCGCACCACCGCGAGATCGTGGAGTTCGTCGTCGCCGAGCGCGTCTGGTTGGAAGACCAACTTCGCGAATTGGGTTTCGAACACTACTCACCGTCCGCGGCAAACTTCGTTTTCGTCAAACCTGCGTTGGGTAACTCAGCCGCGGCCGTCGCGGATGCGCTACGAGAGCGAAGAATCCTGGTTCGGCATTACGATCGTGACCCGATCGCCGGCTGGTTTCGCATCACTGTGGGCACGCGCGTCCAGCACGAGCGCCTGCTTGTGGCTTTGAGGGAAATCTTGATTTGACACCGACTCGTGACGAAGCGTGGGAGCTCGTGACCTCGATGACCAAGGGCGACCAGCTGCGCCGCCATATGCGTGCCGTCGAAGCAGCGATGCGCGCCTATGCCCGGCGCTTCGGCGAGGACGAAGAACGCTGGGCGGTCCTTGGCCTCATACATGACTGGGACTATGAGTCAGGTCCGACGCTCGATCTCCACCCCATGCGTGGAATCCAGATGCTGCGCGAGCGCGGATGGCCTGAGGACATCCTCGACGACATCGCGTCCCACGCTGATTATTTGACAGTGCCACGGGACACCAACATCCGCAAAGCGCTCAACGCGGTGGACGAGATGTCCGGTTTCATCATCGCCTGCGCGCTGGTCAAGCCAGACAAGTCTTTGGGCGCGGTGGAACCCAGCACTGTGCGCAAGAAGATGAAGGACAAGGCATTCGCGCGCGGCGTGCACCGTGAGGAGCTCATCGCGGGAGCTGAACAACTCGGTATACCCTTCGACGAGCACGTGGAGATCGTCCGCGACGCCCTGAAGCCGATCGCACAGGAGCTGGGGTTGAAACCATGAGCGCCGCCGGCAGACCACGAATCCTTTTGATGCATCCGATCCTCGACCCAGGCCCCGCCATCCTGGCGGAGGCGGGCGAGGTCGTCGCGTATCCCGCCAACGGTCCGCTGGACGAGGCGAGCATCCGGCAGGCTGCCGAAGGCTGCGTCGGAATCGTCAGCCAGCTCATGGACCCGATTCGCGAGACGGTGCTGTCCACACCCGGGCTCAAGATCATCAGCAACGTCGCAGTCGGGTTCGACAACATCGACCTCGACGCCGCCACCGCGCACAAGGTCATGGTGACCAACACGCCAGGAGTGCTCGACGCCGCGACCGCTGACTTCGCATTCACGCTCCTCATGGCGACGGCGCGCAGGATCGTCGAGGCGGACAGCTTCACCCGCCAGGGACGGTTCAGGGGTTGGGCGATCGACATGATGCTCGGCGCTGACGTCTTTGGCGCCACGTTGGGCCTCATCGGCGCGGGCAGGATCGGCCGTGGCGTTGCCCATCGCGCCACGGGATTCAACATGCGAGTGCTGTACTACGACCCGCAGCCTCTGCCACCCGATGCAGAGCAGCAGTTCGCCGCTACCAGGGTCGATCTGGGCAGGTTGCTCGCGGAGTCCGATTTCGTGTCGGTGCATGTACCCCTGACTCCTGACACACACCACCTGCTCAGCACCGCGCAGTTCGCCCAGATGAAAAACACCGCGATCCTCATCAACACCTCACGCGGGCCCGTGGTGGACGAGGCGGCGCTGGTCGAGGCGTTGAACGCGAAGAAGATCGCAGGCGCTGGACTTGACGTGTACGAGCGCGAACCGGCGGTTCATCCAGGCCTGATCCCGCTGCCGAACGTCTTGCTCGCGCCGCACATCGCGAGTGGCACGGTCCGCACTCGCTCGGAGATGTCGGCCATGGCCGCAAGGAACATGGCGACGGCCGTTCGTGGCGGCCGGCCCCCCAACCTGCTCAACACCGAGGTCAAGAAATAGCGCTCGCCACCAAGTACAAGTTGATGGCCCTCGACCTCGACGGCACGATCCTCGACCTCAGGTTGAACCTCGACCCGAGGGACGTCGAAGCGCTCAGCGGGATCATTCGCGCGGGCGTGACGGTCGTTGCCTGCACGGGCCGACCCTTCCCTGGCGCACTTCCGTGGGTCAAGAAGCTCGGCCTCGAGGGTCCGATCATCTGCTATCAGGGCGCCGAGGTCCGGATGCCGGACGGAACCACGATCCTTGACCACGGAGTGCGGCACGACCTCGCGATGGAGGTGATCAACTTCGCCCGGGATCGCGGCCTGCATGTCCAGGCTTATCGAGACGATCGGCTGATCGTCGAGCGCGATCGTCCCGAGGCTCACGAGTACGCCGATCACGCCGGGATGGAGATCCACGTCGTCGGCGACCTCGACGCCGCGATGGGGCCCACCACGCCGAAGTTGGTGATCGTTTCGAGTGCGCAGACGCTCGAGGCGCTGCTGCCCGAGACCCGAAGGCGATGGCAAGGCAGGCTGAATGTCGCCACATCCGTACCGACCTACCTCGAGTTCACAAGTATCGAGAGCGACAAGGCTTCGGCGGTCGCGTTCCTGTGCGAGCGGCTTGACATCAGGCAAGATCAATCCGTGGCGGTTGGAGATGGGCGCAACGATGCCTCGATGATTGCGTGGGCCGGCCTTGGCGTGGCGGTCGAAGGCTCTGAGCCCGAAGTGATTGCCGCCGCGGATCGGACGATTCCTGGACCTGGCCACGGTGGAATCAAGCAGCTTGCCGACGTGTTGATCGGAGCTGCCGGATAAATGGGAACTCTGATGCTCGTCCACGCGCATCCCGACGACGAGGCGATCTCGACGGGCGGTGTGATGATGAAGGCGAAGGCGCACGGTCATCGCGTGGTACTTGTCACTGCGACGCGGGGAGAGGTGGGCGAGATCTACAACATGGATCCCGAATCAAGTCGGCCCCGGCTTGGCGAGATCAGGACCGAAGAGTTGAAGGCTGCGGGTGAGATTCTCGGAGTCGACCGGATCGAGTTTCTCGGCTATCGCGACTCAGGCATGGTGGACACGGCTGACAACAAGGATCCGCGCTCGTTTCACCAGGCGCGCCTCGACGAAGCCGCCGCCAAGCTCGCGGTGCTCATTCGGGAAGAGCGCCCCGACGTGGTCGTCACGTACGCGGAAGATGGCGTGTACGGACACCCGGATCACATCAAGGCCTATCAGGTCACGAACGCCGCGCTGGATCTGCTCGAGCGAGAAGGTTGGGCGCCGAAGAAGCTCTACTACACGGCGATTCCGCGATCGCTCATGGAGGCTTTCGCGAGCCAGATGCCGGAAGAGGCGCAGCGCCAGAACTCCAACATGCGCATCGCGGGTACGCCCGACGAGCTCGTGACGACTCGAATCGACGTGCACGACTACGTGGACCAGAAGCGCAAAGCCTTTGGCGCGCACGTGAGCCAGAACGATCCCAATTCGTGGTTCACGACGATGGCGAGCCAGATCTATGAGCTGGCGTTCGGCACCGAGTACTACCAGCTGGCGAGGGGCAAGCTGGGTGCCGACCCGCCAGAACCAGACTTGTTCGCGGGTATCACCTAGACAGCACTATTCCGCGCGTGTGTCTGGTGCTCTCAATGACTCCCTGAGCCGACCTGCCAGACGTGTCGAATCGGCGCTTCCAGGCAAGTTTGGCGGGCGGGCGTGTGATGCCAGCGCTGCGCTTTGGAGGGGCTCAGTGAGGGGATTGGTGCCGCCGCGTAAACTCGATTGAGATCATGGAAGTCCTCAAGATCACGCCCCGCGGCTACTGCCATGGCGTGGTGGACGCATTTCGGATCGCCAAGCGCGTACGAGAAGAGACAGAAGGGCCCGTGCACATGCTCGGCATGCTCGTCCACAACACGCACGCGACCGACGATCTCCAGCAGCAGGGCATCGCCCTCGTGGATCAACCTGACCGGTTCGCAGGCTTGAGCCATATCAAAGAAGGGACTGTCATCTTTACCGCCCACGGCGTTTCACCTCAGGTCAAGCAGCGCGCGGTCGAATTGGGCCTTAAGCCGATCGATGCGACGTGTTCGGACGTCGTGCGTACGCACGAGCTGGTCGCCGACCTTGCCAACAAGGGTTACGAGGTCGTCTACATCGGGCGCAAGGGGCACCCTGAGCCGGAAGGTGTGATGGGCGAGGCTCCGGGCAAGGTCCACCTGGTCCAGGATCCCGAGGACATCGACGCGCTCGACCTCAAAGGCGACCGGATCGCCGTCACGTGCCAGACGACCCTGTCCGTGTGGGACACGGAGGACTTGATCGGCCGCGTCACGGCGCGCTACCCGCAGGCCGAAGTACACAACGAGATCTGCCGCGCGACCCAGGAGCGGCAGGAGGCTGCGGTCGAAGCGGCACAGCACGTCGACCTCGTGATCGTGGTCGGCAGCCCTCGCTCGTCCAACTCGCTGCGGCTGGTCGAGGTGGTCAAGAAGCTAGGTCAGAAGCCTGCGTACCTCGTCGACAAGCTCGAGGACCTGGACCTCAAGTGGTTCGCGGGGGCAAGGAAGGTGGGGGTGACCAGCGGCGCCTCCACGCCGACGCAGCTGACCCGCCGGGTGATCGAGTACCTCGAGGCTCTCGAAGTTCCCGCTTAGCGACTAGGTTCTGCGCAGCCGGCGGATGACCCCGCTCAGACCACCCGGCTTGGCGGCGGAGGAGGGACCTGGCGACGCCGGGGCAGGCACCGGTGCCGGCTCGGGAGGAGGTGCTGGGCTCCCCGCAGGCTCCCCTTGCGGCGCCGAGCCGCCGCCCGACGGACGCCTGCGCCGCCTCCGCCTTGTGGTGCCGGCCGCGCGCTCCGGTTTGGCCGCGGAAGCGGGTGGGGCGGCGATCATGGGTGTCTCCGGCACTGGCCCGTTGGCCGTGCTGGGTCGCCGCCTTCCCCGCCTCCGGCGGGGAGCTGCTCCTGCTGCTATGGGCTCCTGCAGTCGGCGCTCCCTCGCCACGACGTGGCGTCTCACCTTGGCTCCGACCTCGCCCTCGGCGCACAGGGCGCCATCTGCCGTGTGCAGGTCCACCCGCCACACGACGATCGAGTTCGGCGCTCCGCCAACCGGTGGGCGTTTCTGGGTCAGCGTCCAGCGCGCATAGATCGTGTCGCCGGCGTGGACCGCTCGGGGAAACTTCCAGTTGAGCCATTCCCACTCTTCGACTGAGGGGACGGGCATGTCGATGGTGCCGAGCCCGATCGCAACCGCCACCAGGAGGGTGGGGGGCGCGACGCGAGCCTGGCCGGGGCCTGTTTCGATCGAAAGGGGCGAGAAGTCTCCAGAAAGGCCCGCAAACAGGGCGATTTCTGATTCAGAAATGGTGCGGCGGCGGGTAGTCCATTCGCCGCCTAGTGGAAGGTCGTCGAAAGAGAGGGGCTCCAGATCGGCGCGAGTATAGCCCGAACCAACTCCAAGGCTCGAGCGTTAACCTATGACAACTTCAGCGCCGGGAGGATTAGACCCTTGGAACTCGCGGGCGTTCTGCTCGTCACTTCGGTGCTGCTCATCCCGGCTTTGCTGCTCCTCGTTTTCTCGCTGATGCGGCTTCGAGGCACGACACGTGAGCTCCAAGCCGCACTCGACGACGAGAGCGGCGCACGAGATCGCGCGGCCCTTCTGCTGGCGATTGCGTCCGCCGTCAACTCCTCGCTGGCCCTCGAGGAGGTCCTGAACGTCGCCCTCACGCACGCCGGAAGGATCATGGGCGCCGTCGCCGGGGCTATGTACCTCGTCCAGCCCACGAGGGCTCAGCTGCACCGGGAAGCCGAGTACAACCTGGCCCACCGCGCTCGCGGCTCGATTCGCAAGCTCGACGAGGAGCCCGTCCGCACCGCCATCGCCGCAATGCGTCCCCTAGTCGTCAAGCTCGACGAGCGCACTGCGCCGGGCATCGAGGGAGGCGGTCACCCACTGCACGTGCTCGTTGTTCCCGTGCAGCGCTCGGGCCAGCTGATGGGCGCGATGGAGCTTTACCTCAACGCGTGGCGGGAGCTCAACGAGGACCAGGCCGATCTGCTCAACGGTGTTGCCTCTCAGGCCGCGATCGCCATCCGGCACGCTCAGCTCTTCCAGGCGCAGGAGGAGAACGCGCTCACCGACGAGCTGACAAAGCTGCCGAATCGACGCGCGCTCGCTCAGCGCTTCCTGCAAGAGATGCAGCGGGCCCGACGTCACCACAAGGCGATTTCCTTCCTGATGATCGACCTCGACCAGTTCAAACAGGTCAACGACACGTACGGCCACTTGAACGGCGACGCCGTCCTGGCAGAGCTGGCGTCGATCCTTGTCACCGGAGCGCGCGAATCCGACGTGTGCGCGCGCTACGGCGGCGAGGAGTTCGGAATCATCCTCAGTGAAACGACCGAGGCCGGCGCTCGGACTCTCGCCGAGCGCATCCGGGCCAAGGTCGCGGCTGCGACCTTTCCCGGCGGGCTCAAGCTCACCATCAGCATCGGCGTCGCCGCCACCGACGAACCCGCTCTGTTCACCACGCTGATGGAGCGCGCCGACCAGGCGCTCTATGCCGCCAAGCATGGTGGGCGGAACCAGGTCCGCGTGGCGGACATGAAGGCGGCGGCGAAACAGCAGCAGCACGCCTAGCTAGCGGGCCACCAGTCGTAACCTCGACTCTGTTGGGTCATTTCTGCATCAACTGCGGCACCGCCCTGGTGACACGTGTCATCGAGGGTCGTGAAGTCGAAGCGTGCCCGCGCGACAACTTCATCCTGTGGCACGACCCCAAGGTGTCAACGGCTGTAGTGGTCGAAGCCGACGGCGGGATTGTCTTGGGCCGCCGCGCGATCGAGCCTGGCTACGGCTTGTGGTGCTTGCCGGGTGGATTCGTGAATGACGACGAGGACCCTGCGGCCGCCGCGACGCGCGAGTGCTTGGAGGAGATCAAGGCAGCGGTCGAACTGACTGGGCTGATCGGCGTGTACCACATCCCCAAGACCGACGCACCGAGCATGGTCGGCATTGCGTATCGCGGCCGGCTGCTTGACGGCGTCCGCCCAGAGGCCGGCGCGGAGATGCTCGAGGTGGGCGTCTTCTCTCCCGACTCGCTCCCAGAGCTCGCTTTTCCAAGCCACAGAACTGTGCTGGCGGAATACCTCAAGTCCCCGGCGCGGGAGGAGGCAGCGGTGCTTCCCCTCGCCGGCGCAGCGGCTCCGCGTGAAACGCGGCCATCACGAGCGCAAGCAGTACCGCGACGAAGGCGCACGCCGTAAAGCCCACGGCATAGCCATAGGCCTGCACCAGAGGACCGAAGACCAGCGGGCCTGCGGCCAACCCGAGGAACAGGATGGTCCCGTACACACCCATGGTCACACCGCGGGTGGAAACTGCAGAGAGGTCGGCGAACACGACGCCGATGGCAACGAAGCCAGTCGCCATGAAAGGTGTGGCTGCCGCAAGGACAATTGCCGGCCACAAAGTCCGGACAGATGACCGAGGACCGCAGCTGCCGCCGACCAAACGATAGTCCCGACGAAAACGATCGGCCAGCGGTGCCGGGCTCGATCCACGAGGCGTCCGCCAGGCAGCCGGGAAAGGCCGTTGACGATGGCCTGAATGGCGAGCAGGTAGCCCACCTGTGAGCTCGGCAGCCCGAGCGCTTCCTTTCCGAATATCGGCAGGAACGCGCCGATGGTTCCCCAGCCCAGCGTCATGGCGGCGAGCCCGATCGTCACTGGCGCGAACGCACGCTGCTGCATAAGCGCCCGCAGCGGCCCGCTGAAGGAGATTCCTTGACCTGTGTGCTGTCGAGTCCCGCTCGCCGCAATCGCGCCAGGAACCGCGGCCAGCAGAAGCAAAGTCGTCACGGCGATGTCGGTCCTGACATCGATCCAGCGCAGGGCGACGCCCGCGATCGACGGACCAAGGAAGAACCCCGCTTGCATCGAGAACGTCAACCAGCCCAGGGCGCGTCCTAGGCGACCGCCCGATGTAGATTCGGTGACCGCGCTGAACAGCGCCGCTTGCTGCGCACCCGCCGCCAGCCCACCGACGACCTGCCAGATGAACAGCGGCGCAACACTTGTCGTTGCGGCGGTGGCGAGCTGCGACGCGGCGGCGAGTACGAATGAGCCCGCCAGGAGAGTTCGCGCGCCAAACCGATCCACCAGGACGCCCGAGGGAAGGGAAAGCAATGCACCGGCGAGTGTGCTAACCGAGAAAAGGGCGCCTACCTCGAAACGTGTCGCGCCCAGATCGTGCGCGTAAAGCGGCACGGTGAGTCCGCGCGCCGCGAGGGCGGCGAACGAGGCACCGGCGGCGATGTAGAGCGCAACCATCCGGCGCGATTCCGGAACGGTCACGCGCACGGTTCCTAACATAGCTGTGCAATGGTTCGTGACGCGGCGGAGCTCCTTTCGACAGCTCGGCGAGGCCTGGCTTTGACGGGCGCAGGCATCTCAGCGGAAAGCGGAATCCCAACATTCCGCGGTGACGGCGGCCTGTGGACCAAGTACGACCCCGTCAAGGTCGCTTCGATCGACTACTTCATGTCCGACCCGAGCGCCTACTGGAAGGTTTCGAAAGACCGAGGCCGCGTCGCGCTAGCAGCCCGGCCAAACCCTGGCCACCACGCGCTCGCCGCCCTCGAGGCCGGCGGTCACCTGGTCGCGGTCGCGACGCAGAACACCGATGGTTTGCACCAGGACTCGGGCAGCCGGCGAGTCATCGAGCTCCATGGGTCGGGCCGAACCGTTCAGTGCCTCGACTGCGGAAATCGAGAACCTCGCAGCGAGGTCCAGGCGCGGCTGGAGGTGGAGATGCCCCCGCGATGCGGCGTGTGCGGCGGCATCTTTCTCAAACCCACGGTCGTGCTGTTTGGAGAACCAATGCCGCAGGCAGCGGTCCAGGAGGCATTCGCGCTCGCACGCGAGGCGGACGTGATGCTGGTCGTGGGGTCCTCGCTGGTGGTTTACCCGGCGGCGGAGATTCCGGTGGCGGCGTTCCGGTCGGGGGCGTCCCTGATCGTGATCAACGCGGAACCCACCCCGCTCGACGATCTCGCCGCAGTGGTCATTCGCGGCAAATCAGGAGAGGTGCTGCCGGAGATCATTCGGCTCATAGGTGAATGACGCTGCCGAATGCCACCGGTTTGCCATCGACGATGAGCTCTCCGTTGTCTCCGATGTCCTCCGCGATACCCACCACGACTCTTCCGGCCATCTCGACGCGAACCCGGCGGCCGAGTGTGTCCGACAGCTCTCGCCATCGTGCGAGCACCGCAACTGGCGTCGCCGAGGACCATCGCTCGAGCTCAACTCGCAACTTTTCCAGAAGCCGATCGCGATCCTGGTTCAGCGTGGCAGCGCCCTCGGGCGCCCATGTCAGGTTGATACCGATTCCACATATCGATTTGGCCGCCCTCGCCTCGACCAGGATTCCTCCCACCTTGGCGCCATGCAGCAAAAGGTCATTCGGCCACTTGAGGCGGACGTGGTCGCCACACGCTTCGGCGGCCGCGACCCCCGCGGCGAGGCTCAAGAGCGGATTCGGCGGCAGCACGAACGAGACGAGCAGGGCCGTGCCTGGCGGAGATTCCCAGCGCCTGTCCAGGCGGCCGCGGCCGGCCGTCTGATGCTCTGCCACGACGACTGAGCCGATCGGCAGCGGGCGAGCGATGTCCTGGGTGGACGTCACCGACTTGATCCGCACGACGTCCGGCCTTGCCTCTCCCACGCGCCGGTAAGCTAACAGGACGATGCAGCTCCACCGCGCGATCACGCTCGTCGTGATGATCCTGCTGGCAATCGGCCTGCTGGTGATGATGACGGCCAGTGCGATCAAGAGCTTCGACAATCGGAGCCTCATCGCCCTGGGCGTCGTGGTCGTCGCGGCCGCCGCGGGCGGCATCGCTTTCAGCTGGAAGCGCTACTACAGACGCGTCCCTCGCACGGATCGCTGACGTGGCTCGCTAATGCTGCGGCTCGGCTACAAGGCTTCCGCCGAGCAGTTCGGCCCGCGCGAGCTGCTCGATTTCGCCATCGCCGCCGAAGAAAACGGTTTCGAAAGCGTCTTCGTCAGCGACCACTTCCAGCCGTGGCGCCATTCCGACGGACACGCGCCGTCCGCGATCGCGTGGCTTGCGGCCACCGGCGAGCGCACGAAGAGAGTTGTGCTCGGTACGTCAGTTGCGACTCCGACCTTTCGCTATCACCCTGCGCTAGTGGCCCAGGCTTTCGGGACACTTGGCGTGCTGTTTCCAGATCGCGTCATCCTCGGAGTCGGTACCGGTGAGCATTTGAACGAAGGCGCTCTCGGTATTCCGTGGCCGGATAACAAGGAGCGTTTTGCGCGCCTGCGCGAGGCTGTCAAGCTGATCCGGCTGCTGTGGACCGAGCAGTCGGTCACATTCGATGGCGAGTACTACCACACGCGCAACGCGACGATCTATGACCGGCCTGAAAGACCGCTTCCCATCTACGTGGGCGCGGGTGGTCCGCAGGTGGCAAAGTACGCCGGACGTGCTGGGGACGGCCTCATCTGCACTTCGGGCAAGGGAATGGAGCTCTATTCGGAGCAGTTGCTCCCCTCGTTCGATGAGGGGGCAAAAGAGTCAGGTCGCGAGCCGAGCCAGCTCGATCGAATGATCGAGGTGAAGGTGTCGTTCGACACAGATCGCTCGCGCGCGATGGAAGAGACGAAGATCTGGGCCGCGTTGGCTCTTCCAGCCGAGGCCAAGGCGGGCGTTGACGACCCTCGCGAAATGGAGAGGCTGGCCAAAGGAGTCGAGGATGTTGCGCACCGCCGCTGGCTGGTGTCGAACGATCCCGACGAGCATATCGAGCAGCTGCGGCCTTACGTGGAGCTCGGTTTCAACCACCTCGTCTTCCACTCGCCCACCGATGACCAGCGGCGCTTCCTGAAGCTCTACGGCTCGCAGATCCTGCCCCGCCTGCGAGAGAGGTGGGGCTAGCGATGGCGACATGGGTTGTCGTGCTCATCAAAGACTTCGATTCAGCCAAACAGCGGCTTCGACCGGCGCTCGGGCCGAAGGAGCGACGAGCTCTCGCCCAGCGCAATGCACAGCTTGCGGTGCAGGCGGCAGCTGCGGGGGATCGAGTCCTCGTGGTCGCGGGCGACGATGAAGTCGCGGAGCTGGCGAAGGCGTGGGGTGCCGAAGTCCTTCTCGAACCAAGCCAAGAGGGGCAGAACGTGGCCGCCGCGCGCGGCATAGCGCGAGCTGTCGAGGGCGGCGCCGATGCGGTGCTCCTTCTTTCGAGCGACCTGCCGCTGGTCACCGTCGACTCGGTGCGTGAGGTTCTCGACGCCGGGTCTCGAATCAAAGGTCCGGTGGCAGTGGCGGTCCGCGCCGTCGGACGCGGCGGCACCAACGCGCTTTACCTTCGTCCTCCGGGCGCCATCACCCTGCATTTCGGAGCGGACTCGTTGGCAAAGTTTCGCGACGAGGCGGAGCGCAGCGGGGTCAAATTCGTCGTTCATGATTCCGAGGCCATGGCTCTCGATCTCGACGAACCTGGCGATCTTGCGCGGTTGCGGCGTGCAGTGTGACGCACCTCGAACTCATCCGAGTGGAGGGCCTGCCTGAGGTCCATCCCGGTGACGACCTCGGTGAGCTGATCGGCTCGAGGTCGAAGTTCGAGCCGGGCGACGCGATCGTAGTGGCGCAGAAGGTAGTGTCGAAGTCTGAAGGAAGGATTGTCAGTCTCCAAACTGTGACCGCGAGCAGCGAGGCGGTGCGCATCGCCTCCGACCTGATTGCCGGACCTGACCCACGGATGGTCCAGGTGATCCTCGACGAGAGCGTCCGTGTCCTGCGCTCGCATCGAGTACTGATCACCGAGACCCGGCATGGATTCGTCTGCGCGAATGGAGGGGTTGACCACTCCAACGTTCCTGGAGAAGACGAGGTGACGCTGCTGCCCATGGACCCGGACGCGAGCGCCGATCGGCTGCGCAGCCGGCTGCGAGAGCTGACCGGTGTCGAGGTGGGCGTCATCGTCTCCGATACCTTCGGCCGGCCCTGGAGACTGGGCATCGTGAACGTCGCGCTCGGCGTCGCCGGCCTGCCTGCCTTGCTGGACCTGCGAGGGAGCCTCGATGACGCGGGCAAGCCGCTGCACGCGACAGTCCTCGCGATCGCCGACGACATAGCGGCAGCAGCCGGCATCGTCATGGGCAAGACGACTCGCACTCCTGCCGTCATCGTCCGCGGCCTCCGCCCGGAGGGAAGCGGTCGCGGGCGCGACCTCGTGCGGCCGGCGGCAGAGGACCTCTTCCGCTGAGAGTCGTCGTTCTGGCCGGCGGCACTGGCGGCGCCAAGCTTGCCGCCGCCCTCCATGTTCTGGTGCCGCCAGGCGATCTAACCGTCATCGCAAATACCGCTGACGACGACGAGTTCTGGGGCCTGCTGGTCTCACCTGACGTTGACGCGGCGATCTACCGCCTTGCCGGCGTGTTCAACGACGAGGCCGGCTACGGAGTGAAAGACGACTCGTTCCGAGTCCTCGAAGAGCTCGGACGCATTGGCGAGCCGACATGGTTTCGCATCGGCGACAAGGACTTCGCGACACATGTTGTCCGCGCGGAGATGCTGAGGCGCGGAAGCTCGCTCACCGAGAGTGCGCTGGCCCTCTGCGGTCGCTTCGGCATCGATTCGGACGTGCTGCCGATGACAAATGAGCGAGTGAGGACCCGATTCATCACCGATTCCGGTGAGCTCTCATTTCAGGAGTACTTCGTGCGTGAACGCCTTGGCCCCGCGCTGCGTGCGATCCAGTTCGCCGGCATCGAATCCGCGCGGGCGACGCCTGAGGTGCTTTCGGCGCTGAAGCACGCGGACCTGGTCATCATCGGACCGTCAAACCCGCTGATCTCGATCGCGCCGATCATCAGCGTGATCGGGTCGCACATGAGGCGCGAGAGCACGGTGGCGATCACACCGATCGTCAGAGGCACCGCGCTCAAAGGCCCGACGGTGGAGATGATGCAAGCCCTCGGGCACGTGCCCAATCCGGTTGAGGTGGCGCGTATGTATCGCGACGTCACGGCCGCTTTTGTGCTCGACAGCCGCGATCAGGAGCTGACGGGCGAATTGGATGCCCTGGGTCTTCGAACCCTGGCGCTAGATACGGTGATGACGGATGGCGGCGGCAGGCTTGCCGCGGAGATCCTCGAAGCCTTTAGGTGACGTGCGAGTTGGCGATCATCACGAAGACCCCGATGAGCACCATGACGAGGCCGACCACGAGCACCGCATATTGCGCGACGGCGACCAACACACTCGGGGTCTTGACAACATCATCTTCGGCTTCGGCCTCGCCTGGTGCATTGCCCGAGGAAAGCTGCCAGGACGAGCTCGAAACTTCCTGCTTGCCTTTCTTCTTCTTCGGGTGAGCCTCGGTCGTCTCGGACGACCCCTTGGCAGCTTCTGCCACCACCGACCAGGAGCCGGGAGCGGCGGCGGGTGTCGCCGGACGCTTGGGCTCCACCGGGGGAGGCGTGGGTTCGGCCGGGGCTGGAGCAGGTGTCCACACCTCGCTCGGCCGCGGCGTTTCTGCGGGCGCCGGTGTCCAGGCTTCCTCGACCGGCGGGGGCGGAGCCTCGGGGGGCGCGTACTGGGGCGGTGCACTCTCTGGGGGCGCGTACGTGGGTGTAGCCGGCGGCGGCACGTCCCAGGACAAAGCCTCCCTCGGAGGGGCCGGAGGCGCGGCGGGTGGCGGCTGGTAAGCCGACGGTTCGTAGCTGACCCGCGGCGTGCTCGGGCTGGGCGCGAAAATCGACGTGGGGGCGACCTCCGGCGGAGGCTCAGGATGCTTTTCACCTCGTCCAGCGGGTGTCAGGGTGCGCGAGCGCGCGGCGCGGACCTTGTGCTCGATCTGCGAGCGTCGGGCCGAATACATCGAGCGCTTGTCCACGGACTTCCGGCGCAATACAAAGAAGATCGCCACAATGCCGATCAGAGCGGCGAACGGTCCCACCAGCAAAGCCACAGGCATAGGGGCCGATTATCGGCGATCGGTGCATGTGTGACAATCGCCGCCGTGACTCTTTACGACCGTCTTCAGGAGGAACTCACCGAATCCCGCAGGCGGCGTGATGGAGTCGCGCTCGACACGCTTTCGCTCTTGAAGAGCGAGTTGGTGAAGGCAAGCAAGGAGAGTGGGGCGAGCGGCAGGATCGACGACGAGCTTGTCGTGCGCGCCACGCGCAGGGAGGTGAAGAAGCGTGAGGAGGCCATCGACGTCTACCGCAAGGCTGGACGTATGGACTCGGCACGGCGTGAGGAAGCGGAAATGGCCGTCTTGAAGGCCTACCTTCCCGCCGCGATGAGCGACCAGGACGTGGAGTCAGAGGTTGCAGCCGTCATCGCGGAGCTCAAGCCAGAAGGCCCGAAGGGATTTGGGATGGTGATGAAGGCGGCGACGGCGCGACTTGCCGGGCGGGCCGAAGGCCAGCAGGTGGCCGCTGCCGCACGCAAACTGCTTGGCTCCTAAGATCCCCGCAAAAAAACCCCTCAAGACCCGAGCCAAGACCAAAAAGTCATGGATGTCGCCTCCGCCGCCTCGCGGGGCCAAACAGCGAGCGCTTTTGACCGTCGAGCGCCTGAAGGAGCTGTACCCGGCGGTCACCGAACTCGCGCACCAGGACCCTTTTCAGCTCGTGATCGCGACCATCCTGTCGGCGCAGACGACCGACCGTTCGGTGAACCTGGTCACGCCCGAGCTGTTCCGGCGCTATCCGACTCCGGCTGACCTCGCGGCTGCTGATCCAGCTGTGGTCGAGCAGGTCATCAAGCCCACGGGGTTCTTTCGGCTCAAGACGCGCCGGATCATCGATGCCAGCAGGCGGATGGTCGAGCTGTTCGGAGGCGTGGTGCCGAGCAATCTGGACGATCTCGTCAAGCTGCCCGGGATCGGTCGCAAGACTGCGAATGTCATCCTCGGCGTCGGGTTTGGGGTGCCGGGTCTTGCCGTCGACACCCACGTCACGCGCCTGACCAATCGGCTCGGCTTTGTGAGGACTCGCGACCCGGTCAAGATCGAGCTTCAGGTGTGCGCCATGGTCCCGAAAGAGGAATGGACCGGGCTGTCCCTGCGCCTGATCCTGCACGGGCGCCGGATCTGTATCGCCCGCCGGCCGAAGTGCGAGGAATGCGTCCTGAACGACTTCTGTCCCTCTTCGAGCACCCGGCCCAAGCGCCGCCGCCAAGCCAAGACGCTCTGACCGAGGGCCCACCCTCCTCCCGGGCCGGTTACCACCCCCAACCGGCACGCCTGGAGCCAGGAAACCACGAGCACAACGCCTAAAACAACCCAGCTTGTTAAGGGCGAACATCTGTTCTACGATTCGGTTGTGGAGACCCCCGAGGCCCGCCTGGCCGATGTCGACTACCTCGAGGTCCAGTGCAAGTCGGCGCTGAACCCGGTCAAGGGCATGATGTTCAACTGGTCGCTGAATCCCTACATGGGCTGCGAGCACCGCTGCGCCTTTTGCTACGTCCGCGGCTTCGAGCTGCGGGCCGACCGGCCGTCAGACGACCGCTATGGCCGCGCGGTCCGAGTCAAGATCAACGTCGCCGCCGTCCTCCGGAGCGAGCTGTCGCGCAGGTCGTGGCGGAAGGAGACAGTGGTGATCGGCGCGGCGACCGATCCTTACCAGCCGGCGGAAGGGCGCTACAAGCTGACCCGTCAGTGCCTGATGGCGATGCGCGATTTCTGCAATCCCGCCGCGATGATCACGCGCGGTCCGATGATCGTCCGCGACATCGACGTGCTTGCCGAGCTCGCCCGCCGCGCAAACCTGCACATCACTTTCAGCATCCCGACGATCGATGACGAGATCTGGCGCCGCACCGAACCGGGCACGGCGCATCCACGACAGCGCCTCCGCGCGATCGAGAAGTTGGTCACTGCCGGGATTGACGTCGGCGTCGGCATGGCGCCCATCTTGCCCGGCCTGACCGATCGGCCGGACGGCATCGAGGCCGTCATCAAGGCTGCTCGCGCCGCCGGCGCCACGGGACTCTGGGCCGGGATGCTGAACCTTCGGCCGGGGACGAAAGAGCACTTCATGTCCGTGCTGGGCAAACACTGGCCCGAGCTTGTGCCCCGTTATGAACAGGCGTATCGGTCGCGAGCCTATCTGCCGCCGGCGCTCGGCGAGCCGGCGATGAAAACCGTGAAGCGCCTCCGCTCGCTCTACGAAGTCTCTGACCGGCGCCGAGTCATCCTGAAGCCTCCGCCGGAGCCCGAGCAGCTCTCGCTTCTGAATTAGCATTTCGCTGATGAGAAGCCCGTTCGACGTGCTGGCCGGAAGAGTCGCCGGGTTCAAGAAGATGGAGATCGCCCGCCGGACCGTGCCGTGCTACAAGCACGTGATCGAAAAAGAGGGCGAGAAGCTGGCCGTCTGCCTGCTGGTCGATTCCGGCAAGCTCTATCGATTTCCATACGAGGACACCAAAGGCATCAGAGGTCTCGAAGTCAAGGCGCGCTATCTGCGGGGTGAGATGGAGCATCTCCGCCTGCGGGAGTTCCAGCCAGGCCTGTGTCGTTATGTCGAAAGAGCCGACCAAGCCGTCTGAATCGCTCGTCCAACAGCTGCTCGCGGAACGCCGCGAGCTGAAAGTTGCCGTGGAGCGCATGCGGCTGGAGCTGGCTGATGCCCAGGCGACGACGGGCGGGCCCGACCCGCGATTGCGCGAGCTTCAGGGCGAGATCGAGCGGCTGCGGTTCCAGCTCGCCTCGACGAGGGCGGAGGCTGGGCTGATGCGTGAAGAACGCGACGAGCTGCGGCTGGGTGTGGAGCGTGCAATCGATCAGCTGACGAATCCATAAAAAAGGCCCCGCTTTCGCGGGGCCTTGGAGACTATCGGATTACTTGACCGAGTTCGCCAGCTGGTCGACGTACGTGTTGATGTAGGTGCCGATCAGGGGTGCCTGGATCCGCTCGCCGTTGCCTTGCAGGGCCTTGACCATGAAGATCACCCAGTAGACAAAACCTATCAGCGAGATCACGAAGACCAGGACGTTGACGACCGGAATGAAGCTCAAGATGAGGTTCAGGACAGAGAGCCCGCCGAAGACGACCACAGAGTTTGCTGCATTCCACTTGACGTCCGGGTCGTCCTTGCCGACGAACAGGAAGATGAGCCCGGTGAGCCAACCCAAGAGGTAGGCCAGGATCGTGTAGGTCTTCTTGTTGCTGCCCACGGAACTCGGTGTCCCTCCCATGGGAGCCGGTTGTGAGGCTGGCGGGGGTGGCATCTGCGACATGGGCTATCTCCTCTCCTGTTTTGCTGGCTTGGTGCGCGCCGATTATCGGTTGAATGGCGCCAAAACGCCATAGCCAGGCCATGGTTCCTTCCTACTTGATCTGATCTGAACGTACTCTGCTAGTCTCGCCAAGAGATGACCGAGCCTGGTCAGACCCCGGGGCCGCCACCCAGCTCGGAACCAACACCAATCCCTCCGTGGGCGCCGCCGTCGCAGGAAACAGCCCCCCCAGAAACAGCCCAAGAGGACACGACTCGACCCGCGCCGGTCACGCCCGCGGCTGTGCCCTACTCGGACGTCGCGGCCACTATGCGCCTGATCCCTGTTCCCCCGCCATCGACCCCTCCGCCCCCGCTCCCGGCGCTGGTGACGACTCCGGCGCCAGCCGCCGACCGATATATCGGCAAGTACCGGGTCAAAGGCGAGCTGGGTCGCGGGGGCATGGGCGCCGTGTACCTCGCCGAACAACCCGGTCTCGGGCGCGAGGTGGCGATCAAAGAGCTGATCCAGTCGGCGACCGCCGACCCGGTCGCCCTCAAGCGCTTCCTTCAGGAGGCCCAGGTGATGGCGCGGACCAGCCATCCCAACCTGGTGCAGGTTCACGACCTGGAGCTAATCGGCGACGCGAATTACATCGTGCTGGAGTTCGTGCGCGGCAAATCGCTGCGGGAGTGGCTCGTCCGAGGCCCGATGTCCCCGCCGCAGGTCTTTGCCGTCATGCATGGGGTGCTTCAAGCCCTCGACTACGCGCACAGGCACGCGGTGGTGCACCGCGACATGAAGCCTGAGAACGTGCTCCTTTCCGATGAGGGGATGGTGAAGGTGGCCGACTTCGGAATCGCGAGGTTGACCGACGACACCGGGGTGGGTGGCACGGCGACCAAGACCGGCACCACGGTGGGCACGCCGCAGTACATGTCCCCCGAGCAGGTCGCCTCGAGCAAAGTCGACGGGCGCAGCGACCTCTACTCGGCCGGGATCATGTTCTATGAGCTGGTCGTCGGCCAGCCGCCCTTTACCGCCACCGAAGCCGACGGCCCGTTCACGCTCATGGCGAAGCACGTCCAAGCGCCGCCCAAGCCTCCATCGGTGCATCGGCCGGGGCTCGACATGGAGCTGGACGGCGTGATCCTTAAGGCGCTCGCCAAGCGGCCGGAGGATCGCTTCCAAACCGGACAGGAGTTCGACGAGGCGATAGTGAGGATCGCCGACCGTCTCTACCCTGGGTGGCGGCGGAGTCTCGAACCGGGTGCCGACCTCTCGAAAATGGTTCCGGGCGCCACCACGCCGCCGGGGTCAACGATCGGCATGGCCTTCCCGCAATCGGCAGCGGCAGTCGCGGCGCAGGCGGCCTACAACCCGGCTCCGCCGGTCAAGCCGGTGGCCAAGTCCGCCGGCTGCCTGGGCGTCCTGGTTGCAGTGATTTCATCGAGCGGCGTCCTGGTCTTGCTAGCGGCCGCCTTGTTGCACTAGTTCTGCGACTGCCCCTGGTTGGCCAGGGCCTGGGCTGCTTCCTCGCCCACGAGGATGTCCTTGGATTCGGACTTGCTCGCAGCGATGATGGCCTGCTGCGAGTACTGCGACGTCATCGTCTGATACGTCTGATCCGCCATCTCGGATGGGAATGGAACCCAGGGCGATGAGGGCGTCTCCCGGATCGCAGTCACCTGGTAGATAGAGAAGGTCTCAGCCGATTTCCCCTTCAGCTGGACGCCCGGCACGAGGTCGACGGCGATGTAGTCCTTGCACATCTCATACGTCAGCCGGCCGATCAGCACGTGGAAGCCCGGCGCGTGGGCGCAGAAGCGTGCGGCCGTGTTGACCGTGTCACCCAGCGCGGTGTACTGGATGCGGTTGCGCGAGCCCATCATGCCGACGACCGCGGGCCCTGTATTGATGCCGATTCCCCACCGGACTGGTGGCAGCCCCTTGGCGAGCAGGCGCTGCTCGAGCTCGGGAGCGCGGTTGATCAGGTCGTAGGCGCAGCGCACGGCGAGCAGCGCATGGTTGCCCTGTAGACGTGGCGCGTTCCAGAACGCAACAATCTCGTCGCCGACATATTTGTCGACAGTGCCGTCCCACGTGAAGATGGTCCCGCTGAGATGATCCAGATACAGCTGGACGACTTCCGTAACGTCGGGCGCCGCCATCTTCTCGGACATCGAGGTGAAACCGCGGATGTCCGCGAACAGCAGCGTCAAATCGCGCCGCTCGCCTCCTCGCATGATGTCCTCGACGCCGCCACGATTCCTGGCGAGCTGAGCGACGATCTCGGGCTTGAGGAACTGTCCGAACAGGCGGGCCACCTTGCGCTTCTCGCGGTCCTCGTACAGGAACCGGTACGCCGTCACACCTGAGTACGTCAGCGCGATGGCGAGCCAGGGATGAAACAGGTCGGGGACGATTCCGGCGTTGTCCGCAAGGATCGCCATTCCGATCGTGAAGGCAACCAGCGCCACGCCTGCGCCCAGCAATCCCCACAGCACTGGAACCCGTGCCACAGCGAGCGCAGTCAGGAGCGCCAGGACCAGGATGACCACGAAAATAACCAGCGGCGACTCCGGCGCGAGGAACTTCGGGTAAGAGCCGGGGTTTGAGGGAGTGAACATTTGGGCCACGTTGGCGTGCATCTCCACCCCCGCCATGGGCGCGCCAGTACCTCCACCTGCACCGGCGCTGGTCGTCGTCAGCACGCTGTCGTTGTAGCTGGTCAAGTAGTAAGCCCCGACCAGGACGATGTTGCCCTTGATCTTGTCGGGTGACACCCGTCCGGCATAAACGTCACCAAGCGACACATACCGGCCTCCGGCTTTGTAGTTGCCAGGAGGGCCGAAGTAGTTGATCAGGGCAGCGCCGCTGCCATCGACCTGGAGGGGTTGCTTCCAGGTATCGCCCAAGGTCGCTTGCCCATCGGAAGACTGCAGGTCTGGCCCCGTCACGCCCTGGATCAGCCATGCGCGATAAGCAGCGAAGCCAAGCGGGTTGATGACTGAATCAGAGCATCCGCCGGCGGCCACACAAGCGGGCTGAACGAACATCGGGATCCGTCGCAGGACCCCATCGGTGTCCGGCTTGACATCAGTCGAGGCGAGGATGACGTTCGGATATGCCTGCTTGCAGGGAGCGTTCGGGTCGGAGCTCGCGTCCGCGCACCGGAACATCCGGAGGGGAACCTCGTCCACACCGCCTGCGCAGGGCGGCGGCTGGCTGCCCAGGCACTGGACCATCTTTCCGCTACCGGCCACCAGGTTGTCGCCGGCGTAACCGAGAATCACCGGAATCTTGCTGGCGGCCAGAGCCTTGGCGAAAACGGCGTCCGTCACCCGGTCGCGCTGGTCGGGGAAGCCGATGTCGAAGGCGACCACCGAGGCGCCATCGTTCTGCAGGACCTGCAGCACCTTCGCGTACACGTCGCGCGGGACCGGGTACCGCCCGATGTCCTTCAGGCTTTGGTCGTCGATGCCGACGATGATGACGTTGGGGTCGGGATTCGCCCCGGGGACGAAACGGTCCTCCGGGTGGACCGAGATGTTGATCAGGCAGGCCCCGACATGTGTGTCGCAAGCCACCTGCTGCGTGTAGAGCCAGTAGATGGTGCCGCTGAGGACAACCGCGAGGATCACCGCCACCGCGGTGCGGTACGTGTACCAGTAGCGGATGTAGCGGCCCACGGGCGCCCGGATCATAACCCGGTTGATGCAACGTCCTTCCCCCTTCAGGGCCGGGCGCGCGCAGGGCCCAATTAGAAGATGGAAGGTGAGGGGTGGGGGTGGGTCGAGTTGGCACTACGATCGCGCGCATGGCAGTGCGTTGCGGGATTGCCGGCTGGATCGACAAGTCGCTGATCGACTCAAAGCTGTTTTATCCGATGACCGCCAAGACCTCAGAGGAGCGGCTCAACTTCTATGCGAGCCAATTCTCGCTGGTCGAAGTCGACTCGACGTACTACGGAATGCCCAAGCCTGAGAACTCTGAGCTGTGGGTCGCCCGCACGCCCGAACGCTTCACTTTCGACGTCAAATCCTTCTCGCTGTTCACCAACCACCCGACCAAGCCGATGGCCCTGCCCAAGGACATCCGCGACGAGCTCCCCGAAAAGCTGCGCGACAAGAACATCTATCTCGAGCAGATGCCGGACGAGCTGATGGACGAGTCGTGGGAACGATTCCGGACCGCGCTAGAGCCCCTGCGCGCGGCGGGCAAGCTCGGCGCCGTCTTCTTTCAATTCCCGCCCTGGTTCCTGCCGTCGTCGCGCTCGCTCGCCTACATCGAGCAATGCCAGGAGCGCATGTTTGGATTCCAGATCGCGGTCGAGTTCCGCAAGCCCGAGTGGTTGGACGCGCGCCACCGCGATGGAACGCTGGCCTTCCTCCGCACTCGCGACATCCCGTTCGTCGCGGTAGACGTGCCGCCAGGCCATAAGTCGAGCATGCCCATGGAACATGAGGTGACGTCGAGTAGTCTCGCTGTCATCCGCTTTCACGGCCGCAACCACGAGACGTGGGACCTCAAAGGTGCTCCGCCGAATCTGCGTTTTCGTTACGACTACAAGGACGAGGAGCTTGTGGAATGGGTGCCCCGCATCAAAGAGATGGAGCGCTCGGCCAAGCAAGTGCACGCGCTCATGAACAACAACTATTCGAACTATTCAGTCAAGAACGCGCAGCAGCTGGAGAAACTTTTGGCGGCCTGGCAGAAGTAGTCGTTAGATCTTCGGAAGGCCTGTTCCCCTGAGCTCAGGCGACGCGCGCCGCCTTATCTCACCCAGCGCATGGTCCATCAGGCCTCCGAACACGGGCTCGACCAGATGGGCGGCTCGGATCGGAAGCACCATCGCATCGCGGCGAGGAAACTGCGCGGTGCGGACGATCAAGTTGGCGACCCATGAGGCGGGGTATTGAGCGGCGGAACGCTCGACCTGGCCGAAGAACTCGGTGCCCGACGTCACGCCGGGATAGACGACGCACACCTTGACCCCCGTGCCTGAAAGCTCGCCGCGAAGCGCATGCGACAGACCGGCGATCGCATGCTTCGTCGCCGAGTACACCGCTGAATACGGCGCGGCTCGAAAGCCGACCACCGAGGCGATGTTGATGATCACGCCCCGCCGGCGGGCCAGCATCCAGGGCAGGACGGCCTGGGTCGTCGCGATCACTCCCTTCAGGTTGGTGGCTATGAGCTCATCGATCTTTTCCTCGGGCATCTGATGCAGGCGGCCAATCCAGCCGACGCCTGCGTTGTTGACGAGCACGTCGAGGCGTTCGTGCGTCCGCAATGTAGCCGCGATGAGCGCGCGTGCCTCACCATCCCGGCCGACGTCGAGGTGCCGGACGTTCACGTCGGGCGATCCAGCCTCGCGGCACCTCTGGGCCACCGCATCGAGTCGGTCCATGCGGCGGGCGCCGAGGTCGAGCTTTGCGCGGCGCTTGGCGAAGGCGACGGCGGTGGCCGCTCCGATGCCGCTGGAGGCCCCGGTGATCACCACCACCGCTCCCTTCAACCGCATGCACAAACCCTAGCGCCGGTCGGGCCTAGAATCGCGGGAGTGAGAGCTCTGACCTACCAGGCATCCGGCGACGTGAAGGTCATCGACGTTCCGAAGCCCGCGATCAAAGGTTCAGGCGAGGCCCTGCTCAAGGTGACGCTTGGCGCCGTGTGCGGCTCGGATCTGCACATCCTTCACGGCCACACCCCGATGAACCAGGGCGCAGTGCTTGGCCACGAGTTCGTCGGCGTGGTCGAAGAGGTCGGCTCGGAGGTCAAGCGGTTCAAGCCAGGTGACCGCGTCGTGTCGAGCTTTTTCACCTCGTGCGGTGTATGCGCTCTGTGCCGGAAAGGCTGGTTCAACCAGTGCGCCAGCAAAGGCACGTTCGGCCACGGCGAGTATTTCGGCAACCTTGGCGGGGGGCAGGCGGAGTACGTCGTCGTCCCACTCGCCGATCATTCGATGGAGCTCATCCCGCAAGGCATGACCGACGAGCAGGCGATCTTCGTCGGAGACATCCTGTCCACCGGTTTCTTCGGCGCCGAACGGGCCGAGATTAAACCCGGCGACGTCGTCGCTGTCGTTGGCGCCGGCCCTGTCGGCTTGATGGCCACCATGTGCGCTCAGCTTTTTGGCCCGTCCCGCGTGTTCGTCGTCGACATGGTCGACTCCCGGCTCGAGATCGCCATGGAACTCGGAGGCATCCCCGTCAACGCAAAACAGGTTCACCCAGTCGAGGCGATCCAGGGCCAGACGGGTGGCCTCGGGGCCGACTCCAGCATCGAGTGCGTGGGGCTGCTGACGGCTGTCGACACAGCGATCGAAAGTGTCCGCGGCGGCGGCACGATCTCGATGGTCGGCGTCCCGAGCGCGGTTATCGGTGACTTCCCGTACATGAAAATGTGGCTCAAGTCACTCACGTTCCGCGCCGGGTGGTGCAACGTCCAGGCGTACATGAGGCCTCTTTTGGACTTGATCGCCGCCGGGAGGCTGCACCCGGAAAAGATCATCAGCCACCGCATGAAGCTGGAGCAGGCCGAGGAGGCCTACCGCATCTTCGACGCGCGCGAGGCAACCAAGATCGTCCTCACGCCGTAGGGTGCCGATCTGAGTGGCGACGCGATTCGACGTGATCGTCCGGGCCGAGCTCTAGTTCGGCGTCGCCCCGGCCGCATCCAGCGCCATCAGGTAGCCCTTCGCCCGCTCGGTCAGCGGGTAGCGGTTCTCCAGCTCGTGAAACGCCGGCCCGTGATCGCTCTGCTCGAGATGGGCAAGCTCATGGACAATCAGATAGTCGAGGACCCAGTCCGGCAGCGACGCGGCGCGCCTGGCGATCCGGATGGCTCCGCTCGTGAAGGTGCAGCTTCCCCAGATGTGAGCCATTTCCACGAATCCGATCGACGTCCACTGCAGCTTGCCGCGGAAGTGGCGCTCGTTGAGCGTGCGCGCGCGCTCCGCCAGCCGGTGGTCGGAAGGCCGGGACCGCACGATGCGGCGCTCGAGGCGCTTGCGCATCGTCTCCGCCCACTGCTGGCGTTCGGACTGCGGCATCCAGGACGGGACGAGGAGCTCGAGCACGCCAGACCGAAGGCGGGCAGAGACGGTCCGCCGCCGTCGCTCTGAAGCGACGATGCGAACCGGCGGGCTGAACTGATTCGAATCGTGTTCCAAGACGTGATGCTCCGTTGTTGCTGGATCGGTTGCCGCGATTGTAGGCACTGCGCGGCTGCCGGGAAAACCCGGGTTGTTAACCGTCCCTTTGGTTAGCATGTGGCCCGCAAGACGTGCCTAGAAGCCTTGTCGTCGGAAATGGCAACGTGCTCGTCGGCTTCGATGCCAACTACTCGGTCCGCGACCTTTACTTTCCGCGCGTCGGGGATGCCAACCAGACGATGGGCAACATCTGCCGGACGGGCTTCTTCGTCGATGGCAAGTTCGCGTGGCTGGACGCTCCAGGGTGGGAACGCAATCTCGGCTATGCCGAGGACTCGCTGGTCAGCGATGTCACGCTCAAGCATTCCGGTCTGGGGATCACCGCCAAATTCGCGGACTACGTTGACCTCGCCCGCAACTGGTTCATCCGTAGTGTCGCAGTCGAGTCGATGGCCGGCTTCACCACCGGTCGGATTTTCTTCCACTACGACTGGTACATCGAAGGCTCGGACATCGGCAACACCGTCGCCTTCGATCCCCGGCACCGCGGGATCATCGCCTACAAGGGAAACCGCTACTTCTTGATCGGCGGCCAGTCCGGACCGGAATCCGGGATCAGCACATGGGCCAACGGCAAGAAGGGCAACGGGGCCGCCGGCACGTGGGTCGACGCCGAGGACGGAACGCTCGGCAGGAACCCCATCGAGCAGGGCTCGGTGGACTGCACAGTCGGATTTGATTTCGGTCCGGGCAAACCCGGCGAGGTGCGGACGCTGATCCATTGGGTCTGCATGGGCACGCGGCTCAGCGAGGTCACGACCTACGGCCAGGACCTGATCCTGAGCCGCGGGCCTGACACTTATCACGGAAGGACAGTCACCTACTGGCAGGTCTGGTCGGAGAAAGACCACCGCCACATCGACGAAGAGCTTGGTGCCGAAGTGACGCAGCTGTACCGCCGGAGCATCCTGACCGCGCGCACTCACGCCGACAACCACGGCGCGATCATCGCCTCGACCGACTTCGACATCACCAAGTTCGCACGCGACACCTATGCCTACGCCTGGCCGCGCGATGGCGCGCTCGTCGCCAACGCACTCGACCGAGCGGGCCACGAGGACATCACGCGCCAGTTCTTCCAGTTCTGCCAGCAGGCGCTCGTGGAAGAGGGATTCTTCCTCCACAAGTACACGCCCTATGGCCTGCCCGGGAGCTCGTGGCTTCCCTGGATCGACTCGAAGGGGAAGCGCACGCTGCCGATCCAGGAAGACGAGACGGGCCTGGTGCTCTGGGCGCTCTGGCAGCACTACCGGATCCACCGCAATCTCGACTTCGTCGTCGATCTTTATTCGACCCTCGTGGTGCCCGCCGCCGAATGGATGGTCTCGTACATGGACCAGAGGAACGGTCTGTTGATGCCTTCCTGGGACCTGTGGGAGGAGCGTTGGGGCGTCCACGCTTTCACCGTGGGCGCGGTGTGGGGTGGCCTGGATGCCGCGCGGAACTTTGCCGATCTCTTCGGCGACGTCTCGGCCTATGTTCGGTTCCGCGATGCGGCCGACCGGCTGAAGAAAGCGGCGGACACTCATTTGTACAGCTCGGAGCTGGGGCGCTTCGTGCGGCGAATCGCCGTGGAGGAGGACGGCACCCAGACCGTGGACATGATCCTCGACAGCGCGATCTACGGGCTCTGGCGCTTCGGGATGTACCCGCCCGACGACCAGAGGATCACATCCACGATGAACGCGATTCGCGATCAACTTGCGAACAAAGGCGCTGCCGGGGGAATCGCCAGGTACCAGGACGACTACTACATGAAAGTCGAGGCGGACACGAAGAAAGCTCCCGGGAACCCGTGGTTCATGTGCACGCTGTGGCTTGCGCAGTGGTGCATCGCAATCGCCAAGGACACCCACGACCTTAAGCCCGCGCGCGACGCGATCAACTGGGTCGTCGCACATCAGCTGCCGGGAGGACTGCTTTCGGAGCAGCTCGACCCCAATACAGGTGCGCCTGTTTCGGTGTCGCCTCTCACGTGGTCGCACGCTGAGCTGGTCGTCACGGTGGACGAGTTCTGCCGCAAGTCCGAGCGCGTTCGGCGCTCGGCGATTCCGGGCACCAACCCGCCGAAGCCGCGCACGCAATCCTCGTAGCGCGTAACGCTGCATTCCGCACCTTTGGCGCCAACGGGGTGTATTGGAGCTCGCAATTCCGCACTTTTGGCGCCAACGGGGTGTATCGCATCACAGGACTGCGCCCGTCTGGCGCCGTGCGCGTTGAGCCGAAGGTCGCACCGCAGCCGTTGGGCCCCGCTGTTAGAGGGGGATGTTTCCGTGCTTTCGCGGCGGGCGTTCGACGGTCTTGCGCAGGCAGAGTTGAAGGCCGCGCACCAACTCGCGCCTGGTTTGGCTCGGTTCGATGACGTCGTCGATATAGCCGCGCTCGGCCGCCACGTAGGGGTTGGCGAACCGCGCGGTGTACTCGGAGACGAGCTCCTTGCGCCGCGCCGCAGGATCCTTTGCGGTCGCCAGGTCCCGCTTGTAGATGATGTTCACCGCGGCATCCGGCCCCATGACCGCGATCTCCGCGGTCGGCCACGCCAGGTTGAGGTCGGCTCCCATCTGTTTGGGCGACATGACGCAGTAGGCGCCGCCGTAGTCCTTGCGCGTGATCACAGTCAGCTTCGGCACAGTCGCTTCCGCGTACGCATACAGAAGCTTGGCGCCGTGGCGGATGATCCCACCGTGCTCCTGGTCGCGCCCAGGCAGGTAGCCGGGGACGTCGACGAAGGAGATGATCGGTATGCCGAATGCATCGCAGAAGCGGATGAACCTCGCGGCTTTGACGGAAGCGTTGATGTCGATCGCACCCGCCAGCACTTTGGGCTGATTACCGACGATACCGACGACATGTCCGCCGAGACGCCCGAGGCCGACGATGATGTTGGGCGCGAAGAACGGCTGCACCTCGAAGAACTCGCGATTGTCTAGAACGCGCGAGACGAGCTCACGCATGTCGTAAGGCTTGTTCGGCGAAGCCGGAACGATTGTCTGCAGCTCAGGGTCGGCTCGCTCGAGGTCGTCTGTCGTGGGGACGAACGGCGGCCGCTCTCCGTTCGAGGACGGCAAGTACGAGAGAAGCTTCCGGACGCCTTCGGCGCACGCCTGCTCCGTCTGCGGCAAGAAATGCGCCACGCCCGACGTCGCGTTGTGCACGTCGCCGCCGCCCAATTCGTCAAACGAGACATCTTCGCCGGTGACGACGCGGATCACTTCCGGGCCCGTGATGAACATGTACCCCTGTCCCGCCACGATGAAGATGAAGTCTGTGATCGCGGGCGAATAGACGGCGCCGCCAGTGCACGGTCCGGCGATGACGCTGATTTGCGGTATCACGCCGGAAGAGCGCACGTTGCGCAAGAAGATGTCCGCGTAGCCCGCGAGCGCGACCACACCTTCCTGGATGCGTGCGCCGCCGGAATCATTGATGCCGATGATCGGCACGCGGTTGCGCAATGCGAGCTCCTGCACCTTCACGATCTTCTCCGCGGTGACCTCGCCAAGCGACCCGCCGAAGACCGTCGCGTCGTACGCGTAGACCGCGACCGGACGCCGATCGATCTCGCCAAATCCGGCGACCACGCCGTCGCCGGCGATCCGCCGATCTTCCATTCCAAATCCGTGCGCGCGATGGACCGCGAAGACGTCGAGCTCTACGAATGATCCCTCGTCGAGGAGCATCTCGATCCGGTCTCGAGCGGTCGCCTTGCCGGCGGCCCGCCGCTTGTTGGCAGCCTCAGTTTCCGCATGCAGCGCCTGATAGCGGCGTTTGCGGTACTGGTTGATCTTCTGTTCCGAGACCGTGGTCTGGGGCCGGTGCGGCGCCTCGACGCCTTCGACGGTGGGAGTGGTCCGGCGGACTGGGGTGAGTGATTTGGGTCTCCTTGCTGCCATAGGGCATATCGTAGTTCCGTGCCCGAATACGGCCCTCCGCTCGATCTCGACCGCTCCGTGACCCTGCGTCAATTGCGAACTTTCAAGACGGTGGCCGACCTCAAGAGCTTCAGTCTCGCGGCGCAGCATCTGCGTCTCAGCCAGCCATCGGTCTCGTACCAGGTGAAGGAGCTGGAGGAAGCGCTCGGCCTGCCGCTGCTGGACCGGCTCGGTAAGAGCGTGCATCTGACTGAGGCCGGCTCGATCCTCTACTCCTACACCAGGCGGACCCTGGACGTCCTCGACGAAGCCGCGGTCGCGTTCGAGGAGATGCGCGGAATCAACCGGGGAAACCTCCGAGTGGGTGCGAGCACGACAGTGGGCATCTACCTGCTGCCCGCTGCCCTTGGTGCCTTCAAGAAGCTGCATCCCGGAATTGTCATCTCGCTCGAGATCGGGACTCGTGTTCGCGTCCAGGAGCAGGTCTTGCTCAACGAGCTCGACCTTGCGGTGGTCGGGCCGGCACTCAAGGATCCGGACCTCGCCATCCTTCCATTTGTGAGCGATGAGCTCGTTGTCGTCGCGCCTGCGGGCCACACGCTTGCCGGGCGCCGCGGACTCGCGCTCAAGGACCTCGAAAGCCAGCCTTTTGTGATGCGGGAGCCTGCGTCGGGAAGCCGCTGGTCGCTCGAAAAGGCAGCGCGCAAGGCAGGCGCGAAGCTGAACGTCGCCATGGAGCTCGGCTCGAACGGGGCGATCAAGCACGCCGTCGAGTCAGGCCTCGGGCTGGCCGTGATCTCGCGCTACGCCTGCGCGCTGGAGCTGTCAAGCCGGCGCCTGGTCGAGCTCGACATCAAGGGATTCCCGATCCGCCGCGACTGGCACATCGTCCATCTGCGCCGCCGCCGCCTTCCGGCCTCGGTGCTGGCCTTCATCGCGTTTCTGAAGGACACCAGCTGGCTCTCGCGCAATGGCGCGCCGGGCCGCGTCAGACCCCCAACCGATTGATCTCCCGGCTCGCCCGCGCGGCCGCACAGGTGCTGTCGCGGCCGGCACTGTGGTGGGTGATCGCTGCCGTGTTCTGGCTTCGGGTGGCGATCCTCAGCGCCTTGACGCCAAGGCGCCCGGACGCTGAGCTCATGTGGAGAGGCGCGCGTGCCTACCTGACAGATCCCGCTCACATGTACGACTCGGCCGCCGCTTACATCGCGCGACTGCACATCATTGCTCCGCCTGGTGGGCTCGAATCGTTCATCGGCCCGCCCCCGCTGGCGGCGCTGGCGGTTCCCATCGCGCTGCTGCCGATGAACGTGAGCGTCCAGGTCTGGACGTGCATCGATGCCGCCGCGATGTTGATTGCGCTGGCGTTGCTGTATCGGGTGCTCGCCGGTCGGCATCCTCTCGCGCGACCGGTCTTCTGGCTGGTGGCCGGCTACTTCCCGCCCCTGTTCGCCGACATCAGCGCCGGGCAGCGCGGTGGCGTCCTGCTGCTTGGTGCCATGGCCTCGATCTGGCTGGAGGCACGCCGTCCAACCCTTGCCGGCGTGGCCGGGGGTCTGGCCGCGGCCCTGAAGTACTACCCCGCCGCGATGGTGATCGGGGTGAGTCCCAAACACCGTGTCCGCTATGTTGCCGCGCTCTTCGCGGTGTTGGTGCTGGTGACGGTCGCAAGCTTCGTCCCTCTTGGCCTGAGCGGCGCCGTCTTTTACTACCAGCACGTGCTCGTGCCATCCCTCGCGTCGTACAACCCCGACTGCGCGTACGACTCTGTGCGCACTCTGTTCATGCGCACCATCGGCGGAGAGCAGTACGCCCAGCCGGCCGGCGCCGGCTACGTGCTGGTCACGTCCCCGCTGCACCTCCCCCAGGTGGCGCTCGCGCTTTCTTACTTGACCGCCATCGGCTTCGTTGGTGCTGCGGCTTGGGCGGCGTGGCGTAGCGGGTGGAATCCCGGCTACGGCATGTCTGTCGGTTTCGCGCTGGGCGCGCTCATTCCGAACGAGGTCTGGCCTTATCAATGGCTGCCGCTTCTGCCGCTGGTCCTGCTGCTGCTCGCTCGCGGCATCGAGCAGCGCAAGGTGAGGTTGCTCGTTTTGCTCGGAGTCTTCCTGCTCGGTTTCTACAGGCAGCCTTGCGATCTCATCTTCCCGAACCTCTGGACGCTCGCCGCGATCGGCATCTTCGTCTTGGGCGTGTGGGAAAATCGCCTTTTCCGCTCGGGCACGAGTTAGGGAGGGTGGGTATGGCACTCAACAATGAGGTCAGCTTCACGTGGATCGGCCACGGATCGTGGAAGGTCCGCAGCGCTAAGGGAAAGACTGTCTACATCGACCCTTGGGTCATGAACAACCCGGTGGCGCCGGACGCTCTGAAGAAAGTCGACGGCTGCGACCTTATGCTGATCACCCACGGTCATTTCGACCACGTCCATGACGCGCTCGAGATCGCGAAAGCGACCAAGCCCAAGATAGTGACCAACTACGAGATCGGCTCGTGGCTCGGCTCGAAAGGAATCGACGGCAGCACGATCACCGGCGCCAACCTGGGAGGGACCGTCGACGTTGACGGCATCAAGGTCACTCTCGTTCACGCCGAGCACAGCTGCGGCATCTCGGACGGCGACAAGATCGTTTACGGCGGGCAAGCATTGGGATTCGTGATCGAGTTCGAAAACGGATTCACGATCTATTTCGCAGGCGACACGGATGTGTTCGGCGACATGGCGCTCATCGCCGAGCTGAGCCAGTTCGACGTTGCGTTCTTGCCGATCGGCGACCTCTTCACGATGGGGCCGCATCGCGCCGCCAAGGCGGTTGAGCTGCTCGGAGTCAAGACGGTGGTCCCCATGCACTTCGGCACGTTTCCTCCGCTGGTCGGCCGCCCCAAAGCCCTCCAGGAACTTGTCGATCCTGGAGTTCGCGTGCTCGACATCAACCCGGGCGCCACCGTCTAACGTTCTACTCGGCGTAATGAGGGACATCATCGGGGCGCCCGCCGGCTGGCTGGCGCGCGCAATCCGAACCAAGAAGGTGTCGTCCCTCGAGGTCGTCCGGGCTCACCTCGAACACATCCACACAGTCAATCCCCGGCTCAACGCCGTGGTTTTCGCCACTGCCGAAAGTGCGCTGAAGCAAGCGCGAAGCGCGGATCGCAAGAACACCCGGAAAAACGTGGTCGGCCCTCTGCACGGTGTGCCCTTCACCGCCAAGGACATCTTCGACACTGAAGGCCTTCCGACCACCGCCGGCCTGCGCATGCTCAAGACCAACATCCCCGACCGCGACGCCACGGTCATCGCGCGCATGCGCGAGGCGGGCGCGATCCTCATCGGGAAGACGAACTGCCCGCCTGGCGGCGTCGGGGGCGACAGCTACAACGCGCTGCACGGCGGGACGCGCAACCCGTATGACATTGCCCGCTCTCCGGGAGCGAGCAGCAGCGGCGAGGCCGCGATCATCGCCGCCGGCGGATCGCCACTCGGGATCGGCAGCGACTCAGGAGGCAGCATTCGCATGCCTGCGCACTACTGCGGCATCGCCGCGTTGAAGCCGACGACCGGCCTGGTGCCCGGCACCGGAGCGTACGGGCTCGTGGGCGGCCTCACCGACCCCCGCAGCCAGGTCGGGCCGATGGCCCGCTTCGTCTCCGACCTCGCCCTCACCCTGCCGCTTTTGGTAGGGCCGGACGGGATCGATTCGGGCGTCGTCCCGGTGCCGCTGTCGAAGCGCACCCCGAAGCTCCGCGGTCTCAAGGTCGCGTGGTACGCCGACGACGGTCTGGCGAAGCCGACTCATGCCATCGCGAACGTCGTTCGGTCGGCGGCTCACGCGCTTGCCGAAGCGGGCTGCAACATGACCGAGGCGCGGCCGCCTTCTCTCCACGAGGCTCACCAGGTCACGCTCGGCTACTGGGGAGACAAGCGAATGAGCCACGATCGGCTGTTCCACCGGTGGGACGCGTTCCGCACCGCAATGCTCGGCTTCATGTCCGATTTCGACCTCATCGTGAGCCCGGTCGCGCCGGACATCGCTCCCCTGTACCGCGCTAGAGTCGAACCCGCTCACCAGTTCAGCTACACGATCCCGTACAGCCTTACCGGCAACCCCTGCGTAGTGGTCCGGGCGGGTACGTCTCCGGAGGGCCTGCCCATCGGCGTCCAGGTCGTAGCCCGAAACTGGCACGACGATGTTGCCCTTCGGGCCGCATATTCGATTGAGCGGGCGCTGGGCGGCTGGCGGCCTGCTAGCGTGGTCGGATGAAGTTCCGGTACTCGCGCTGGGACGGGTCCCAGAAGCTGGACGACCTCGACGCGGGCGACGTGCTCGACGCGCTCTCGGACGACCTGATGAACTACGGGGACCTGAATGCCGCTCTGCAGCGGTTGCTGCGCTGGGGCACGCCCAACATGCCGGGTCTCGAGCAGCTGCTGAAGCAGCTTCGCGAGGCGCGTGAGCGAGAGCTGGGCCGGTACAACCTCGACTCCACGGTCGAGCAGCTGCGCGAGCAAGTGCAGGAAGTGATCGACACAGAGCGGAGCGGGATCGATCGCAGGCTGAACGAAGCGGGGACTCCCGAAGCCTCGAAACTCATGGAGCGGATCGCGCGCCAGCGCAACGAGCAGCTCGACCGGCTGCCCGACGACCTGGGGGGTCGAGTCAAAGGCCTGCGCGATTACGAGTTCGTCGACGACGCAGCGCGGCAGAAGTTCGAGGAGCTCATGCAGCAGCTGCAGAAGCAGATGGTCGACCAGATGTTCCAGGGCATGAAAGGTTCGATCGAACAGATGCAGGGACAGGACCTGTCACGGGTGCGCGACATGGTGCGCGAGCTGAACAAGATGCTCGAGCAGCGCATGGAAGGCCGCACGCCTGATTTCAACGGCTTCATGGAGCGCTTCGGCGATATGTTTCCGCCGGGCATCAACAGCCTTGACGAGCTGCTCGAACACCTCCAGCGCCAGATGGCTCAGATGCAGTCGCTGTTCCAGAGCTTGAGCCCCGAGGCGCGCGAGGAGCTGCGCCAGATGATGGATGCGCTCCTCCAGGACGACTCGCTCCGGCTGGAGCTCGCGCGGCTGTCCGGCTTTATGCAGGCGATGATGCCGCCGTCGGAGCTGAGCGAGCGCTATCCGTTCTTCGGCGAAGACTCGCTGAGCATGGGCGAGGCCATGGGGCTGATGGAGCGCCTTCAGCAGATGGACAGGCTCGAGTCGCAGCTCGAGCGCGGCAGCTTCCGCCCGGATGATGTGGACCGATCGCTGGCGCAGGAGCTGCTCGGCAACGACGCGCGGCAGGCGCTGGACCAGCTGCGGAAGCTGACGGATGTGCTCGAGAAGGCCGGTTACGTCGAACGCAAAGGCCGGCGGATGGAGCTCACGCCGCGCGGCATGAGACGCATCGGCCAGTCAGCGCTGCGCGACATCTTCGATCAGCTGAAGAAGACACGCATGGGACAGCACCAGCTGCTTCGAGGCGGAATCGGAAACGATGCCTCCGACGAGCTCAAGGAATACGAGTACGGCGACCCGTTCCTGCTCGACTTGAAGGAGACCCTTTTCAACTCGCTGGTCCGCGAGGGGCCGAAGGTGCCGGTCAAGATGGCCCCGGCCGACTTCATCGTTCACCGCACTGAGCACGTGACCCAGGCGTCAACCGTGCTGATGATCGACATGAGCCGCTCGATGTTTCTGCGCGGTTGTTTTCTCGCCGCCAAGAAGGTCGCGATCGCGCTCGACTCGCTGATCCGCAGCCAGTACCCGAGGGACTCGCTCTACGTTGTTGGTTTTTCCAACTATGCGGTGGAGCTCAAGCCGCAGACGCTCCCCCAGCTGGCGCTGAACGATTACGTCTACGGAACCAACATGCAGCACGGGTTTCAGCTCGCCCGCTCGCTCCTGGCCAAGCATCGCGGAAACCGGCAGATCATCATGATCACCGACGGCGAGCCGACGGCTCACATCGCGGACAACGGGAAGGCTCAATTCGCATATCCGCCGACCTTCCAGACGATCCAGCAGACGCTGCGCGAGGTCAAGCGCTGCACGCGGGACCGCATTGTCATCAACACCTTCATGCTCGAGCGCGGCCCGTACCTGACCGAGTTCATCAACCAGATGACCCGCATCAACAAGGGACGGGCATTCTTCGTTTCGCCCGACCGGCTGGGCGAGTACATCCTCGTCGACTACGTGAGCGGAAAGCAGCGCCGGCGGGCAAGCAACCGCCGGGCCCGAATCGCGTAGAGACTCCATTTCCTCGCCGGGCGCGCGCAGGGCGCACCCCCTTATCATCGGAAGAGTGCCCGCCTGGACTAAACCGGTTACCGAACGCCGCAACGTCAGTCCGCCGGCGCTCTACGAGCACTCGATCCTTCGCGCCGAGGCGGTGATCGTGTCCACCGGCGCGCTGACCGCCGAGACGGGCAAGCACACTGGCCGGTCGCCGAAGGACAAGTTCTTCGTCAAGGAACCCACTAGCCAAGGCGCGATCTGGTGGCACCCCGGGAACCAGCCGATCGCGAGCGCCAAGTTCGACGCCCTCCTCGAACGGATGGAGGAGTGGTGCGCGACGCATGAGGTTTTCACGCAGGACGTCTTCGCGTGCGCCGACCACCGCCACCGGCTGCGCGTTCGAGTTGTCACCGAGCTCGCGTGGCACAGCCTGTTCGCACACAACCTTTTCATCAGGCCGAACGCGGATGAGCTCATGGCGTTCGAGCCGGATTTCACGGTCATCTCGTTGCCTTCCGTCAAGGCCGATCCGAAGGTCGACGGCACGCGCAGCGAGACCTTCATCCTCGTCAACCTTGGCAAGAGGATGGTGATCATCGGCGGGACCGGGTATGCCGGCGAGATTAAGAAGTCGATCTTCACCGCGCTCAACTACATCCTCCCGGCTAACGGAGTTTTTCCGATGCACTGCTCGGCGAACGTGGGCAGTGGAGGCTCCGACGTGGCGCTGTTCTTCGGGCTCAGCGGCACCGGCAAAACCACGCTCTCAGCCGACCCTTCGCGCCGGCTGATAGGTGACGACGAGCACGGATGGAGCGACACGGGGATCTTCAACTTCGAAGGCGGCTGCTATGCGAAGACCATCCACATTCGCAAGGAGTCGGAGCCGGAGATCTATGCGGCGACCGAGAGTTTCGGCACGATCCTGGAAAACGTGGTCTTCGACCCTCGTACACGAATCCCCGATTACGACTCAGATGCGAAGACGGAGAACACTCGCGCCGCCTATCCGGTCGACCTGATCCCCAACGCGGTTCTTTCCGGGACTGGACGGCACCCCAACAACGTGATCTTTCTCTCCGCGGACGCCTACGGCGTCCTTCCGCCGGTCGCCCGCCTCGACCACGACCAGATCCGCCACTATTTCTTGTCGGGGTACACGGCCAAGGTGGCGGGCACGGAGCGCGGCGTTATCGAGCCGGAGCCCATCTTCAGCACGTGTTTTGCCGCGCCGTTTCTCGTGCTGCCGCCGGAGCGGTACGCGGACATGCTCATCGACCGCGTCGACCGCCATAACGTGGACGTGTGGATGCTCAACACAGGCTGGGTGGGTGGGCCGTACGGAGTGGGGCAGCGGATGTCGATCGCACACACGCGCGCGATTGTGCGGGCGGTGGTCCAGGGCAAGCTGCACGGCGTGACGACTCACACGGACCCGGTGTTCGGTCTGCAGATCCCGGACCAGGTGCCCGACGTCCCGACCGAGGTCCTGGATCCACGGGCGACCTGGTCCGATCCTGAGGCTTACGACCGCCAGGCCAAGAAGCTGCGCACGATGTTCGAGGAGAACATCCAAATGATCGGCAAGAGCGCATCCACCGCCGGCTAATTGAAGGTCGCGATTGTGGGAAGCCGGCGCTTCTCCGAGCCGTCTCGAGTCAGCGACTACGTCAACTCTTTGCCGCCGCGTGCATCCATCATCACCGGCAGCGCGAGCGGGGTCGACGCCGTGGCGACCAAAGCGGCTCGGGCGAAAGGGATCGCCGTCCAGGTGATGCCGGCGAGCTTTGACGAGCTGGCCGACTCGAGCCGGTCGGCGGCGCGCAACCAGCGCTTGGTCGATGCATGCGACGTCCTCGTCGCGTTCTGGGATGGAAGCTCGCAGGGCACTCGCGCCACGGTGGAGCGGGCGCTGGACTCCGGCAAAGAGGTGCACGTATTCATCGGGCGAGTAGATTGAGGTCGTGCCTGTAGCGATAGCGGTCCGGGTAAGGCTGTTCGCGAGGCTGCGCGAACAGGCGGGGGTGGAAACGGCAACGCTCGAACTTCCTGCCGGCTCGACCGTCGCCGAGGTATACGAAGCGCTGCGGCGCATGCACTCCGCTCTCGAAGCCGACCGCCACGCCGTCCGCGCGGCGCTCAACCAGGAGTTCAAGGATTGGAGCGCCGAGGTGGCGGACGGCGATGAGGTGGCCTTCATCCCGCCGGTGAGCGGCGGGGCGCATGGCGTGGGCATCCTGTTCGAGCTCACGCCCGATCCGCTGGACGCGCGGCGAATGGAGGCGGCGGTCACGCACAAGGGTGCGGGCGCGATCTGCACTTTCACAGGGGTGGTCCGCGACAACTCTCGCGGCCACTCGGTCACGCATCTCGAGTACGAGGCCTATGCGGAAATGGCCATCGCTCAGATGCGCAGGATCGGCGACGAGATCGGCGAGCGCTGGCCGGAGGCACGCGTGGCGATGGCACACCGCACGGGCCAGCTCGATATCGGCGAGGCTTCAGTCGTCGTGTCGGTCTCGTGCGCTCATCGCGCGGAGGCGATCGCGGCGTGCAAGTGGGGGATCGACCGGCTCAAGGAGTCGGTGCCCATCTGGAAGAAAGAGCACGCAGCCAACGGCACCTACTGGATCGAAGGCGACGAGGCGAAAGCGGCACCCCAAACCTAACCAGCTCCGCGACCCCCAACCGGCGCTTCCCACCCCCCGGCTTCGCCGGTGAATCAATTCTTGACCCTTGCTACCGAAAGGCCGTCGCGGATCGGGATCACGACACTTTCGAGCCGCGGGTGCTTCGACACCCAATCGTTGTAGGCAGCGACGTTCCGCGCCTGCTGGGTCCTCGGCGTCACCACCTCGCCCTGACGTAACGCGTTGTCGGCCATCAGCAGGGCCCCCTCGTCCAGCCGGTCGAGGCATAGCTCAGCGACACGGCGCGTCACATCTTCAGAGGGAAACGAGTTCAGCAGGTCGATGAAACATGCGTCGAATCGCGCTTCGAGCTTCTGGAGACCTCCGACGGCATCTTCCTCCAACACCAGTGCCTGTTTTCCCAAACCCGCCTTGGAGAAATTGGCTCGTGCCCGCTCAGCCCGTTTGTGGTCGACCTCAAACGTCGTCAGCGCGCCCCCGTCCGTGCCGCGCAACAGCCAGATTCCGCTGTAGCCGGTAGCGCTGCCCAGCTCCAGGACTCGTTTGGCGCCGGCGATCCTGACCAGCAGATACAACAACGCGCCTTCGTGCGCGTCGACGATAGGGATGTTCTCGGTATTCGCTTCCGCTTCCATGCGCGCAAGCACCGGGTCACGTGGAGGCAGGAGACCGTCGAGGTAGCCCTGCAGCTCATCGGTGACTTCGACCGTTCTCATTCCACTGACCCTAATCCTTCGCGAAGGAGTCCAGCAGGGGTTGCAGCGTGACGATGTAGGCGGACATGAGCTCGACTGCCGCGTCAAGCACGGCGTCGTCCAGCTGAGGCGCCGGCAAGGTCTCGTACAGCCGCGACCATCCACGGTCCCACGGCTCGAGCTCAGCGTGGGGCAGATCCGCCTTGATCTCGATCATGCGCGCGCGGAAGAATTCGAAGGCGGCCTGGTTCTCAGCCTGCGACCCCTCGAAGTGGAGACCGATCTCGAGGCGGCCGTCCCCGGTGTGGTGCCACGCCTCGTAATGAAACTCCGGGCGATCGTAGTGCAGTTTCATCAAACGGCCACGGCCGCGGCCGGTGTTGAGGCTTCTCATGGCCACCGGCAGCTTTGCCTTCACTCCCTTTCGCAGCCCGCTGAAGAAGTCCGCCGGCGCCAGGACTGCCGCGCTTGCCAACTCTCGGATTATGGCCTGCTACATTGCCATGAAGTGGGTTACGTCCCGACCGTCACCGAGAACGAAGGCGGCAACCGCGAGCGAACCTTCGACATTTACTCGCGGCTGCTGAAGGACCGGATCATCCTGATCGGCCGGCCGATCGACGACATCGTGGCGAACCTGGTCGTCGCGCAGCTCATGTACCTCTCGGCCGATGACCCGGAAAAAGAAATCCAGATCTACGTCAACTCGCCCGGCGGATCGGTCAGCTCAGGGTTTGCGATCTACGACACGATGCAGTACGTCCAGCCACCCATCTCGACGGTGTGCATCGGCCGGGCCGCGAGCTTCGGGACTGTCGTGCTGATGGCCGGCGCCAAAGGCCGCCGGTTCTCGCTTCCGAGCTCGAACATTCACATGCACCAGCCGCTGATCAGCGGCCGAGGCCTTCAGGGCCAGGCGAGTGACCTCGACATCCACGCGCGAGAGATCATTCGCATCCGCGGAGTGCTGAACGAGCTCATCGCCAAGCACACCGGCCAGCCCCTCGAGCGGGTCGAACGCGACACGGACCGGGACTTCTTCTTGACACCTCAAGAGGCTGTCGAGTACGGCCTTATCGACGGGATCATCCAGTCGACATCGGTGCCGGTTCTCGCCGCAACCAAGGGATAGTCGGTCGGGCCGGCGACATCGCTCGCCGAATGCATCGGCCTAGTCGGCCGGGCTTCGCTGATGCCTGCGTCGTCGCCTGCGCGCGTTCGGTCACGCATCTGACGCGATGCGCTCCCTCACGTGCTCGTCGTCTCCTTGGCACCGGCCGCCGAGGCCGCGCCTCGTCGAGCTGAGCCGCCTGCCCGACCGATCCCCGCCGCGCGAAGCAGTATCCAGCCGATCATCGGCACGCCGATCACAGTAGGAATCGGCACGGGCGTCAAGGCCGCGGCCGCGGCGCCTACTGAAAGCAAGAGCCAGTCGTACCACTCGGCTTCGCCCCAGATGGCTAGCGCGACCGCGACCAGCACCAGGTCGGCGGGCAGCGCGTGAGGGGCGGCCAGCACCCCGCCGGCGACCACGATGGCAGCAGCGCGCCGGAAATCGTCACGACGCCGGGAGGCCAGCAGAACGACAGCGACGATGGCGATCAACGCCAGGCCGACCTCCGCATACCTATCCCATCCCGGGGGAAACATCGTCCCGAAATGTGCAAGGGCAACCTCGGGACCGCTTGGCTGCAGGGTGGTTCCCGCCGACCTAAGCCAGTCGAGCACCCAGCGCGGGTTGAGGGCCATGGTGGATGCCAGCAGCAACAGGCCGGCTGCGCCCCAGCCCACGATGACCCGCCACGTGCGGGTGACCAGGAGAGCGAGTGCGATAGGAAGAACCAGGTGCGGCTTGACCAGAGTCAGCCCGAGCGCACAACCCGCCAGGAAGGGTTTCGACCGCAGCGCGATCGCGGCGCCGATGCCTAGTGCGACGAGCCCGTCCAGCTGTGCGTTGAGCAGCATCAAGGCGGTCGGCACCGAGGCGAACGCGGGCAGAATCGCCGATGGAGGTCGCGGCCGGACAGCAAGGTAAAGCCCGAAAGCGAGGCAGGCCAGCTGGAAGAGGACCCAGAGCTTGCCGCCGAGCTCGGTCCCGAGGAGCTCGAACGGCACAGCGATGAACGCAACCCATGCCGGCGCCAGAAAGGGAAGGAAGCCTTGAACGCCGGGCGTCACCAGGCTTCGCCCACCGGTGACGTCGAGCTCGACTGGTCGCTGAACATCGAAGTCGTAGAGGTGGGTTGGATCGCTCACGATCAGCCGTCCACCGGTGGCGAAAGCCGGCCAGTCCGAGTTGATCACGTCGCTTTCGATCACGGGGTAGATGACGAAGGCGAGGGCGACCGCAAGCAAGGCAACCGATCCGCGCCAGCGCCACCCTGTCATGTCTCTACGTCAAGGCGCAGCGCCTGCATGACCGGACCGATCAGCCCGCCCTGGATCAGCAGTGAAAGCAGCACTACGCCATAAGCCACAGCCGAGACTCGGCTGTCCACCCCTGGGAGGCCGGCGACGGACAGCGCGAGTGCTACAGACAACGCGCCTCGCAGACCTGCCCAGTATGTCGCGTGCCTCCATCGCCACGGGATGGAGGCAGAACGGAGATCCGCGAGGCTGAGGAGGCCGTACACCGGAACCGCTCGAGTCACCAGCATGATCACGTAGGCGGCCACCACAAGTCCGGCGACCGGCAGCAGCGTCGTCGCCGGCAAGGCCGCTCCGACCAGGATGAAGAGCATCGCGTTGAAGACGAATGCCAGCAGGTTCCAGAACCCGAGAAGCTGCGGGCCGTGCAGCCGGCCCAGCCGAGCGCCATAACGCGCAACCACGATGCCGGCCGCGACAACGGCGACCACGCCGGAGGCATGCACGAGATCAGCAGCGAGGTAGCTGCCGTATGCGATGACGAGCGTCGCCAGGATTTCGAGCGGCGCATCTTCGGCGAACCGAAGCAGGGTGAGGCCGAGGAACCCGACCGCCAGACCGATCGCCGTACCGCCGACTATGAGCTCGACGAAGCGGACGGTTCCATCGCCAAAAGATGGTCCGCCGGTCAGGATCGTCGCCAGCACTGCTGAGAAGACGGCGACTCCAGTGCCGTCGTTGAAAAGGCTCTCGCCCTCGAGGATCGCCGCGAGTCCTGGCGGCGCCTTGAGCCGCCGCAAGAGCGCGATCACGGCGATGGGATCGGTGGCCGCGAGGATCGCGCCCAACAGAAACCCGCTTGCCCAGCTGAACCCAAGCAGAAGGTGAGTGAGTGCGCCGATCAGCAGTACTGTCATGGCCACTCCCACGGTCGCGAGCAGGCTTACAGGGAGGATGCGCCGCCTCAGCTCGTCGAGGTCCAGGGTCAGCGTCGCCTCGAAAATCAGACCGGGCACGAACGCGAGCAGGATCAGATTCCCACCGAGGCGCGGGAACTGGCCACCGGGCAGAAGCCCTACCGCGATACCTGCCGCGGCAAGCACCACGGGATAAGGCAGGAGGCGTGCGCGTTTCGAGACCAGCCCGAGCACCGTCGCGAGCGCCCCGACCAGAATCAGCAGGAGCAGAAAACGCTGTTCCGTTGTCACTGGAGATCAGAGCTCGATGGCCATGCCGTCGCGCGCTGCCTTCACCTCGGTTCCAATGCGCTGCGTCAGGTCGGCGGCGAGCTCCCAGGGGTGCGCGCGCCAGACAGTCATCCCGAAGTGCGTGAGGATCGCGAGGCGCGGCTTGGCCTCGCGGATGATCCGCTCCGCATCCTCCAGGCAGAGATGGGGCAGTTCGGCCCGGCACTGCATCAGCACGACATGGATCACCATCACGTCCGCCTTGTGCTGCTCGGCGATTCCGTCGTAGTAGGCGGAGTCGGTCACCCAACCCAGACGGTCCCCGAAACGGAAGCCATAGGTCTCGACCTGGTGCACGTGGCGTGGCGTCGTAGTGAAAGTAACGTCCTTCACCTTGTACGTTGTTTCGGGCTCGAGCCGGATGACCTCCTCCGGAAAGCGCCGGAGGTAGCTCAGGACAACAGGGTCGACATCGAGCGCGTCAGACGGACAGTACAGCCGGCCACGCCGCGCGAAACCGCCTTCAGTCATCGCCTCGACCATTACGTTGACGTCGCCCGCATGGTCGAGATGCCGGTGGCTGATCACTATCGCGTCGAGCTTCGTCAGGTCGACCTTGCGCTTGGCGTACTGCACTATCGCACCAGGACCTGGATCGAGGCTGAGGCGAGTGTTGCCGTCCTCGAGGTAGAGGCCGCCGGAGGCGGCCAGCTGCTTCGCGACCATGAACCGCGCCCCGGCCGTGCCCATAAAGGTGAGCTTCACGTCTGCGCGACCTCGCTGAGCGCCACCTCGGATTTCTCGCCGAAGTAGCGGTCGTACAACTCCGCGACCCGGTCGACGGTGTCGATCTCATCGACCGGTTTGTCGTCGCGGATGCGGACAATGCGCGGAAATCGCAGCGCGTAGCCGCTCCGGTGGCGAGCGGATCGCTGGATCGAGTCGAACGCGACCTCGAGGACGACTTCAGGCCGCACCAGGCGCACATGACCGTGATCTTCGATAGTGATTTCGAGAAAGCGTTTGGTCATCGTGGCAATCTCCGCGTCGGTCAGCCCGGTGTAAGCCTTGCCTACGTTGAATAGTCGACCGGTGGCGGTGTCCTTGACCGCGAACGTGTAATCCGAGAGCACGCCCTTGCGCTTGCCGTGGCCCCATTCGACCGCCGTCACGACGACGTCGAGAGTCGCCAGCGGCCGTTTCAACTTCAACCACGCGAGCCCGCGACGTCCAGGTGTGTAGGGGCTGAGCGGATCCTTCACCATGAGGCCTTCGTTGCCGCGTGCCCTCGTCTCGGCGAAGATTCTGTCAAGGTCGTCCGGGCCAGTCGACTCCTCGACCCGCCCCAGCAGAAACGGATGCTTTAGTGCGAGACCCTCCAGCAACCGGCGCCGGGTTTCGAGTGGCTCGTCAAGAAGCGTCCGGCCGTCGAGCCACAGCAGGTCGAAGATGACAAGCGCAACGGGAATCTCTTGACGGAGCGCGGCCGACACGATCTTGCGGCCCAGCCGTCGCTGCAGCTCGAAAAATCTGAGGACTCGGCCGTCGCGGTGCGCCAGCACCTCGCCATCGAACAGCACGTCGTGGCCGATCGCGGCCGCATTCTCACTCAGCTCAGGGAAAGCGCTGGTCGTCTCCTTGAGATCGCGCGAGAAGAGCTCAACCCGTTCGCCCTGCCGGTGGAGCTGGCAGCGCACTCCGTCGTACTTCTCCTCGGTCCACACGCTGGTTGCGCCCATTCGTTCGAAGGCTTCAGCCGGCGCCTCCACCGGGCTTGCGAGCATGAAGCGAACGGGCTGAAACAGGGTCAGCGTGGTCGTGTCGAACTGCTTGTGCTTGCAGCGGACGGCGGTCTCACCGATGTCGCCGGTGATGAGGTGGACTCGCTTGACCTGGGTGATGGGTATGCCGAATGCCTCAGCGATCGCTGCCTCGACCAGTCCTTCGCTCAGACCGATGCGCAGCTCGCCCGCGACGATCTTGATGAAGAAGCGGGCCGCTTCCGGGTCGAGGCGACGCAGCAGCAGCTCCAGGGGTTTCGCTTTCGATGCCCCACGCGCGGTGCGTATGGCTTCGAGCGCCTCCTCGATCTCTTGCAGCGAGACCGCCTCAGAGACGGTGCGGCCTTCCAGCGCTTCACCGGCCCAGTCACCGATGTCCGAGTGCTTGCGGAAGATGCGGCCGAGCTCGTCCTCGTCGCGACCCGACAGCGACGTCACGACTTTGCTCACCGCGGACCAGCCAAGTCCCAGCGTGCGTCTCTGCGAGGGGCTGAACGCGCGGCCGCTCATGAAGACTGCGGCGCGGCGGAGGTCGCCATCGTCCAGGCTGCGCAGATACTCGGCGAGGACGCGTGTCTTCTCGAGCGTGGCCGATGTCGATTCGACCGCCGATCCGGCCCGCGCGAAATCAAGCATGCTCGTCCTGCTGCACGGTGGCCTATCGTAGATCGCGATGCGGCGCTGCCCTTACCTCGAGGAGTACTTGAAAGAGCGGCACTCGGTGCTGCGCGTCTATCGGTTCGATTGTCACGTCGACCGGCGCTCGAAACGCAAGTACGCGCTGAGCGACAGCCCCCCTATCTGCGTGCGTAACTTCGAAGACTGCCCGCTGTACCAGGCGGAGAAGAGGCGCGAGGATCAGATCATCACGCGCTACACGGACTAGTGTCCGGGCCCCGAATGTCCTTGCCTCTTCGCGGCCTAGTCGGCCGGGCGCCAGACCACCCCACGAAATCTCCGATTTCGCGGGGACCCCGGTGGGCGCTGAAGCCGGCGTCGACTCCTGTGCGCGCTCGGTTACGCATCTACGCGATGCGCTCCCTCGCGTGCTCGTCGTCTCCTTGGCTCCGGCCGCCGATGCCGCGAAATAAGCTGCGGACCTCGGAGCCCCGGACACGTGTCTAACTGCCCGGTCTGCTCGGCACCGTCGATGCCCCTCGAAGGCGCTTGCGTTTTCTGCCACGCGCCGATGAGCGGGGAGGAGGACACGACAGAGCTTCTCGACTACCTGGTCGAGCGGATCCCAACAGCCAAGGTCAAGCGCGGCCACCTGAACCGCGGCCCGATCACCGAGCTGGTGCTCGACATCGCAGGGCGGAGCTTTCGTGCGCGCGTGAAGAACGAGCAGCTGGACCTGGTGCCGCCGGTTCATCTGACGGCGTGGGTCGACCTGCTGCTCACGAAGCTGAGCGACGCGGCGGCAGTCGACCCGGTGCTCCGCAGAGCCGTGCTGCGTTCGGGTTGGGCCCTGCGCTA
>DATGVE010000106.1:0-39828 GCA_035300725.1 Candidatus Eiseniibacteriota bacterium | reverse complement strand
TCAGCTCCGAACTAAGTTGCTCAGCGTGCATTTCGCTGCCGCGCGAAGCGGCGATGTAGGCGGCGATGACCGCCGCCGGCACCGATGCGCCGGTCCTCAGCAAGTCGAGCGCGGCCTCTGCCGCCACCTCGGCGTGAGGCTGCAGACCCTCCGCGACGGCCCACGCGTACCAGCGCCGGGCCGGCTCGTCCTGTTCAGACATCACTGTGGGATCGTAGGCCTCCGCCATCTCACCAGCAGTCTCAGTTGCGTCTCAAAGTTTTGCCGGGCACAGTATGGTTGCCGAGGAAGTGCAGTCCGCTTCCGCGGAGAAGAGGGAACCGCTGTGAAAGCCGTCCGGAACATGTTGCAGGACCCCCGCGCAGTCGACGTCGTGGTCGTCGTCGTAATGACCCTCTTGGTTTTCAGCGCCTATCTCGACGCCTACGCCTACGTGCACGTCCCGACCAAGGTGTTGACGCAGGAGGATCGGCTGGGACAGGCGGGGGTGGCCGCCTCGTGGTTTGTGGTCACGGCCTTCCTCTTCTTCCTGTTCGGCAGAGGGCTCAGGCAGGGCCGGCCCTGGAATCGAGCCCTGCCCGACGGCTACACCGGCTCGCTGGCGGCGGCGCTGGTCTTCGGCGCCGCGCTCATCGTCGACAACAATTGGTTCCTGCCCACGCCCAACAATCCGTTAGGACTCGACCGGCTTTTCACGCCACCCCACATCGTCGAGATCGCCGCGGCAGCGGTGATGGTGAGCGGTCCGCTGCGCGCGTCGGCTCGCCGCGGCGACAGCGCCGCGGGCATCTTCACTCTCCTCTCGGCGGCGCTGCTGCTTTCGGTGTTCACGTTCGCGACCCAGTTCATCCACCCGCTCATCGACTCCTGGTCGTCGAGTGATCCCAAAAAGCTGCCGACAGCAGTGGAGACGTGGGTGGCTCAAGACCTTGGCGTGTCGGCGCTGCTCGTCCAGTCCACGATCCTTGCGGTCACCGGCCTCTTGCTGAACAGCTCGTTCAAGCTTCGCCCTGGGTCGCTGACCTTCGTGTTCACCGTCAACGGGATCTTCGTCCTCATCACCAAACGTCACTTCGAGCTTCTGCCGGTAGCCGTCGTGGCCGGGATCGCCGGAGATGCGTGGGTGGCGTGGTCGGCGCGGCGAAGCGGGAGTCCATCCGCTTCTCTGTGCGCTGTGACCGCGGGCGCGTTCACCCTCACCTACATGGTCGAGATGCTGTTCCTCGGGACCTCCTGGAGCGTTTCGCTCTGGGTCGGTGTCGTGACGGCGACTGTGGTCGTGAGCTGGATGATCGGCACGCTGCTTCGCGCTGGATTGCCGGGGTCAGTGGAGGCCGCGCCTCTCCAGCTGGCGGCGGCTGCGCTGGAGGTCCGGTGGACGCGCGATCCGCAGAGCACGATCCGTCCGCAGCTTGTGCGCGCGGCCCTCGACGACCTTGGCACGCCGGAAGCGCTCGGCCGCAGCCCGCTTGGCAAGCTGCCGGGCGTTTCTCGCGGAGGCTCCGCGGCCGCCGACCTGCGGTCGGTGCTCGTGGACGTGATCGGCGAGCTTGCCTCCTCGCCAGGCCCGCGCGACGCCGAGGCGGGAAAGCTGCTGCTCGACTACTACGTGAAGCGGGTCGGCAGCCATGAGGTGATCATGGAAAGGCTGCACCTGTCGCGCCCGACCTTCTATCGACGGCTGCAACGAGGGTTCGCGCTGGTGGCCGAACGGCTGGACGAGATGAGCGAGTTTGCGGAGCGCGTCCCAGTCAATGATTGAAACCAAATCCCCACAAGTGGGGAGGTGAACACTTTCCCACTCGATCCATATACTGGGATTGACATGCGGAGGCATCCGCTTCTGCGGTCGCTGGTCGTGGCTGGTGCCGCATTCGCCCTGGTAGCGGCCGGCGGCGCAGCGTCGATGACGCTGCTGAGCGATCGCGTGGCCATCCCGTCGGTCGGAGGCGACAGCAAAAGCGCACCCGAGCACTTTGGCGGCGCAGGTACAGCAGCACCCACAAGAGATGAGCTCCGACCCAACCGCGCCTCGCGCGATCCTCAGGTCAGTGAGCCGGCATCCGTGAAGTCCGCCGGCCCGAGCATCTTCGAGCAGGAGGCGCGACCGAAGCAGTACCCCCAGCAAGTCTCGGTCGGACCGAGCACCTTCGAGCAGCAGATCCGCTCGCAGGTGCCCAGCCCTGGACCGACTCCGATCTCACGCCGACCGGGGTTCTGACCTCACTCAGCCGCCCTGCTGATTCCCCTCCCCGACGTGCGTCGCAAAGTACACGTTGGGGTCGTTGCGCCCATTGGGGAAGAGGAAGTCGTGCACGATGTCCCGGTTGTCGCCCCAGGCGAACAGCAACCTGCTGCCATCGCTGATGTTGGCGATGTAGTCACCCATATACGAGAACGCGATGATGGGGTCGAACTGTGGGAAGTTGAGGACCCCGGGGAATGATCGGGTGGTAACCCGTCGCGTGCTGAAGGCCTGGCCGTCGTCGGAATTGCCGACTTTGACGTCCAGCGTGTTGTCCGGGTTGCGCTGGTAGTAGAGGATGTGCACTCCAGATTGATCGCCGCTCATGGCGGGCTGCATCTGATCGTTGGCGCCTCCGGTCACGAAGCGCGTGGTCCACGTCACGCCGCCATCGGTCGACCTGGCGAGGCGGATGTGGCTGTGGCCCGCGTCAGCACCTGTGGCGCCGCCGTCATTCCATGCGATCAGCAGATCGCTGCCAAGGAATGCCATGGTCGGGAATTCGAGGTTCCGCATGTACTTACCTTCGTCGAGCTTGAAGAGGTCAAAGGGAGGCGCGGATGGGGCGATCACGGCCACGGTGGTCTCGGGCCCGAACGTCTTCCCGCCGGTGGCGGATTTGAAAACGACGATGCTGCGCACGAGGGGTGGCGGCGGCGGACAGGGCTTGGCCGTGCAAGGTGGACCGGGCGCAGGGCAGGCCTGGGAAATCTTCTCGGAGGCGACATACAGCGTGCCGTCCGCGCCGGCGATGGGCATGGCGCCGATGTACTGGGCAAAGCTGGTGAAGACCGGACTGCCCGGGCATGGGGCGGATAGCGGGACCTGGCTTGCATAGGTGATCGACCAGGTTGCGCCGCCATCGTATGAACGCGCCACCGGCAGGCCTGACACGGGTCCGAGGAAGGGATCGAACGAGAAGTCGTCCCACGTGTCGTAGATCTCGTCTTTGGAAGGGTCTGACGGGTTCTTACCGGTGGTCATCGCGTCTTTGTCCGCCTGATAGGAGAAGGCGTTGAGAGAGGAGCTCAAGATCACCGGTACGCTCCAGGTCTTGCCTCCATCGGTTGATTTCGACACGCCGATGTCCAGCGCGAACCTGGTCGGGCTGAGGCAATTCGCCAGGCTCGAGTAGTACATGGCACCGGAGCGGTCGCTCGTGAGCCAGGGGTCGCCGAGGTTGACGCAGCCCGGGTGATTCGGGATCACGCCGCCATCGGTGAAGGTGGCGCCGCCGTCCCGCGAGTAAGCGATGCCATTGAAGTTGGTCCCCGCCGTGAAGCGGAGCAAGGTGTGCTGAGAGTCGTTGAAGCCGACTGCCACGTTCTTACCCACTGCAGCGATGCTCGTCTCGCTCTGCGTGGTCTGGCCAACCTGGTGCGAATCCTCGGCCGGGTTGTTCACCCGCACGTTGGTAAAGGAAGCGTCGCCCGGTCCCTCACCGCCCGCGGCCTGCTTCGTGCCTGCGGCCGCACGAGCGTCCTGGCTGTTCGAGCCGTGAGAGAGCTCCTGGTCGCCGCGCGCGACCATCTCGAACGCCGCCCGCGCGTTGCCGGTCATGAAATGGCCGGCGTGGGTGGCGAGGATCTGTTTGGCGATGTCTTTGGCGTCGGGCAGGGAGGCGACCGCAGTGTCCGCCGAACCGAGCGTGAGAGCGTATCCAGAAGCCAGAACCGCCGCCAGGCATGCCGTCAGAAAGCGACGCATCTTCACCCTCCGAACTCCCGCCCCGCCGGAACGTTGCTTAACAGCAAACATGACCCTTGTTGAGCCGGCGGTCAAGAGTCAATTCCGTGATCCCGTGAAGGTTGGACCGGACCTACCGACTTCGGTGGGTTAACAGGATTGGCGACGCGCGCTCGCGGCAGCTGCGGCCGACCAGTTGAAAGCTGACGGATTCACCGAGTAGGTCTTCGGCCCGGCGCACGCAACGCGGCTGATGTCGCCCGCGAGGGCTGCGTCGAGCTGAGATCGAGAGGCCAGCAGCGCGGGCGTCGCGTCGCTGGAGAGCTCGGCCAGGTACTGCGTGTCGATCTTGTGTGTGGAGCGGGAGTGATCGACGTTGAGACCGACCACAACTGCTTCGGGATTGACCACGTTCAGAGCCAGGAGCACGGCCACGGCGGAGATCGATGTGGCTCCAACAAACCAGCGGCGTCGTCGAAACACTCCCGCCATGTCCGCCGAGAGGAGCAAGAAAACCACCGCGATCCACACCGCGAAAATATGGCTGTAGAGCCGGAGCATCGTAAAGCCGTATGCCTCTTCGTACAGACTTAGACGCCCGAACGCGACGAACACGATGAGCAGCGTCAGGCCGATCCCAACTTGTCCAAGCACAAGGAACGCTCGCTTGGTGTTCGGTTGCGTGAGGCTGGTGATGCGGCTGAAGAGGATGAGGACTATCGCCGTGATTCCCGCCACCCACAGAAGCTGGAAGAATCCGGAGCGCGCGTAGTCCGCATAGGTAGTACCCGCCGCGCGCAGCGTCTCGCTCGCGGCTCCGGTAGCGGCGATCGCCTGGGCCACCGCGAACGCGGCGAAGATGGCGTCGAGCACCGCAAGCACGACCAACCCCTCGATCGAACCCAGCCGCCACACAGGCCCGTTCACGCGAGAAACCGGTTCTGCCGCGGCCAATCGCAACAGTCCGGCCAGCGTAAGCGATCCCATCAGCACGAAGACCGCATCACCTACCAGCTGACCGAAGTCGAAGTTGACGTTGAAGAAGGACGCAAAGACCGGGTCCGCCGCCGCAAGCATTGCGGCCAGCAAGATTGCGATTGGCGCCGCGATCAACAGGCCACGGGCAAGCGGGCCGAGGAGGGTCAGCCGGTCACGAGTGGTGCGCAGCGGCCTGACGATGAAGGCGGCGCCACCGACGACATGGACGAGCGCATGAATTGAACGGGCCGCGGCTTCGGCGATGCCGGTCTCCAGCAAGGAACCGCTGCGCGCGAGCGAAGCTGCCAGTCCGAGCAGCGCGAACGCCATCGCGAGGTCCGGCCAGAGCAACCACGAGCTGGCTCGCGCTGACAGCCACGCACCGAACAACACCCCGACCCCAGCGAGCAGGCGCGACTCGGCGGTGAGAAGACGTCCTGTGAAAAGGAGAAGGAGAGCGCCGACCGCGACAGTCATGGAAGCGGCCAGACCGAAGGCGCCGATACGCAGCGCCTGGTCCGTGAGGAGGCCCGCGAGCAGCGCGCCGGCAAGCGCGACCCACGTTGGCGTCGCTCTCACGTTGAGGTTGAGCCACGAAGGACCTTGTTGATGTGTTGATCCGGAGACGAGTGGCTGCCAGGACGCACCGTCCCAAAGCCACATACCGTCCGCCGATACCTGGCCGATGTAGGCCGACATCGGAGTGTTCAACAGGTCGAGGCGGGCGAATGGTTACGGAAACGAGCGAATCAGCGCTGGATCAGGGCCCTGTACTGTCGGTGCTGCACGTTTTCAGGGCCAGGTCGAGCGCTTTGCCGTCGGCTTGCAACGCCGGTCCGGCGGAACCGTAGCGGGCCAGACCCTGCGCGATCTCGGTTTTGCTGTCGTCCTTGAAGCCCTTGATCGCAAGCTGGAGGCCGGCGTCCATGGTGGCGAAGTCGGCCCGAATCTTGCTCATGCCCGGTGCTATGCACGGCGGGATCTCACCGCGGTCGATGACAGCGAGGACCTTCGTCACCTGCTGGTCGGTGGCGGTGATCGCATTGAGGCAGCTGTTGGTCGGGGTTCCGCTGCACGATTGACCGATGGCCGGCAAGGTCAGGTTGAGCGCGGCCACGGCCGGCGCGAGAGAGAAATTGAGGAACCTGTCGGCGAGGGCGTAGTCCGTGCGCGCGGTGAGCAGCCGCGTCGGTACCGCCGTGGGCCGCGCCTGGCTCTGTCCATCGCTCTGCCATGGAAATCGATAGATCTGCAGCGAGTTCAAAGCCATCATGGCCATGATCAGCACGACCGCCGCTGCGGCGACGAACAGGTACATGCTGATGCCTTGTCGCGGTGGCTCCTGCCACAGCGGTACCACGGGCTCCTCCGGGGGCGGAGCGACATACTTCGGCGGGCTGTAGACGACCGCGGCACGTGCGGGTGCCGGGGCCGGTGCCGCGGCCGCGGCCGCGACCGGGACGATGCCGGCCAGATCCCCAACCACGACCGGGACGGGCTGCCACTTTTGGCCGTCCCAGACCCATCGCCCGTCAGGGGAGAGCTGGGGAGGCGTCTGCGGAGGACTGGACCCGATGCTCATGAGCCGTCAGCCTAGACTTCGTATTCGCGGCCGCCGCCGAATTAGTGCGTTAAGAGTTGTAAAGGGCTCGGAGGAGGACACATGGCTGCAGTGAGTCGAGCGGATGCGGTTTGGGAAGGCGACCTGGTCTCCGGCAAAGGCCGGGTCAAGGTCGCAAGCGGGACCTTCAACGAGTTTCCAGTCACGTGGGCCAGCCGCGCGGAGCGGTCGCACGGGACGACCAGTCCCGAGGAATTGCTTGCCGCGGCCCACGCTGCGTGTTACTCCATGGCCTTCTCCAACGGCTTGAGCAAAGCAGGCCACAAAGTTGAAAGGCTCAACACGACAGCAGAGGTCGAGTTCGTCCCTGGCACCGGCATCACCACGGTGACGCTCACGACTGTCGGCCACATTCATGGCATCGACCCGGCCGAGTTTCAAAAGCAGGCGGAGGCGGCCAAGGATGGTTGCCCGATCTCCAAAGCGCTCCACGGCAACGTCACGCTCAAGCTCAACGCGCGACTTGACCTAGAGCACCACTAGCGCGCGGGGACGTTCAGGCCGGGAAAGTCGACCACACCCTGCAGGCGGAGCTCGCGGAGCTGGCCCGCGAGCCACCTGCGTGGGTCCTTGATCGGCTTGCTGGCGTCGAGGCAGTTCCAGTAGCGGCCGTTGACATCGCGCGCGACCAGGAGCAGGCAGCTCGGCTGGCCCGCCCGCTGCCACGCCTTCATCGCCGGCTGCAGCAGAATCCTGCGCGGCGGCGCCTTGTCGGGCAGGATCAGCTCGCTCGCATATAGGTCATCTCCGGCTTGCACGATCACGCCGCCCGCGACGAGCGCGCCGCCCAGGTTCTGCACCTCGACCTCGATCGCCTGGTTGGGAGCCGGCGGGCCCGTGAAGGTGATCTGGGGGACGGGCTTGGTCGCCGTCTCCCACCGCGCGTCCGCGACCTTGCTCGCCCGGCGCGCCGCGTTGTCGGCCCTGGTGGCGAAGATGGCCGCCCACAGCGCGAACGCCGCGGTGAGGGCGGCCAAACCGACCACTATCTGCTCTGAGGTCATACCTTCTCCCGCTTGACGTTGCTGCCGCCAGGATCTGGCGGGACATGGTACCGCCGCGCGTCGTAGTTGCGAAACGCGGGCAGGGCCAGCGCGCACAGCAAACAGCCGATTACACACAGGACGCCTCCCGACACGACCGACACGCGTACGGAGTTGAATAGTGAAGCAACCAATCCAGCTTCGAAGTTGCCAAGCGCGGGACCGGATGTGTAGCTCAGCATCTCGATCGAGGCAAGCCGGCCGCGGAGGGAATCCGGGATCGTCTGGTTCCAGATCACCGAACGGAAAAGTCCGCTCATCATGTCGGCAGCGCCGGCAATCGCCAGGAAGACTAAAGAGGCGATGAGTCCTGGCGCAAAGCCGAAGCCGATGATCGCCACGCCCCAGATGACCGCGGCGACGATCACCCCCATACCGTGGCGATGGATACGCTTCGTCCAGCCGCTCGTGGCGGAGAAGAGGAACGATCCGACCGCCGGCGCTGCGTAAAGCAGGCCCAACACACCGGGCCCGCCGAGACCCTGGGCGATCGCGGGGAACAGCGCCATGGGCATGCCGAAGAACATCGCGATCATGTCGACGGCGTACGTCCCGATCAGCTCAGGCCGGCTGCGCGCGTAGCGCAGGCCTTCGACCACGCGACGAAGGCTCGGACGTTCCGCGTTCACCGGTGGGGGCACTGCGCGCATCAGCCATAAGGCGGCAAGGCCGACCACAAAGGTTGCGACGTCGACCATGTAGGTCAGTGGCAAATGGACCGTGGCGAGCAGCACTCCGCCGATGGCGGGTCCCAAGATTTGGCCGAGCGTCGAACGCAGGCTGCTGAGCGCTGCCGCCGCCGGCAGCTCGTCGCGGTCGACCAATCTCGGAAGCATCGCGTCGAGAGACGGGCGCTGGATCGCATCGAGCACGCCCCAAACGACCGCGATGACGAACAACACCCAGACCTGCGGATTCGGCAGCGCCGCGTTGCCGGCAAGGATGAGGCTGCATCCCATCAACGCTGCCTCCGACAGCAACACCATCGATCGGCGGTCGCGGGCGTCGGCGAGGGCGCCGCCGAGCATCGCGAAGATGAGAATCGCGACGAACTCCAGGACACCGAGCAAGCCGACCAGCACGAAGCTGTGGGTCTGCTGGTACACCTGGTACGGGAAGGCGACGACGGTGATCATGCTGCCGAAGAACGACACCGACCGCCCGATGAACAGCAGGCGGAAGTCGCGATGGCGGCGCAACGGCGTGATATCGACCACCGCCATTTGCTGCCATCCGTTGAATATCCGCGCAGGCGCGGTTGGTTTAGGTGGCGGAGCGTCGGGCGCGGTCATGTTGAGGGGGCATCATAGGGAGCGCGTATGCTCGACGTGAGATGGAAAAGGCTACTTTCGCAGGCGGTTGTTTTTGGGGCGTAGAGCATCTCTTCAACGAGGTGCCCGGCGTGATCGATGCAGTTTCCGGCTACGCGGGCGGCACGCGCGACAACCCGACGTACGAGCAGGTCAGCTCGGGCAGGACAGGACACGCGGAGGCGGTCGAGGTCACGTACGACCCCGCCAAGGTGTCGTACGACGAACTCCTGAACGCGTTCTGGAACATGCATGACCCCACGACGCTCGACAGCCAGGGGCCTGACCACGGCCATCAGTACAGGTCGGTGATCTTCTTCCACAATCCCGAGCAGGAGAAGGCGGCGCGCAAGTCGAAGGAAGACGCGCAGCGCTTTTTCGACCGGCCCATCGTGACCGAGATCGTGGCGGCCCCGCGATTCTGGCGGGCCGAGGAATATCACCAGCGATACTTCGACAAGCACCAGGGCCACTACTCGTGCCATTTCATCCGGGGCTGGGTTCCGCAGCAGCCGGCGGAGACTGAAACCGCCCGCTGATCACTTAACGCCGGTTAAACAGGGGCGCCGAGCCCTATCCTTACCGCCCAGCGACCCCCAGCTCGCAGGAGGAGGTAGGTCCGGTGCGGTGTGACCACTGTTCGCACGACGTCCCCGATGGCGTCTTCTGCACGCGCTGCGGCGCGCACCAGGGCACCACCATGGAGTCCGGCAATTCAAAGACGCGCGAGCACAGGTACGCGGCGCATCCCGGAGAGCATGTCGCCCAGCCGTCGGTGTTCACCACGCTGTTCCCTCATCTCGGCCACAGCAAGATCCACGAGTTTCGTTGGGCCTTCATTGCCGGCCTCGCCGGCATCCTGGTCCTGTATATCGCAGGGCTGATCTCGGCCGCGATTCTTCTTTCGGCTTTCCTCGTCCCGGTCCTCTACCTCATCTACCTCTATGAGGCGCAGGTCTATCGCGACGAGCCGGCCCTGGTGCTCGGCTTCACGCTCGGCGGCGGGATCGTCGCCGGCATCCTGCTGACCGTGTTGGAGCGCATCGTCTACGACCCGCTCCAGATCGCCAGCAATCCTTTCAGCAACGCCGGCATCAATGTCGGCACCCTGCTCATCGTCGGCCTGCTGCTGCCTGTCGTGCAGGAGGTGGTGAAACCGCTGCCGGCTTTCTTCCTGCCCAACCGCAAGGACTTTCCCGAAACCGTGGACGGTCTAGTCTTCGGAGTTGCCGCCGGTCTGGGCTTCAGTCTTGCCCAGGCCTTGATCGGCTTCTCGAGCGTGCTCACCAGCCTACCGGCGCACAGCGAGCCGGCCAACTGGATCTACGACCTGACGTCGCTTGCGGTGTTCCAACCGCTGCTTCAAGGCAGCGCCACCGGGATGATCGTCGCCGCGATCTGGCGCTACCGCCGAGGTCGCCTGGGTCAACGCGAGATCGGCGGGGTCGCCGTGGCGGTCCTGGCCCACATCGCTTTCTCGGCGGGGACGCAGGTGTTGAAAGAGACCGCGGTCAACCCGCTCCTCGTCCTCATCTGGCAAGCCATGATCGTCGGCGCTGTGCTGATCTATATCCGGTACCTGCTGCACTACGCGCTGCTGGAGGAGGCCGCGCACATGGGCTTTGCGGAGACCGTATGTCCAAGCTGCCACATGCACATCGTTGCCTCAGGCTTCTGTCCCAACTGCGGTATGGCGCTGACCGCCGCGCCTAACGCCGTCAAGCGCGGTCGCCGGCCTCGGGCGGAAGCGCAGCCCGACGCGGCGGGAAAGAAGTAGATGCCGATGACCTGCGCCAGGTGCGGCGCCCAGAACCCAGACGGAAACCAGTTTTGCTCGGCATGCGGCACGCCTTTGACGCAGGCGGCGGCCGCAGCACCACCGTGGTCGGCCGCCCCGCCGCAAGGGCCACCGCCTCCGACGGAAGCGGCGCCATCCTGGTTGGCTCCGCCGCCGCAAGCCCCACCGCCCCCGGCGGCGACGCCGCCCGCGTATGCCTCACCACAGCCGGCAGAGGTCGCGTACGCAAGTCCGTATTACTCACCCAGCGGCGCAATGCCGCAGGCGCCCGTCCACCGGACCCCCATGGCGCTCATCATCGGCGCGGTGGCCGCGCTGATCGTCGTCGTGGCGGGCGGCGGAACAGCGATCGCCCTGTTCAGCGGTAAGTCGTTCGTCGGGACGGCTGACGTGGCGGCCCCCATCCCCACGCCGTCCCCGTGGACGGGCGCGACGGCTACGAACACGGCGGTGACAGTTCCTGTGCCTGCGGGATGGACCGTCTCGTCCAAAGACAACGAATCGATCTCCCTGACGGATCCGAACGGCTGGGGCTTTCTCTCAGTCGGAAGCGGCGTGCAAAGCCCAAAGAAGACGGTGCAACAGCAGAAGGGCATCATCGAGGAGTCGATCAAATCCAAATCCCCGGACGCGGTGGAGTGTCGGGCCGTCAGACCCACGGACAGCACCATCGGCGGTGTGAAAGGAATTTCTTGGCACATGTGTTTCACCGTCGTCTCGAGCGTGCACTCGGTGCCCGCCGAAGCGTCTCTGTTCGTCGCCACCAACGCCGATGGCAGCGTCTGGTACGGCGTCATTCTGGTGACGCCCCAGAGCTACATGGTGAACCTCACCAGCGAGGCTGAGCCAATCATCCAGGGCATCGTATGGAAGCTCACGTAATCGGCACCCGCGCGCCGATCGTCTAACGCCCGGATAAACGCGGCGGCGAGCCCTATCCTTACCGCCCAGCGAGCCCGCGCTCGCGTGAGGAGGTAGGTCCGGTGCGGTGTGATCACTGTTCGCACGACGTCCCTGACGGCGTCTTTTGCACGCGCTGCGGCGCGCACCAGGGCACCACCATGGAGTCCGGCAATTCAAAGACGCGCGAGCACAGGTACGCGGCGCATCCCGGAGAGCATGTCGCCCAGCCCTCGGTCATCACTACTCTCTTCCCGCACCTCGGCCACCACAAGATCCACGAGTTTCGCTGGGCCTTCATCACCGGGCTCGCCGGCGTCCTCGTCCTTTATCTCGCGGGCCTCATCACCGCGGCGATCCTGGTCTCGGCATTCCTCGTGCCCGTGCTCTACCTCATCTATCTCTATGAGGCCCAGGTGTATCGCGACGAGCCGGCGATGGTGCTGGGATTCACGATCGGCGGCGGGATCGTAGCCGGCATCGTTTTCACGGTGTTCGAGCGCTTCGTCTACAACCCGTTCCAGTACACGGCCAATCCGCTCGCCAACGCCGGCGTGAATATCGGCGGGCTGATCATCCTGGGCTTGCTGTTCCCGGTCGTGCAAGAGGCCGTGAAGCCGCTGCCCGCTTTCTTCCTGCCCAAGCGCGCTGATTTCCCGGAGACCGTCGACGGCCTGGTGTTCGGTATCGCCTCCGGCCTCGGCTTCAGCCTGGCGGAGGCACTGATCGGCTTCTCGAGCGTGGTGACGAGCCTCCCGGCGCACGTGGCGCCCGGCAACTGGATCTACGACCTCGCCACGCTAGCGGTGTTCCTACCTCTGCTTCAAGGCAGCACGACCGGCATGATCGTGGCGGCGATCTGGCGCTATCGCCGAGGTCGATTGGGCCAGCGCGAGATCGGGGCCGTCGCCGCGGCCGTCCTGGCGCACATCGCTTTCTCGGCGGGAACGGAGGTGCTCAAAGCGAGTTCGGTCAACGCGCTCTTCATCCTCATCTGGCAGGCCGCAATCGTCGGAGCTCTGTTGATCTACATCCGGTATTTGCTGCATCACGCGCTTCTCGACGAGGCTGCCCACATGGGCTTTGCGGAGACCGTTTGTCCTAGCTGCCTCATGCACATAGTTGCTTCCGGTTTCTGTCCCAACTGCGGGATGGCGCTGACCGCCGCACCGAACGCCGTCAAACGAAGCCGTCGCCCGCGCGTGGATTCGATGGCCGAAGCGCCGGCCAAGAAAAGGCAAGAGACGAAATAGATGGCGGTCACCTGCGCCAGGTGTGGCGCATTGAACCCTGACGGCAACCAGTTCTGCCAGGCATGCGGCACCCCGCTGTCGGCGGCCGCGGCGGGTGCACCTCCCTCTTCGCCGCCACCGTCGGCTCTTCCTCTCGCGTACCCATCGCCGCCGCCCCTTCCGGTGGCCTATGCGAGCCCTTACTACAATCCCGCCGGCGCGGCGCCGCAGGCCGCGGTGCACCGCACGCCGTGGGCTCTCCTCATCAGCGGGGTCGTTGTCCTGATTTTGGTGATGGCAGGCTGCGGCACGGCGTTAGTACTTCTCGGCCCTCGCGCTTCCAGCCTCGGTGGGGGCGTCGCGGGTCTACCGAGTCCGACCCCAGGAACATCGCCGAGCCCCATCGCCTCACCGACGTCGGCGCCGGGTACGACATCGGCATCGAATGCAGGCGTGACCGTTCCGCTGCCGACGGGCTGGACGGTAGCGAGCCAGGACACCGAAACGATCATCCTGGTCAACCCAAACTCGACCGGCTCCGTGACGGTGGCCAGCGGCACGTCGAACCCGAAGCAGTCCGCCCAGCAGAACAAGGACGACGTCGACAAGAGCTTGCAGAGCAAGTACCCGGATACGGCACCGTGTCCTGGCAGCAAGACGACGACCGGCAACATCAACGGCGCTCAAGGGATTTTCTGGAACCTGTGCTTCACGCTGACGTCGGGGGGACACTCACTTCCCGCCGTCGCGTCGCTGTTTGTCGGCGCCAACTCCGATGGGAGCGTGTACTACCTCGTCATGCTGGCGACCTCGCAGAGCAGCCTGCAGAGCTTCGCCGTCGAGTCGAAGCCCGTCGTGCAGGGAATCGTTTGGAAGCTGAAATAGCGGGCTGACCGAGGGTCGCGTTACCTCCGTGGGTATCCTGTGGGCCGATGTTTGCTCGCTGGGGCCGCTTTGTCTATCACTTTCGCTGGGCCACGCTCATCGCTTCGACGCTGCTGCTCGGCCTTTCGATCCTTGGGATCTTCACTGGCGGAACTCTCAAGGACAACGGCGGCTTTGGCTCCGACCTGCCGGCGGGCAAGGCGGCGAAGCTCATCGGCGACGAGATACACCCACAGGGCCAGGCGACAAAGACAGGCCAATCCAGTTTCTCGCTGATCTTCAGCAGTACGAGCCTGAGCGCCGACGACGCCGCGTTTCAAAAGGCGCTGCAGGACGCTGTCGCCCCTCTGAGCAGCGATCCCCGCGTCACCTCGGTGACCACGCCCTACAACGTTCCGACCGTGGCGAAGGCGGCTTTGATCTCCAAGGACTCGCACGAAGCGCTTGTCGTGGTGGAGCTCAAAGACGACGGGCATACGGCGCAGGGCTATATCGACCAGCTGGTCGCTGAGGTCCATCCCGGTCCTCTGAGCGTCGTCGCGACTGGCCAGGTGCCTATCAACAAGGCCTTCAACCACGTGCTCGAGAATGACCTGAATCGCGCGGAGCTGGTCGCGCTTCCGGTGACACTCTTGCTGCTCGTTCTGATCTTTGCGTCGATCGTCGCCGCGCTTCTGCCGATCAGCGTGGGCCTGCTCGCGATCGCCGGTGGTGTCGGCGGCACGCTGTTCCTGGCGCGCTTCACCAACGTTTCCCAGTACGCGATGAACATCGTGACGCTGATCGGTCTCGCGGTCGCGATCGACTATTCGCTGTTCATCGTCAACCGGTTCCGCGACGAGCTCGCCGCGGGGGCGAGTCGCGAAGATGCGATTGCGACGTCGATGTCGACAGCAGGACGTGCGATCACGTTCTCGGGCATCACTGTCGCGATCGGCCTCTCGGCAATGCTCTTTTACCAGGGCACGTTTCTCGCCTCGATGGGCGCGGGCGGCGCGATCGTCGTCGCGATGGCCGTCGTCTACGGCCTGACTTTCTTGCCCGCACTGCTGTCCGTGCTCGGAGGACGCGTGGACAGGCTGAGGCTGCCTTTCCTCGGCGCACGCGGGCCTGCCGGTACCGGGGCCTGGCATTCGATGGCCCTGTGGGTCATGCGGAGGCCGTTGTGGGTGCTGATCCCCGCCCTCGTGGTCCTCGTTCTCGCCGGCACTCCGTTCCTTCAGCTCCGCCTGGCGCAAGGCGGTGTAGACCAGCTCCCGCCGTCCAACCTTCCGCGCCAGGGTTACGACACCCTGATCAGAGACTTTCCCGGCCAGGACCAGACCACCATCGAGGCTGTCGTCTACTACCCGGACTCGAGTCCGCTGACCTCCGACCACATCGGCGACGTCTACGACCTCAGTCACCGCCTGGCCGCGCTTCCCAACGTGATTCGAGTGGACAGCATCGTCAACGGCGACACGAGCCTGGCCAGGGCGGACTACCAGCGCCTGTATTCAGGGTCTCTCGAATCGCTTCCCGCGGCGCTGCAGCAACGACTGTCGATCGACATCGGGAGCCACATCGCGCGGCTTTACATCGTCACGAACAAGCCGCCGACCAGCGACGAGGCTCGCACTATCGTCAGGGCGACGCGGGACGAACATGTGGCCGGCGGCCAGGTCCTCGCGACTGGAGAGACGGCGTTCGACCTGGACGTCGTCGACTTCATCCTGGGAAGGACACCGACCGCCGTCGGCACCGTGATCTTGATCACGTACCTGGTCCTTTTCCTGCTCACCGGCTCGGTCGTGCTGCCTCTCAAGGCTGTGCTGACAAATCTGTTCTCCATCTCAGCCTCGTTCGGCGCAATGGTCTGGATCTTCCAGGAAGGCCACTTGAGCCGGCAGCTCGGTTTCACCGCCCAATCGATCGACCCAAGCCTCCCGGTGATCCTGTTCAGCCTCGTTTTCGGGATGTCGATGGACTATGAGGTGCTGCTGATCAGCCGCATCCAGGAGGAGTACCGGCGCACCGGCGACAACCAGGCGGCTGTCGCGATGGGCCTGGAGAAGAGCGGCCGCTTGATCACCGGAGCGGCCGCGATCATGGTGGCGGTTTTCCTCGCCTTCGGTCTTGCTGAAGTCGTGATCATCAAAGCGATCGGTATCGCGCTCGCGATCGCTGTCGCGATCGATGCGACGATAGTGCGCATCCTTATAGTGCCCTCGATCATGCGACTTCTCGGGCGGGCCAACTGGTGGGCGCCGCGACCTCTGTCGTCGCTCTACCGCCGTATCGGCGTAGGCGAAGCGGTGCCGATGACCGTGCCGGCCAGAAGTTAGAAGCTGAAAGGCTTCCCGCAAGTAAGGGGCGCTAGGGACGCCCCCTACTGCTTGGGGAAGCCAGGGATGTCACGAGGTTGTCGTATCAGCTTGCCGCCGGTTCCTGAACCCAGGCTGTAAAAAACCTGGGAATCAGCTGGGAATCAGAGAGTGGTGTGGAGAGGCAGCTCGACCTCGAAGGTCGCACCGCCGCCGCTGGTCTCCGACACCGTCACGTGGCCGCCATGCGCGCTGACGACCGCGCTGACGATCGAGAGCCCCAGCCCGGCGCCGCCGCTGTCGCGGCTGCGGCTGGGATCAGCGCGGTAGAACGGCTCGAAAATCCGATCCAGCTCGGCCGTCTGCAGTCCGGGACCGTGGTCGGCCACTGACATCCGGCCGACGCCATCCACGGTCGTGACGGCGATCTCGATCGCGGTCTGCGACGGAGTGTGGACAATCGCGTTGCGCACCAGGTTGCCGAGCACCTGCCGAAGCCGGGTGTCGTCACCCTCGACGACGACCTGCGCCGGCGCGCTCAAAGTGATCTCGCGCTGCGGCGCAACGGCGCGCGCGTCGGCTGCCGCGTCGCGCGCGATCGCCTGCAGGTCCACCGACTCTTTTTCCAGAGGCCGGCCCTGGTCGAGCCGGGCGATCAGCAGCATGTCGTCGACGAGCACCGACATGCGCACCGACTCCTCCTCGATGCGCCGGCGGGCGAGCCCTGCGTCGGTGGGCGACTTCGACGCGCCGCGGCGCAGCAGCTCCGAATAGCCACGGATCGAGGTCAGCGGAGTGCGCAGCTCATGCGAGGCGTCCGCGATGAATCGCCGAAGCCGAGTGTTCGATTCGGTGCGTTCCTCGAAGGCCGCCTCTATCTGGCTCAGCATCCCGTTCAGGGCGAGGCCGAGCCTGCCGATCTCGGTCTTTGGCGTGGAGGGTTCGACGCGCCGGGTGAGGTCGCCGGCCGCGATGTCCTGGGCGACGGCTCCCATCTTCTGCAGGGGCCGCAGCCCGATGCTGATGATCAGGAACGCGAGAAGCGCCGTCGCTGCGAGCACGCCCGCACCGATCAACGCCTCGAGGATCAGCAGCTGGCTGAGCGTCGACTGGACCGGGGTCAGTGGAACGGCGAAAATCACGAACCGGCCGCCGAAGGAACCTTCGGGCCAGTCGGTCATCCTGTACTGCGAAACGCCACCCCTGCCCTCGACGGTGTAGGGCTGCGCAGGAGTGTCAGGGCCTGCATTCGGCAGCGACTTCGGAAGTACCGGTCTGGCCGCCGACAGCGGCGCGCCGAAGACCTGCGCGCCGCAGAAGGCGACAACAGTGCCGTCGGGGTCGATGAGCTCGGTGATCGTTCCAACGTCAAAGCTGGTCGCCGAGGCCGGCCCGCGTCTTTGGCACAGCGGATAGTTGGCGAGGGCGGTGCGGGCCGTATCCACCGTGGCCCGTTTCGTGAGCTGCTCGTCAATCCGCCCCAGCAGCGACCCCTGCAGAGTCAGGTACGTCGCGATGTCGGAAACCAGCAGCCCGACCGCGACAAGGGAGATGACTCCGATCAGCAAGCGCCCCCGGAGGGAGAGCGTCATTTTCTCGGCGTTCGGAGGACGTAACCCACGCCGCGCACGGTCTGGATGAGCGACGGGTCGTACCGGTCGACCTTCCGGCGAAGGTAGCTGACGTACGTCTCCAGGACGCTGGCGTCTCCGCCGAAGTCGTAGTGCCACACGTGATCAAGGATCTGGCTGCGCGTGAGGACGCGGCCCGCGTTGATGAGCAGGTAGCGGAGCAGCCGGTACTCGGTGTTCGTCAGCTCGATCACATGGCCGTGCCGGCGAACCTCATGCGCCTCGTCGTCCAGCTCGAGGTCGGCCAGCGCGAGCTTGCCGTTGTCAGTCGTGTCGTTACCATGCCGCCTCAGGACAACGCGCACGCGCGCCATGAGCTCCTCGATGCTGAACGGCTTCGTCACGTAGTCATCGCCGCCGATGGTCAGTCCGTGAACTTTGTCCTCGGTCGCATCCTTGGCGGTGAGAAAGATGATCGGGACCTTGTTGCCGGCCCCGTTCAGCCGGCGCAGCACCTCGATGCCGTCGATGTCGGGGAGCATCACGTCGAGGATCACGAGTGCCGGAGAGAACTGCGTCACGGCAGTGATCGCGCCTCTGCCGGTGGCAGCGGTCTTGACGCTGAATCCTTCGTAGCGCAGCGCCATCGCGACCAGCTCGGTGATGTTGGGCTCGTCGTCAACGACGAGGACTCGGGGCCCGTCGGTGTTCATATGCGACTCCAATGCTGACCCAGTTTCCTGGGAGTTTGCTCAGAAAACGGTCAGAGCGAGATTCGAATTGTCTTGAAAGAGGGGTTATTGCTTGCGCAGAACTTCCACGATGCGGGCGGCGACCTCGCGGTAACCGGCATCGGTCAGGTGTATGCCGTCGGCCTGCGCCGGCACGCCGTCGCTCGAAACCAGGACCGCGTTCGAGTCAGCCTGGACGAATGACTCCTGCGCCGCTCGCACACCGGCGCCCCAGCCGTGTGGCTGGGGGAGAATTCGAACCACGATCACGAGCAGGTCCGGTGTGCGGCTCGTGGCGCGGACGCGGGCCACCAGGTCGGTCAGGTCGGCCAGGTAGCTTGTGCTTTGCAGGTCGCTCTCGCCCTGCCACCAGATGAAGGCTTTGAGTGGATGTCGGAGCAGTTGTGCGACCTCATTCCAATAGAGGCCGCCCCGCGCCCACTTGCCGATGGGCTCACCTCCGTGAGCTGACACGAAGACATCGGAGGGGCGATAGGCGGCCACCAGAAACGGGGAGACGCCTCCCGCGTTCGACTGGCCGCTGAGGACAACCGCGCTGACCGCGGGTGAAGGCTTGGCAGCGCTCGACAATCCGCAACCAGCGATCAAGAAGGCGACGACAAGAGCGGTAGGCAGTCTCATCAGCGGCGCCGTCACCTTACCGTTGTAACGCCCGGGAGCGATACGCATCGCGACGCAGTTGTGGGCTACTTAATAGACTTCCTAGCGTGCCGCCCCCATAGCTCAGGGGCGCCGCGCAGCGCACTAATAGACTTCCTTCCGTGCCGCCCCCATAGCTCAGGGGCGCCGCGCGCAGCGCACTAATAGACTTCCTAGCGTGCCGCCCCCATAGCTCAGGGGATAGAGCAGGACGGTCCTAACGTCAAGGTCGGGGGTTCGATTCCCTCTGGGGGCACTTTTTTCCTTCCCGTTTTCTAGCCCGCCAGCTTTGGAAGGTAAGGCAGCGGGTCGACCACCGCGTCGTTGACTCTCAGCTCGAAGTGCACGTGCGCGCCGGTCGACCATCCAGTCGATCCCTCGAGCCCAATCCGCTGACCGCGGAAGACCTTGTTGCCGACATCGACGTTGGTCTCGAGCAGGTGCCCGTACAGCGTCATGATCCCGCCGCCGTGGGCGATGACGACATAGTTGCCGTAGCCAATGCGCGTGTGACCGACCGCGACGACTACGCCGTCCGCCGCCGCCATCACGGTGGTGCCGAACGGCGCGGCGATATCGAGGCCTGCGTGGAAATGGGGGTACTTGCCGAGCGGCGGTTCGAGCAAGAAATCGGTGGGCCCGAACAGCTGCGTCACCCGGGCTCCGGCCATCGGCCAGGACAGGGTCAGACCCGCGATTGGCTTTCCGGTAGGGAGCGTGTGGTTGAGCATCGCCAGCCCGACACCGATATGGGCCGCGCTCCATGCGGCCTGATTCGTTTGCTGGATCAGATCCTGCGTCTGTGACTCGAGGAGTGCAGCAAGCGCAGCGGTCACGTCCGGAGACTGGTTCGGCACGTCGTTCTGAGCCGCCTGGATCTGCGCGATGACATCCGCTAGCTGATTGGCCAGGTCGTTCTGCGTGCTCATCAAGTCGCTCAACGTGCTCAAACTCGTCACCAGCTGGTCCTTTGTGGCGTTCTCGCGATCGAGATCGGCGACGCGGGCGGCGCGGTCGGCCTGCAGTTTCAGGAGGTCGGCTTCGAGTCGCGCTTGCAATGCATGTGCGCGCTGGCCGGCGACAACCACGTCCGACGTCGCCTGAAGCGCTTCGTGCAGGCTTCCGGTGCGCGCGATCAGAAGCCACATCGAGGACGGCTGCCGGTAGATCGCTCGCGCCATCGCGGCCAGCTGCTGTTTCTCCACCTCGATGCGGGCCTCCGTGTCCGCGATCTGCACGTCGAGCTGAGCAATCTGATCCTCGAGCGCGGCGATCACCGCCTCTTGCTGGGTGATCTGGTCGGTCAGGATCTGCACGCCGGCCGAGGTCTGATTCAGCGCGCCGGAGAGGCGCTCCTGTGTCGCGAGGCCCTGGGCCAGGTCACCCCCGAGCCTCGTGCGCAGCTGGTCGTAAATGGCTTGCATCGGATCCGGCGTGGGCGAGGCTTGAGGAGTGGACTCGCAGGTAACTCGTGCAGCCGAAGCGGTCGAAGGTGATGGGCACGGACTGGGGGAGGTTGCGCCCGCGGGGATGCCCATGAGCGCGGTCAGCGCCCCGGCGAGCGCCAGCGTTCCTAAGGCACGTCTCATGCGTGCGCTTTGCGGAAGCCCAGCATCGCGGTCACCGTACCGAGCAGCATGCCGGCGACGATGACAGCCGCCAGGACGTACTGGACTTGAGTGAGACCCACACCCGGAAGCAGCTGCGAATAGGTGGCGGATTCGAAACGCGTGGCGAGCAAAAAGGCGCCGCCGACCGCCGCCGCCGCGACCGCCCCGGCGAGCGCACCGATCATGAGGCCCTCGACGACGAATGGCCCGCGCAGCATCCAGCCGCGCGCGCCGAGCAGGCGGATCACAGCGACCTCCTGGCGCCGGGCGGCGGCGATGACGCGCATCGAGTTCGCGCTCACGGCGTACGCGACCAGCCCGAAGAGCAGGATCAGCCCTGCTCCGATGCCGCCGACCACCAGGGCGACGCGGCGCAGGCGCGAATAGGTGTCGGGGTCATAGGACGTGGGGTAGGTTTGGTCGACGGCGGGATCGTCTTTGACCGATGCCGCAACCGCGCCGACTGCTCTCACGTCTCGGACCTGGACGTCGAGGCCTGCGGGGAATGGGTTGGTCGCGCTCAGGCTTGCCAGGTTGTCGAGTCCGGGCCGGCTCTGCGCCTCGGCGAGCGCTTGCTCGGGAGTCACATCCCTGACCGAAGCGATCCGCGGGTCGGCGCTCAAGCGCGCCTTTAGCGCCGTGACCGCATCTGGCGTCGAGTCGGTCGCCAGGTAGACGCGCACACGCGAAGCGTCAGCGGCCTGCTGTGCAGCCACATGCTGAACAGCGATCCCGACCATGCCGAGCGTTCCGCACAGCAACAGCAGAAGGGCCATCGACCCGAGCGCCGGCGCGGTCAGGCGCAAGTCGCGGCTCCAGCTTCGCAATCCGCTCAAGACCACGACGCGGTAGCTGTTTGCCGTGGAGGCGACGAGCCGGCGCCACAGCGGAAGCTGCTTTGCCTTGGGCACGTACCTGCGCGGCCGCTCGTGGGTAGGAAGCAACAGACGCCACAGAGGCGGCGCGGTGTGCGCGCCGTTGCCGTTGCCGGCCGCCTTGTGCGATCCGTTCAAAAGTACCCTCCCGGTGGGGAGCTGGAGGATCCGGCTCGAGGGAAAGGTGTGCCGGTGGCTGGCGACGATCACGGCGGTGCCGGCGGCGGCTGCGTCCTCGAGCAGGCGCATGACGATCTTGGCCGTGTCGTCGTCGACCGACGCCAGCGGCTCGTCGGCGAGGATGACGCGCGGCCGCGTCGCGAGGGCGCGCCCTACCGCCACGCGCTGGCGCTCTCCGGCCGACATCTGGTGCGGATAGCGGTTCCGCTTGTTCCCCAGGCCCAGGGATTGCAGCGTCTCCATGGCCCGCTGCTTGATCGTCCGGAACGGCAGTCCCGGGTGGGTGACCTGCAGCGCGAGTGTCAGGTTCTCGAATGCGGTCAGGCGTGGGAGCAGGTGGTGCTCTTGAAAGACGAACGCCACGTCGCGGCGAATTCGGCCCAGGCCTCGGCGCCACCAACGGTTCAGGCCTCGTCCCTGGACCAGGACCTGACCACGGCTCGGCCGGAGCTGGCCGTGAACGAGTCTGAGCAGGGTCGTCTTGCCAGCGCCGCTCGGCCCGATGACCTCGACCAGCTCACCCGGCGCGACCGACAGGTTGATCTCCTTGAGCACCGATGTGCGGCCGAACGACTTGGCGACACCGGTGAGCTTGACCACCGGCTGGACGATGGCGTGGCCGTTGGTGGCCCCACTCTTCTTGTTTGCGGTCTTCTTGGCGGGCGCCGCATTCACGACGGCGCCGTTTGCGGCGTGCCCGTTAGTGCCGTGCCCGTTCGTGGCGTGGCCGTTTCCGCCGTTCAGAGCGGCGTCCTGTGCGCCGGCGCCATTCACGCCGCGGCGGGCCGACGCGCCGCTGCGTGCAGCTTTGACAGGTCGGCTACCCACCCTTACCCAATGTCCAAGATTAGCCCAAGCCAGGCTCAGGATTCCCTCATAACTCGCTATGAGTCGGGGGGTTACTTACTAAAAGTTAGCCGCACCCCGCCAGGGCAAGTTGAGCCGGCTGGGCGGTGACCTCCGAGCGGAAGGCCGAGCAGCCCAAGCACCAGTGCTCGATTCGCCCCGCGATCTCGCATCAGGTCAGGCTGCTACCAGAACTTGCCTCGCGCCAGCAGTATGTACAGGATCGGGCCGATGCCCCAGAAGAAGGTGATGATGATCCACAGCACTTTCCATAAACCGCTGAGGTCGGTGCGGTTGACGATGTCGATGATGCAGAGGACGAAGGCGATCGGGTGCAGGAAGATCGCCAGCAGCACTTCGACGATGAACTTGATCACCTAGTTCCTCCCTCTCTGGTGGGCCGGGTTGACGGGTGTCTTCAACGGGCTGGAGATGCGCGGCCAGCCGCCCGCCGGCGAAAAGGTACCGTCCGCCGCCTGCTCATACGTAGCGTTCAGCTTGCCTCGCGCGATCTGAGTGACCGCCTCGACAAACCTTTCCACCTCGGTTGAGGTGTTGTAAGGGGCGAGGCTCGCCCTCACCGCACCGGGCAGCGCCTTGCGATGACCGGCGTTCACCTCTCCCTCGACAGCGTCGACCGCCTTCTTGTCCATGTGCAGCAGGTGAAAGACGTAAGGGTTGGCGCAGAAGCAGCCGTTGCGCACGGCGATGCCCCACTCATGACTCAAGGCGGCCGCGACCAGGCCGTGGTGAAGGCCGTCGACGACGAAGCTCGCGAGGCCGAGCCGCGCGCGCCCAGAGGAGCCTTCGACACCGCCCAGCACGCCCACCCCAGGGATGCGGCCCAAGCGGGCCAGCAACGTGGCGCCAAGCTCGACCTCGTGGCGCAGCATCTCCTCAAATCCCAGCTCCAGGAGCGTGTCGATCGCCACGCCCAGGGCGACGGCACCGATCACGTTGGGCGAACCGGCCTCCTCACGGTCGGGAAGGTCTGCCCAGACGGTGTCGTCCCAGGTCACGATGCTGATTGCGCCACCGCCCATCACCTCCGGCGCGCCGGAGAAGAAATCGCGAGGAGCGACCAGCACACCGGCGCCGTATGGCGCGTACATCTTGTGACCGGAGAACGAGACGAAATCCAGATGTCCCGGATCACTCGCCGGCCTGATGTCGATGCGGTGGTGAGGCGCTAGCTGCGCGGCGTCGACCGAGACGAGGGCGCCGTGGCGGTGGGCCAGCTCGGCCACATCGTGGATCGGCGAGACGAACCCGGTCACGTTTGACGCGCCGCACACCGCAACCAGGCCGATCTTTCCTGCGGCGGCCTTGAGCTCGCTATCGATCGCGTCGAGATCAATGTGGCCGTCGTCGGAAAGACCGACCATGACATGCCCGCTGCGGTGGCGCCATGGAAGAAGGTCGGCGTGATGCTCCATCTCGGTGACCAGCACCTGCCGGCCATCCAGCCTTGCCTGCTCCGCGGCGATCCGGTTGAGAGCATCGGTCGTGCCCTTCACGAAGATCACCACCTGGGAGTGCTCGTCAACGCCGAGGAAATGGGCGACCAGTTCCCGGGCATGCTCGTATGCCTCCGTCGCGAGGCGCGACTTGTACCCGGTGCCGCGGTGCACGCTCGAATAGACCTCGGAGAATCCGTTGACGGCGTCGCGGACGCGCTTGAGCGGCGGCGTGCTGGCTGCGTTGTCGAAGTTGATGCCGGTCACGGTGCCGCCTCCGGAAACCGGCACCGGCAGGTCGACGCCGGCGAAGTGTTCGCGCCAGTATCCGAAGTGGGGAGAGGGCACTCTTGCACGTAGCCTAACTCTCAACGTACGCGAATTGAGCCGCAGCCGGATCTGTGCTATTCACACTAGCCAGATGGGTATCTCTCGTACCATTGACACGAGGTTGAAGACCCCCCGCAGAGCCAACGATGTTCGTGTGGTTTCCACGACTGTGAGCGGCGACTCGAGCCTGGCCGCCCGCGAGCTCAGCTTCCTCGTCAGGCTCGCCCAGGCGGCTGCGGCCACGCAGCGTCCCGACGAGCTGCTCGACTTGATCATCCGCGAGGCGACGTCGGCGATGGGAACCGACGTCTGCTCGCTCTACCTGCTGACTGCTCGCGGCCGCGAGCTCAAGCTGACGGCGACCAACGGTCTCAACGAGCGGATGGTGGGCAAGGTCGTGATGCCGGTCGGTGAAGGAATCACGGGTTGGGTCGCCGAGAGCAGGAAGCCGGCGGTGGTGCCGGACGTGAGCAAGGAGCCTCACTGGAAGTGGGTGCCCGGCCTCGACGAGGACCGCTTCCATTCGATGCTGTCGGTGCCGATCGAGTCGGGCCCGCGACTCGTCGGCGTCCTCAACGTGCAAAGCGCTGAGAAGCGGGATTTCAATTCGGGTGACATCGACTTCCTGCGCGCCATTGCGGGGCAGGTCGCTGGAATTCTCGAACGCAGCGAGCTGCAGCGGCGGACTGAGGTCCAGCTCGCGGAGATCCAGCTCTCACACGACATCCACGAACGCTTCACCAAGCTCTCCCTCGAAGGCGCCGGCATACCTCCGATCCTCGAGGTCGTCGGCTCACTCGCCGGCGGGCGGGCGGCCCTCTACTCGGCGGACGGCTACCGGGTCCGGGGGGCGGGTGAATCCTCAGACGGCATGCCTGCCCGAATCCACATCCCGACCCCGCTTGGCCAGGCCGGAGCACGCGAGGTGCGGATCAACTCGGGCCGGCCGGCGCGCCCGCTGGACGTGGTGCCGATTCGCGCGGGCTCCGACGTGCTTGGCATGCTGGCGGTCAGCGTCGACGAGAAGACCGTCGATTCGGCGGGCCGCCGCAGGGCGCTCGAGCATGGCTCGACGGTGCTTGCGGTTGAGCTCTCGAAGGAGCGAGCAGCAGCGGAAGTGGAGCGCCGGCTGCGCGGAGACCTGGTCGAGGAGGTCCTGGCCGGAGGGCTGGAGGCCGACGAGGCCGAGCGGGTCGCTCGACAAGCGGAGCGGCTTGGCCACCGGCTGCCGCAAAAGGCCTGGGTGGTCGTCCTCGAACCGGATGACGACGAGACGGAAGCGGCTCTCGCCGCGCGTGGGCAGCAAGACAGGCTGGACGCGGCTTTGAGCGACCTCGTGCGATCGCGACTGCCCGGCACGCTCACGCTCGTGCGGTCGGCTTCGGCGGTGTTCCTCGTGCCCGACGAAGTCGCCGCGGACCTGCCTACCATCGAAAAGCTCGCCGGGCAGGTGCTGGCCGCAGCGGCGCCGGTGATGAAGCCCGGCACCGCGTCGGTCGGCATCGGGAACATGGCCAACGGAGTCGCCGAGCTGGCGCGCTCTCACGTGGAGGCGCGGCAGGCGCTGCGGCTCACGCGTCGGGCTGGGGGCCGCGGAAGGGTTGCGTCCTACCGCTCGCTGGGCGCGTTCCGCCTGCTGCTGGAGGTGCAGAGCCCGGAGGCGCTGCGCCGTTTCGTCAACGAGCTGCTCGGCACTCTGCTTCAGTACGCACAGTCGAGGGACACGCCATTGCTGGAGACCCTCGAGGCGCTGTCGGCGGCGCGATGGGTCCGCCGCGCCGCCGCCCGCCAGCTCAAGATCCACATCAACTCGATGACCTATCGGGTGGAGCGCATCCAGTCGCTCACCGGCCTGCAGCTGGACGATCCCGAAACGCGGGTTGCGATCTCGATCGCCCTGCGCGCCCGAACGATGCTCGGAATGTAGTCCAAGCCCGACCATCCGGCCGCCCGGATTGCCCGCCGGTGGAGGCTCCCGCGGGATTCGATTAGTCCGCAAACCCGCGAGTGGAGGCTCCCGCGGGTAATTCCTACGGGAGGCGGCTGGCCAGAACCGGCACCCCGCCTCCCTTCTTACCCGATTGCTCGAGGGCGCCCACGATCGCGAGAATCAACGCTACGAGCAGGACCGCCTCAAACCCGCTCAACGGGATCACCCTGCCTGCCGCGTAAGTAGCAAGGTGATTTAGAAACGGCACCAGAACCACGATTACCGCGAGGAAGGCTCCACCAATCAACGCGAGGCGATAGATCGGGGCAAGCATCTCTCGAGGCATCGTCGTGGTGCGACCAAAATCGATTGCGACGACGAAATACGCAAACGCGATAACCAGGGTGGCATAGATCGCCAGATAGGCGAGGTCGATCCAGGGGTTGGGCCCATATGGGTTCATGGCGCTGTATATCCAACGGGCCAGGTCAGGGTTCGAGACCATGTAATAGTTGGCGACGATCACAGGCGAGAACATGACCGCCTGCGCGAACATCGGCGGTCGCAGCACCCCTGACATCAGGACCTTTAACTGAATCCGTTTCGTCGACTTTGCCTTCCTGCTTTCGACGCTCGGCATCCGGCGCACGGCGAGAACGACCACTACCGTGGCGACAACCAATGCGACCGAGAAGCCGACCCAGATGGCGAAGGGCCGATAGAGGGCTGCAAACAACTGCGTCGAAGCGAACGTTTGCGCAAGCTCGTGGACCTCGTCGGCAAGAGGGCTCAGGGCGTAGATCAGGACCGCGCCGCTGCCGAAGCCGAGACCGAACTCGTCAAGTGTGTCGCTGAGCAGAACTAGGATCATCGTGCCGGCGGTGAGCTCCAGCATGACGGTGAGCTGAGAAAACCAGTCCATCGCGTCCAGTTGGGGCGGAAAGGTCGGCACCTGCATCAGCACCGTCCACCCATACGACTGAACAAAAGCCAGTACAACCGCGAGCGCTTTTGTCCAGCGCTGCAGGCGAAGCCGGCCGTCGGGGCTTTCTCTCATGGTCCGCATTCGCTGCGACATGACCGCGACTATCGACATGATGATCAACGCGTTGATGTACGGCCCGATCCCCATCACCACGATGCTGTAGCGGTCGAAAGGAAGGGCGCCGCCGATCGCGTGGAGAAAAGTGCTCGTATTCGTGAATAGAAGAAGTTGATTCATGAACTTCGGATTCAACTCGGCTACAGGGATTTGGTCGAGCGCGCGCCACGCGACGAGGCACAGTCCGGTGACCGCAAGCCGCTTCCAGCCGACCAGTCGCCACAGGTGTGCCAACGGTTTCAAGGCAGTCTAAGGCGCGCCGCAAACTCGCCTTCCACGGTGGGATGCGGGGTACGCCAGCTAGATGAGTGAAATGCAGAAGGCCCCAGGCTTGCGCCCGAGGCCTTCCACATGGAGAGTGAATCTCGTCTCGGTTAAACGTCGCTGTAGAGCATGAACTCCCATGGGTGCGGCCGAAGCGCGACCTGGTCGACCTCTTTCTTGCGCTTGTAGTCGATCCAGGTGTCGATGACGTCTTTGGTGAACACGCCGCCTTCGAGCAAGAACGCGTGGTCCTTCTCCAGGGCGTCGAGTGACTCGCTCAGCGAGCCAGGCACCGACTTGATCTTTGCCTTCTCCTCGCCTTCGAGTTCGTAGATGTCCTTGTCGACCGGCTCCGGAGGAAGGGTCTTGTGCTTGATGCCGTCCAGACCCGCCATCAGACACGCCGAGAAAGCGAGGTAAGGGTTGGCGGCGGGGTCCGGCGAGCGGAACTCGACCCGCTTCGTCTTCGGGTTCGTGGAGTACATCGGGATGCGAACGCACGCCGAGCGGTTGCGCTTCGAGTAGACGAGGTTGATCGGCGCCTCGTAGCCCGGGACCAGCCGGCGGTAGGAGTTGGTGGTGGGCGCGCAGATCGCCAGCAGCGCCGGCGCGTGCTTCAGAAGGCCACCGATGTAGTGGACTGCCGTTTCGCTCAAGCCGGCGTAGCCGGACTTGTCGGCAAACAGGTTCTGCCCATCCTTCCAGAGGCTCTGGTGCACATGCATGCCAGACCCGTTGTCCTGGAAGAGCGGCTTCGGCATGAAGGTTGCGACGTAGCCGTGCTGCGCCGCGACGTTCTTGATGACGTACTTGAAGACCATCATCTTGTCGCCCATCTTGGTGAGCGAGTCGAAGCGCATGTCGATCTCGGCCTGGCCGGCCGTGCCGACTTCGTGGTGCTGGACCTCGACCTGCACGCCAGCCTCGATCAGCTTGAGCATGATCTCCGAGCGGAGGTCCTGGAACTTGTCCATGGGCGGCACCGGGAAGTAGCCCTCTTTGTGCCGCGGCCGGAAGGCGAGGTTTGGCTCGGTGTTCTTGCCCGAGTTCCAGATGCCCTCTTCGGAATCGATGTGGTAGTAGCCGCTGTGCGCGTTCTGGTCGAAGCGGAGCGAGTTAAAAATGTAGAACTCCGCTTCGGGGCCCCAGTAGCTGATGTCGGCGATGCCGGACTTCTTCAGGTGCTCCTCGGCTTTCTTCGCGATGAACCTTGCGTCTCGCGAGTACGGCTCACGGCTGATCGGGTCGACGATGTCGCAGATCAGGAAAAGCGTCTTGTGCGTCAGGCAGGGGTCGATCGTCGCCGAGTCCGGGTCCGGCATGAGCAGCATGTCGCTCTCGTTGATCGCCTGGAACCCGCGAATGCTGGAGCCGTCGAACCCCAGCCCCTCGGTGAAGCTGTCGACTTCGAGCTCGCCGATCGGCACGCTGAAGTGCTGCCACGTGCCGGGCAGGTCGATGAACCGTACGTCGACGACCTCGACGCCTTCAGCCTTCGCCCGCTCGATCACCTCTTTCGGGCTAGTCTTGGTGCCTGACTTCGTCTGAATCGCCATAAATCACCCTCCATGAAACCTGGACCTTATTTTTGACGGGTCCTGCTTCATCCTAGGGACGCGCTGGACGAGGTTCATGGTGAGAACCTCACGATTCGGGTGCGGATCTTTACGTGTGGTTGACACGACACAGGATATCCACAGGGCTCCTTAGATCGTGTGAATCACACGGCGTGAACACAGGGAACTCGTGCAAATCGCACGTGGGACCTGCCTCCCACGGGCGATAGCCTCAAGTCATCAAATCGTGGAGGTGACGTCCTTGCCCAGCTCGCTTTCTCGGCGTTCAACCGCAATCTTCCTTGCTTCCGGAGTCGCTTTGCTCTCGGCTCTAGTTCCGGTCTCGGCCTTCGCCGCCGACGACACCACCGCCACCTCGGCCGCGGGCGTCGCCGCCGACACGGTCTGGGTCATCGTCGCCGCTTGTTTCGTCATGTTCATGCAGGCGGGTTTCGCCATGCTCGAGGTCGGCTTCAGCCGAATGAAGAACGTGGGCACAGTTGTCGCCAAGGTCGTCACCAACCTCAGCGTTAGCTCGATCTCATACTGGGCCCTGGGCTTCGGCTTTGCCTTCGGCGCCGGCGGGATATTCGCCGTCATCGGCGGCAGCGGCTTCTTCCCCACGTTCAGCCCCGGTTCGTCGATGGACTTGCCCGCGATCGCCGGCAGCACCGCGCCGGCCGCTGCCAAGTGGTTCTTCGAGTTCGTGTTCTGTGCCGTCTCCCTGGCGATCGTCTGGGGGACGATGCTCGAGCGCACGAAATTCATCGTCTACATTCTTTTCGGCATCCCGTTCGCTGCCTTCATCTATCCACTGATCAGCCACCAGCTGTTCGGTGGCGGCTACCTGATGGCGACTCTTGGCTCGCAGGACTTCGCCGGTTCGACGGTCGTCCACCTGACAGGAGCGACCGCCGGTCTGGCCGGACTTCTGCTTCTGGGACCGCGCATCGGTAAGTACGAGAGGGGAAGGGCGAACGCCATCCCCGGACACAACATGCCGCTGGCCCAGCTTGGCGTGCTGATCCTTTGGTTCGGCTGGTTCGGCTTCAACCCCGGCTCCACGCTGAACGCCACCAACCTGCACTTTGCGGATGTCGTGGTGGTGACCAACCTCGCCGCCGCGGGTGGCGCGGTGGCGGCGCTGGCCACTGTCTACTTCATCACGAAGACGATGGACGTCGGCATGATCGGCAACGGGGCCATCGCGGCGCTGGTCGCCATTACCGCACCCTCCGGTTACGTCGAGCCATGGGCCGCGATCATCATCGGCGCGGTCGCCGGAGTTATCGTGGTGGTCGGGGTACTGGCGCTCGACAAGTACCTCGACGACCCGGTGGGCGCCCTGCCGGCTCACGGACTCGCCGGCATCTGGGGCACCCTCAGCTGCGGCCTCTTCACGGTGCCGGCGCTGGCGAAATTCAACGGCGTCGGGCAAGGCGGCCTTTTCTACACCGGCAGCTTCACGCAGCTCGGAGCGCAAGCGGTCGCGGTGGCTGCTTCGTTCATCACCGTCTTCGTGCTCAGCTACTCGCTTTTCTGGATCATCAAGAAGACCGTCGGCCTGCGGGTCTCCGCGCGTGAGGAGATGGAAGGCCTGGACATCAGCGAACACGGCATGTGGGGTTACCCCGAATCGTTCATGCCGGTGCCGGGCGGCGTCTACCGGCCGGCGGACACGCCGACCGTCAACCCACACGGGGCGCATGAGCCGGTCTCGGCGTCGAAGGAGGTGGCGTCCGCATGAAGATGGTCGTCGCGATCATCCGCCACGAACGATTGCAAGAAGTCCAGGACGTGCTGGACGAATGCGGGGTGTCGGGAGTCACAGTCACCGAAGTGAAAGGCTGCGGCGCGCAGCGCGGTTACACGGAGAAGTACCGGGGCGCGGCGGTTCACATCTCGCTCCGTCCGCGGTTGAAAATCGAGGCTGTGATGAAGTCGGAGATAGTGGCGACCGTGGTCGACAAGATGGCAGTTGCGGCGCGCACTGGCGAGGTGGGGGACGGGAAGATCTTCGTCCTGCCCGTCGAGGATGCCGTCCGGATTCGCACCGGCGAGCACGGAGCCGAAACCGTGCAGCACGCCGAACGCGCGATGTGGGGTCATTAGCCCCGAAATAGGCCCGAAATAGAAAAGCGGCCGGGGATTTCCTCCGGCCGCTTTGCGTCCTCGCGCAGGTTAGTTGGTGGCGGCCTTTTCGGCAACACCAGTTGATCCAGCTGTACCAACGTTCTTTTCAATCCAGGCTTTGATCGGGGCCGCCCCGCCGGGGTATCCGATCAGGCGGTCGACCATCTTGCCGTCTCTGAAAAGGCCGAGGGTCGGGATGCCCATCACGCCGTAGCGGATGGCGAGATCCTGGTTGACGTCAACGTCGAGCTTGCCGATCGTCACCTTTCCGGCGTACTCCGCGGCCAGCTGCTCGACGGCCGGCGTCATCATCCGGCACGGACCGCACCAGTCGGCGTAGAAGTCGACCACGACCGGTTCGCTGGCTTTGAGCACGTCGGCCTCGAAATTCGGGCCGTCGAAGTGCTTCATGTTCTCCATGACATCTAGAAGGCTCCCAGCCCCTCGGCTATTCCCGAGTCCGGTCCCATCCATAATCGGCCAGTGGCTGTGGTCCCCGCCGACCCCCAGGCGTCCGTTCTCAGGCTGGCACTTCAGCAGTTCGGCGCGCGCCTTTTCGAGGCGGCTCCGGGCATCGTCACGTGGGTCCTTCTGCTTGCGCCGGCCTGGATCTCGATAGTGTTCAGCACGCCGGGAGCCCTCGCCGTGGCGGCCGCCGTGCTGGTGTTCGACATCTACTGGGTCGGGCGGGCGATCACCCTGGTGACCGGCGTCTACGGAACCATGTGGCGGATGCGCGCCGACATGCGCAAGGACTGGTTGGCGCTGTGCCGCGAGGAGCAGAAAACGGGCGCCCACGACCCGCTCCAGTACTACCACCTGTGCGTCATCCCGACCTACACCGAGCCGTATCACGTGCTGGAGCGCACTGTGCAGGCGATCGTCGACGCCAACTACCCGCCCGAGCTGAAGATGATCGGCATCATCACCCGCGAAACGGACAAGCCCGGCTGGGAGAACGTCGCCCTGCTGAAAGAGAAGTTTGGCGGTCAGCTCGGAGGCTTCTACCACATCAAGGATCCTCTCGAGCCTGGCATCGTGATCGGGAAGTCGGCCGCGATGAACTGGGGTGGTCGCTGGATGGTGAGGGTCCTGACGGAGGAGGGCTACAAGCTCGATCACGTCCTGATCACAGACCTGGACTCGGACTACAAAATCCACCCCGAGTATTTCGGGTGGATCAGCTTGAACCATGCCCGCACGGCGCTTCGCGATTACGTCATCTGGCAGCCCGTGCCGCTCTTTCACAACAACATCTGGCAGGTCCCGATGGCCGTGCGCATCATGTCCGCGAGCACGTCGCAGTGGCAGATGTTCCTGCATTCGCGGCCGCATCGCCTGGTCGCGTTCAGCAGCTACACGTGCAGCCTGGAATTCGTGCGGAGGGTCGGCTACTGGGACAAAGACGTCATCCCGGAGGACTCGCGGTTCTACTGGAAAGCGTTCTTCACCTTCGGCAAGCGTTTTTCGGTCAAGTCCGTCTACCTGCCCATCTACGGCGACTCGCCTCTTGCCCGCGACTACGCCGCCACACACATGAACCAGTACAACCAGATCAAGCGCTGGGCGTGGGGCATCACCGACGTGCCGTATGTCCTCGCGAGGCTGTTCAAGCACCCCGAGATCCCGCTGGTGCTGCGCATGCGGCGCTTCATGAACCTCGCCTTCAATCACCTCAACTGGATTTTCCTGCCGATGCTCCTGATGTTCGGCGCCTCGGCCCCTCTGTGGGTCAGCGTTGACTGGTCGCTCACCGACCTCGGGCAGACTCTGTGGTCGTACTCCGGGATCCTCTTGGGGACCACGCTTTCGACAGTGATCTTCTTCCTATATTTCGAGATCCGCATGCTGCCGCCAAAGCCGGCGAACTGGCCGCTGTGGAAACAGGGCGTCGTTTACCTCCAGTACTTCGCCTATCCCGTGGTGGGCCTCGTGATGAGCGTGCTGCCGGCGCTGGAGGCGCACACACGCTTACTCTTTGGTCGGTACCTGGAATATCGCGTGACTGAGAAGGTGTGACGGATCAAATGGACGAGGCAGGCGCTCGAGCTGTCGCGACGACTGTTGGCGCGCTGTACCACTCGGTGCACGACCTGATGCGCGAGCAGGTCCGGGACCTGGACCGCGGCACTCTGAACTGGAAGCCGCTTCCGCTCGCGAACTCGATTGCGGTGCTCATCGTGCACACGCTGGCTGCGGAGCGAGACGCGATCCGCGCGGTGCGGTTGCTCACTACCGAGCGCGACCGGGAGGCGGAATTCAAGGCCGAGGCGGAGGGGGCCGACCTCCTCGCCCTGCTGGACAAGGCCGACCGCGAGCTCAATGAACTCGTTGGTGGGATGACCGCTGCCGACCTTACCGAGATGCGCCCGCGCCCACCCAGGGATCCCAAACCGGGCCTCGAGTGGCTGCTCTCAAACTACGGTCATGCACGCGAGCACCTCGCGCAGATCGAGCTGACGAAACAGCTGTACGACAGCCGAACCTAGGCCTGGCTCAAGCTCCACATACCGAGCCTGTGAACCAGGGTAAACAGAATCCAGGTCCTCCCAATGCCCAGAACTCGAGGAACGCGAGCCAGGCGAGAAAGAGGATCCAGAGGGTGCCCGTGTAGACGTTCCGGCCCGGCACCGGCCACTTCTTCCAGCCCACTCGCTTGGCCATGCGCGGCCCGGCGATGGCGTCGATAAATGGCCACAGCACGAACCACCCGACAATAATCGCGGGCGTACCTAGCGCGAGGATGGTCTCGGGCCCCAGCTTGAGCAGCTGGAAGAGAAACAGGAAATACCAGTCCGGCCGCGGGACGGTGACCGCGCGCGGGTCGGCCGGCTGCTCCAGCTGAAGGTTCTTCTGTACGAAGAACGCGAGGAGGCCGACGATGATCAGCATCCCCACGATGATTATCGGATAGGGCCAGAAATGGTCGGGGAAGAACGGATGGGTTTCGTCGTCGGGCATGTCGTCCGCCAGGTGATGGCCGGCGTCGCCGAAGAAAATGGGGAAGAGGGCAAGCCCGACTACTACCGGGTACAGGATGTTGTCGGGTCCGATCGGCAGCCGCTTCCACTCAGGCTCCAGCGTGTGGCCCGAATGGCTGTCGACCTCGACGATCTCGATCTGCTGGGCCGGCAGCGCCGCTCCGGGCCCTTCCTTTTGGATGTCCTGCGTGCTCACAGCGGCTCCGCGATACCGTGCGCCCGGATGAACTTGAAATGGATGTACATCAGAACGGTGATCAAGGCCGGCAGCAGGAACACGTGGATGGTGAAGAAACGCTGGAGCGTGGGCGGGCCCACCACCGGGCCTCCCTGGAGGATGTCCTTGAGAAAGACACCGAGCTGCTCCGGAGGCGTAAGGCCCGCGATCTTGATGGTGACCTCCGTGGCGAAGTAAGCCTTGGTGTCCCACGGCAGCAGGTAGCCCGTCAACGAGAGGACAAGGATGCAAAGCAGCATGAGGACGCCGACGATCCAGTTCAGCTCGCGCGGCGCGCGGTAGGAACCGGTCCAGTAGACACGCGACATGTGGATGAGGACCATGACGATCAGGATGTTCGCGCCCCAGAAATGGGTTCCTCGGATGAGCCATCCCAGAAACTGCGTGTTCTGGATGAACTGGACGCTGTTGTAGGCGGGCGAGTTACCTGGCACCCCAGCGTCCGGTATGTAATAGAAGGAGAGGAAGACTCCTGTCACCAGTTGGAGCACGACGAGGACGAACACCATCCCGCCGAAGCAGTAATAGAAGGCGTTGGCGAAGTTCGGCACGCGCTGGTACAGCGCCTCGTCGACCGCCTTGGTGAACGGATAGCGCTCGTCGAGCCAATTCACCACCGCCACCTGGACCTCGCGCGGGTGAGGAATGGCCATTCGCTAAAACCCCAGAACTATGCCGTCGACCTGGATCGTGCTGGAGTCGGTGCCCTGCTTCCAGGTCAGATGTGAAAGAGGGCCGGGCGCGGGACCGGCGAATCTTTGCCCGTCGAGGTGGAATCGTGATCCGTGACAGGGGCAGTCGAAGCTCTTGTCAGTCGCATTCAATCCAACGGGGCACCCGAGGTGCGAGCAGTTGATGGCAAAGCACTGGAGCTTGCCGCTGTTCTTCACGACGAAGCCGCCAAACGCCAGGTCGCCTGCAGCGTTGTCGCCCACGCCGTCGGCCATGATGAACGCGGAGTTAGGACTGCTCGGGGCGTTGAACTTGACCGCTTCACCATCCTGCAGCTGGTCGATCGGCTTGTCCAGGGTGATCGTCAGCAGCCCTTTTTTCTGGCCTTTGGGCGAAGCCGGCCATAGAAAGAGGAGCAAAGGCGCGCCTCCGATGATGGGGATGGCGGCCATCACGCTGGCGAGCCACCAGCCGAGAAACGTGCGACGGGTGAACCTTTTCGGCGCCGCACCTTCTGCCATCCGGCCCAAATGTTAGCGCGTGTGTAAGGACGGCAAGCCAACAGCCTGCCGCACTTCCGCCATCGTCTGGCGGGCGACCGCACGGGCCGTTTCGCTTCCCTGGTCGAGGATGCCCGCGACCTGTTCCGGGCTCAGCTCTGCCCTGACCTCGCGAAAAGGCCGGAACGTCTCGACAAGCCGCTCGGCGAGAATCTTTTTCTTCTCGTGGCAGCCGATCTTCGCCTTGCGGCACAGGTCCCAGTAGTGCTGCCAGTCGTCGAAAAAGAGCTTGTAGAACGCGCAAACGTTGCACGACCGCGGATGTCCTGGCTGGGTCATATAGACGCGCTTCACGTCGGTGACCATGCTCAGAACCTGCTTGCGGATGACCTGTGGGTCATCGGTCACCCCGACGATGTTGCCGATTGTCTTCGACATGCGCTGTTTGCCGTCGGTGCCTTTGATCAGCGGCGTTTCGGTGAGCAGCACGCGCGGCTCGGGGAAGACCGGCGAATACGTGCGGTTGAACCTTCGCGCGACTTCGCGCACGAGCTCGATGTGAGCAAGCTGGTCCTTGCCGACCGGCACGCCCACACCTTTGACGATCAGGATGTCCGCGCCCTGGAGGATCGGGTAGGACAGCAGCCCGAGGTTCACGTTGTCGGGGTGCTGCTTCACCATCTGCTTGAAAGCCGGCGTGCGCAGGACCCAGCTCAGAGGCGTGACCATCGACAGCATGAGCGATAGCTCGGCGACCTCAGGGACCTGCGACTGCAGGTAGAGGACGCTGCGCTTGGGATCGATCCCGACGGCGATCAGGTCGGCGGTCAGGTCGAACACCTTGCTCTCGACTTTGTGGCCGTCGGGCACGGTCGTCAGAGCGTGGTAGTCGGCGATGAAGTAGTAGCAGTCGTTCTCGTTCTGGAGCTCGACCCAGTTCTTCGCCGCGCCCAGGTAGTTGCCGAGGTGGAAGCGCCCGGTCGGGCGCATGCCGCTGAGAATCCGCATCCGCTCTCCCATCGGCTCAGGAGTCTAGCGGTGCAGGGCGGTAGGATTCGGCGAGTTGCCTGAATACGAAATTACGCCCGACCTCCCGGCGCCGAGCTCCGGGCTGGGTTCGCGGGCCCTCCGCAACACCTTTCTCGTGCTCACCGCTAAGGTCATTGCCCGCCTGATCGCTCTGGTCACGGTGCTCGCGATGATCAAATTCCTCAAAGCCACGCCATACGGCGCGTTCGCGACAGTCGTCAACTACACGGCGATCGTCAGCGTCGTGCTGGACCTCGGCTTCAACGTGCTTTTCGTTCGTGAGGGCGCACGAAATCCGGGCGAGATCCAGCGCTACCTCCGCAACGTCATGTCGCTGCGACTCCTGATGTCGGTGGTGAGCCTCGGGCTGCTCGCCGTGGCGCTGGGCCTCAACGGACTCGGCAACCTTCTCGTGCCGGCGTTCCTGCTCATGGTCCTCACCTCGTACTCGACGCTGCTCCGCAACACGCTGTACGCGGTGCAGAGGCTCGGCTTCGAGGCGATCGCGGTTGTCCTCGAAAGCGTCGTTCTCCTCGGGCTCGTGCTGTTCGGCATCAAAACCGGACGCGGTCTCACGTACTTCCTGTGGGCGTACGCGGCGCAGTACGCGTTCAGCTGCGCCTACTTCGTGGTGGTTCTCGCGGCCAGGCGGATAGCCGTGATCGGGTGGAGGCTAGAGCTTCCGCTGGCCCGGGAGTGGTTCTGGAAGGGGCTGCCGTTCGCGCTCACTTTCGTGATCACGATCCTTTACTTCAAGATCGACCAGCCGCTCGTGTATGCGCTGCGGCCGCACTACGAAGCCGGTTGGTACGCAGCCGCTTACAAGCCGTTCGAGGCGCTGCTTTTCATTCCCATCACGTTTCTTTCCATAGTGTTCCCCGTCCTGTCTGTCTACCACCGCGAAAGACCGAACGAGCTGCTCGACGCGGTGAATCGATTCTTCAAAGCCCTTCTGCTCATCGGGTGGCCGATCAGCATCGGCATCTTCGTCCTCGCGCATCCGCTGACGCACGCGTTGTTCGGCCCTGAATACGCGAACTCGGAGCCCGCGCTGCGGATCCTCGCCCTGGGTCTCGCCATCGCCTTCGTCAACAACACATTCATCGGCGGGCTCAGCGCCGCTGATCGCCAGTCGTCGTTCACGTGGGCGGCGGGATGGAGCCTGGTCGCCAACGTGGTCGCGAACCTCGCGCTCATACCGACCTTCGGGTACCAGGGCGCCAGCGTGGCCACGGTGATAACGGAGATCGTCCTCGGCCTCGCGGGCTGGGTGCTCACGGCGAGGTACATCGGCCGCGTTCCTGTGGCGCGGCTGAGCTGGCGCATCGTGCTGGCCGGTCTCGTCATGGGAGCCGCGGTCTTTCCGCTGCGTGAGATGGGCGGCGTGGCGCTGGCGATCGCTATCGTGGTCGGCGTTGCGGTGTACGGCGGCGCGGTCCTTCTGCTGCGTGGGTTGACCATGGACGAGATCGGCTGGGCTCGGCGCGCCCTGGCGCAGGCCCGATGAGCCCGTATAAGGGGCCCCCGCGAAATCAAGGCGAAGCCTCAGATTTCGTGGGGCGAAAGCCGGTTTACCTCAAACCGCGCGGAGCGGTCGAGCCTGTGCTGTGGCAGGAGATCGCCGTCGACGCGCCCGGCCTCGGCCCGCAGACAAGCCTGAATGACACGCAGTTCGTCGCCCTCGACATCGAGAGCACGGGCAACTCGCCATTCCTGGTCCTGGAGATCGGCGCGGAGCGCTTCAAGCTGGACGGCCCGCTTTCCTTTTTCGACACCCTGGTCAACTGCCAGGCGCCGATCAACCCGTACGCGCACCGGCGGCACCACATCGACCGCTCGATGCTGATCGGCGCACCGGAGTTTGGCGATGCGCGCCGCGCCTTCCTGCGATTCGCACACGGCGCGGTGCTGGTCGAGCACAGCCACGACGCCTTCGACACGTGGCTCGTCGGTCGAGGCCTGGAGAGCCCGCTCGAACACCCGATCATCGACACGTCGGCCCTGGCACGCCTCGTTCTTGATCTTCCGAAAGGCCAGACCCCAGGCCTCGCCAAGCTGGTCGAGGAGCTCGCGCTCGACGTCACGCCCGCCCATGCCGCGCTCGATGACGCGCGCGCCACCGCCATGGTCTTTCGCGCGCTGATCGCACGCGCGAGAGAGAACCTCGGATGGGCGACGCTGGGCGACGTGCTCGCCGCGCTGCCGCGACCGGTCGTCGACCGGACGGCACCTAGTCGAAGAGCGCGAGCTGCAGGTCGGGCTGCGGGTGCTCGAGCCCAGAAAGCCCCACCCCGATCAGGCGCACCGGCCGTGACTCCACGTGCGACTTCTCCAACGCCGAACGCGCGGCGCGGAAGATCGTCTCGACGTCGTCGGTCGGGCTCGTCCGGCTCACCTGGCGGCTCACGAGCCTGAAGTCCGGCAGCTTCAGCTTCACGTAGACCGTCCGGGCTCGGACGCCGTCCGTCTTCAGTCGCTCCGTGACTCGATCCGTGAGGTTGCGCAGAGCGGTCTCGAGCTGGCTGCGGTCGCTCACGTCGTTCTCGAAGGTCGTCTCGGCCGAGATCGTCTTGGCCGGGCGGCTGCCATCCACGGGTTGGCGGTCGCGCCCCTGGGCGAGGCGCTGGAGGACGGCTCCGTTCGTGCCCAAAGCCTGGACCAGGCGCTGGGTCTCGTAGGCCGCGAGCGCACCGACCGTGCGCAGGCCCATCGCGCGAAGCCTCTCCTCGGTCTTCGGACCGAGCCCAGGAATCACTCCGACCGGAAGGGGCGCAAGGAAATCCGCCTCCGTGCCCGGCGGCACGAGGACCAGGCCGTCCGGCTTGCGCGTCCCGCTGGCGACCTTGGCCACCAGCTTCGATGTGGCCGCGCCGACCGACGCCGTAAGGCCGACCTCGGTGTGGATCTGGAACTTGATCCTCCGCGCGACTTCCTCCGCGGTCGAGGTGCCGTGCCGCGTCCGGGCCGTGACATCGAGGTACGCCTCGTCCAAGGCCACCCCTTCGACCAGCTCGGGCGACGTGAAGCGGCGGAAGATCTGGTGCACGACCCGGCTCGCCTCTCGGTAGCGCGCGCCGTCGGGCTGGATCACGGTCAGCTGTGGGCAGAGCTGCATGGCCTCATGGAGCGGCATCGCCGAGCGCACACCGAACGCGCGCGCCG
>DATGVE010000105.1:0-2811 GCA_035300725.1 Candidatus Eiseniibacteriota bacterium | reverse complement strand
TGCGAATCTCGCGCCTGGCAACGCGTTTTGCAGCCTCCGACGTTTGGGACGAGGAGGGATTTGTGAGCGCGATCGACTGGATCCGCTTCAACTGCCACATGACCAGCAACGCCGCGGCAGACCTGATCGCGGTCGGCAAGAACCTGGAGCGAATGCCTGAAACCGATCGTGCCGTCTCGCGGGGTGAGATTGGCTTCGCCCATGCCAAGGCGATGGCCAGGACGGCGGCTGCCATCGGGACTAGTTTCGACGAAGCTCCGCTGCTGGAAAAGGCGCGGGAAAACTCGCCGGGCAAGTTCTACTACATCTGCAATCACTACCGGCACGCCGCTGACCGCAAAGGCTTTGAGGCTGAGCAGACAGAGCTCGTGGAGAATCGCAGGCTCTGGGTCAGGAGCTGCGAAAACGGCGACGTTCAGGTCTATGGAATCTTCGATCCCGAAGGGGGTGCGGTCCTGCGCACAGCGTGGGAACCGCTGGCTCGCAGCTCAGGTGCCGGCGACTATCGCAGCCCTGAGAAGAGGCTCGCGGACGCGGCGGTCGAGGTAGCGATGCACGCCCTGGACAGCGGCCTGATCCCACAAAAGGGATCGCAGAGGACTCACTTGCAGGTCACCACGTCTCTCGAGACGCTGCGCGGATTGCCCGGCGCATCGGCGGCGGAGATGGAGCTCTCGCTTCCGATTTCCTCGAAGACCGTCGAGCGGCTGGCCTGCGACGCTGTGATCACGCGCATCGTGCTCGGCTCGGACTCGATGGTCATCGATGTCGGGCGGGCGAAGCGGACGATCTCAGGCCCGGCGCGCAAGGCGCTCAACGTCCGCGACCGGGGCTGCACCTGGCCAGGTTGCGAACGGCCGGCAAGCTGGACGTCCGGACACCATCTGAAACACTGGATTCACGGCGGCACGAATGAGCCGCCCAACCTCACCTTGCTCTGCTACCGGCACCACTGGCTTGTGCATGAGGGCAACTGGCAGATCGTGCGCGGGGATGACGGGTGCATGCTCACGATTCCGCCGACTGTGACCTTCGGTCCTCCGGCTCGCGGACCGGATTAGATCAGCGACGCACGATCGCCCTTACGCCGGCTGTTCTTCGTAGCCCAGGATCGGGCGGAGCCAGCGTTCGGCTTCCGTGACGGGCATGTCCTTGCGGCGGGCGTAGTCCTCGACCTGGTCGTGGCCCACCTTGCCGACCATGAAGTAGCGCGACTGCGGGTGGGCGAAGTAGAGGCCGGCCACGGCGGCGGTCGGCGTCATGGCGCCGGACTCGGTGAGGTCCATGCCGATCGAGCGCGCGCCGAGCAGGTCGAACAGCTTGTGCTTCTCCGAGTGGTCCGGACATGCCGGGTAGCCAAAGGCCGGGCGGATGCCGCGGTACTTCTCCCCGATCAGCTCCTCGCCGGAAAGCTTGGGGCCCGTCTCGTACCAGTCGCGCCGCGCAACCTCGTGCAGGTACTCGGCGAAAGCTTCCGCGAGGCGGTCGGCGAGCGCCTTGACCATGATCGCGCGGTAGTCGTCGTGCACCTTCTGGAAGCGCTCCGCGAGCTCGTCAACACCGAGTCCCGCGGTCACGGCGAACGCACCGAGGTGGTCGCCTTTCTGAGCGATGAAGTCGGATAAGGACAGATACGGCTTGGAGTCGCCGTGGTCGACCTGCTGGCGGAGCATGGGAAAGCGGACCCCGTTCTCGAGGATGACGTCGTCGCCCTCCGCGCGTGCCGGCCAGAAGCCGTAAACGCCCTTTGCCTGCAGCCAGCTCTTGGCCTCGATCTCGTCGAGCAGCTCTTTGGCGTGCTCGAACAGCTCGCGCGCGACCGCGCCGTGCGATGGGCTGTCGAGGATGGCCGGGAACTTTCCCTTCAGCTCCCAGGCGGTGAAGAAGAAGGTCCAGTCGATGTACTCACGGAGCGTCGAGATCGACGGCTCGATGACCTTCGTGCCCACGAATGGCGGCTTGGGAAGGTCGTCGAAAGAAAGGCGCTGCCGCTTCGCGCGCGCGTCGTCGAGCGTGAGCAGGGCGCGGCGCGTCGCAGTGTGCTGCGTGCGCAGCTTTTCCTGGAGCGCCTGGTTGTCGCGATCGAACGTGTGGCGGCGGTCCTTGTCCAGCAGGTCGGAGACCACGCCGATGACACGCGACGCGTCAAGGACGTGGACGGTCGAGCCGTCGTACGCCGGCGCGATGCGCACCGCTGTGTGCTGCTTGGAGGTGGTCGCGCCGCCGATGAGCAGCGGGATCGTGAACTGCCGGCGCGTCATCTCCTTGGCGACCACGACCATCTCATCGAGCGACGGGGTGATGAGACCCGAGAGGCCGACAACGTCGGCGTTCAGCTCGATAGCAGTGTCCAGGATCTTGTCCACGGGCACCATGACGCCGAGGTCGACCACCTCGTAGTTGTTGCACGCGAGCACGACGCCGACGATGTTCTTGCCGATGTCATGGACGTCGCCCTTGACCGTCGCCAGCACCAGCTTGCCGCGCACGCTCTTGCTGCCCGACGCCTCTTTCTCGGCCTGCATGAAGGGCTCGAGGTAGGCCACCGCACGCTTCATCGCCCGGGCGCTCTTGACCACCTGCGGCAGGAACATCTTGCCGGCGCCGAAAAGGTCGCCGACGACTTTCATGCCATCCATCAGCGGGCCCTCGATGACTAGCAGTCCCTTCTTGTACTTCTGGCGGGCCTCTTCGGCGTCGGCCTCGATGAACTCGACCTCGCCGTGCAGCACCGCGTGGGCGAGGCGCTCCTCGATGGTGCCATCGCGCCATTTGTGGTCGACCTCACGCTTCGTGCCGCTGCCGGAAACC
>DATGVE010000104.1:0-2854 GCA_035300725.1 Candidatus Eiseniibacteriota bacterium | reverse complement strand
CCAAATTGCCCGGATTCCGCGATGTTGGCGGGTCCGGGCTTTTTCATGGGCGTCGCCCTTCGAGGCGACGCCGTCGGTTCACGACGGTTCGACCGTCGGGTTTCGAAGCTAGTCTTTTTCAGGCGCTTGCGAAACTCCGCGATCGTCGCGCACATCGTCCTCGTCCGTGCCCGGAACATCGGTGGCACATTTGCAGACGTCGGGCGCGCGCTGCGAGGTCATTTTCTAGATGTGATGGAGACCCGCTTCATCGCGCTGGGCTGCTTCGTGGTTCGCACCGAAGATGGCTCCCCCGAGCTGGGTTCGAACCAGCGAGCCACGGATTAACAGTCCGCGGCGGAAAGTGGCCAACCCCTCGCGATGACGACCGAATGCGGCACTTGCGCCGGCCCACTTCAGCACAATCTCAGCAGTAGGACTTGGCTACTACTGGTTTGATCCTTCGGGTTCGAAGTCACCGACCGGCTCGCGTCGCTGGGCCGTTCGCGTAACAACGCGACGCCTGCCCGACGTTCCGTCGCGTGCCGCGAGGCCGATCTTCGACTGCGGCTCGGCGGCGGCCGCCACGCCCGTGAGGGGTGAGTCCCTTAGGGACTCACACACGCCCCGCTTTCGAAGATACGGCAATCCGGCACCCTGCGGTAAAGTTGTCGCGTCGGCGGGATCGCCGCTAGGAGCGACATGGGCGTGCCGCCGGCGGAGATCAGGACGAACGCGTACCGCGTCCTCGGCGCGCCCGCGTCGGCGCACATCGACGAAGTACATCGATGCGCAGAAAGCATGATGCGTGCGGCGAAGCTCGGGCTCGCCACGACAAACGCGCTCGATGTTCCTAGGCTCGGAGACGTGCCTCGGAGTGAGTCGGTTGAGGCGGATGTTCGAGTGCCGCGCGATGCGCTGAACGATCTGCATTGGGACCCCGCGCGCTCCAGCAGAGCCTTCCTCTGAGTCCGACGATGAGTAAGCTGCGCGCTGCGATCTGGTCGCTTGCCATCGGCGTGCTGGCGGTCGCGCTGGCGGCGCTCCTCTCCCGCGTGGTGCCGATGCCCGGTGCACTGCTGGTCCTGCTGCTCGCCGTCTGCTGCGGAGCCGTCTCGCTCGGCGCGGCGCTGATCGCGGAGATTTCGGTGCGCGTCGGTGCGGGAGGCGGCGCCTTCGCGGCCGCGCTGGTAGCGCCGGTGCTCGGCCTCACCATCGCGGCGGCGCCGCTCGCTCCGGGGGCGCAGCGCCCGGGCCTCGCCGACCTCCTCTGGCTCCCGCTCGTCGGCCTCCTTGGCCGCGCTCACCCTCCGCGGGGGCGTGGGCTGGCTCGGGGCGCACGCTGGCATGCGCCTCGTGCGGCCGCAGGCTTACTCGAGATACGCTGGAAGCTTCGGCAGCGCCGCGACGTCCTTGACGTCGTGCTGGACGATGAAGCGCGCTTTCGTGTTCTTCACGATTCTTTCCACCCGATCCATTGAGGCCAGCGTGTCCGCGCGCTCGGTGTTAAAGACGGGCATGCGCTTGAACTTGCGGTTCGCCTCCAAGTGGTAGAGGTCGCCGGAGAGGATCACGACGCCGGACTTCTTCAGCCTCACGGCCAGCACCGCGTGGCCCGGCGTGTGGCCGGGCGCCCTGAGGATGCGGACGCTCCCGTCGCCGAACACGTCGTGGTCGCCGTCGATCAGCCGGGTGGTGGCGGTCTTGACGGCGCTCCACGCGCTCGGGTCGACGCCGAAGGGCGTCGGCGTCGATTCGGCCCACGCCAGCTCGGCCTTGTTGACGATCCAGGTCGACGCGGCGAAGGCGTTGGCGTTGCCGGTGTGGTCGAAGTGGAAGTGCGAGAACGCGAGGTAGGTCACGTCGGCAGGCGTCACACTGATGGTCTTCAGTTGGTCGATCAGCGGCGTCTTGACGCTCAACTTGAACGGGCCTACGCCTCCGCCGTCCTTGTTCTCGGCCAGCTTGTCGCTGAGGCCGGTGTCCCAGAGCAGCGTGCCCATCGGGTGGCGGATCAGGTAGCAGGTGACGGCGAGCGGGCCGGACTGGCCATCGTATTCGCCCGTGTCGGCGAAGACCCCCATGTCCAGCACGTCCATATGGCCGCACTCGATGGCGTAGAGGCGGACCGTGCGGACGGGGCTTTCGGCCCGGGCGGCTCCGGGGGCGACGGCAAGCAACAGAGAGGATGCGAAGACGAGAAGGCGTCTCTTCCAGGTCATCGAACGACTCCAGCGGGTGGGGAGCGGCGGTCGCTACTCCAGCAGATGACGCAGAGTGAAAAGGGGATTCACCCAAAGAAGCGAGATGGCAAGGGTCGCCAGGCCCATGAGAAGACCTCCTACCGCGGGGAATGCGTGCGAGCCTACTCGTAAGATGCGGGTGACAGCTTCAGCGTCTCTCGCTGCGGCTTGTCGTGATTGATCCAGAGCTGGGCCTTCTCCTTTGCCATCAGGTCAGCCATGCGCGTCATCGAACTTACGGTTTGTTCCTTATCGAAATTGCCGCCGGGCACGTCGCGCGTTTCCCAATTTGCCTTGAGGTGAACGGCATCACCGGACAGCAGCACGGCGCCTGTCTTCGGCAGCTTGACCAGCAGACATTGATGTCCTGGGGTGTGGCCGGGGGTTGAAACAATCGTCACGCTGCCATCTCCGAAGACGTCGAGGTCGCCTTCGAGCTTGGTGACAGGATGTTCAGGCTTGAAGCGGGGGGCGCCATTCGGACCCGGCCATTCATATTCGGCCTTCTGCACCATCAGCATCGATTTCGGGAACAGCTCCACATTGCCGGCATGGTCCGGATGGGTGTGGGAGATCGCGACGAACTTGACGTCATCGGGTTTGACCCCGAGCTCCGAGAGCTGAGACGCAAG
>DATGVE010000103.1:0-5165 GCA_035300725.1 Candidatus Eiseniibacteriota bacterium | reverse complement strand
GCCCGCAGGCCGGCGTCGCGGGCCATGTCCCACACCGCACCCGAGGAGAGCGCCCGCGACAGGGGATCCTCGATCTCGCCGAGGTGACGCCTCAGCGTCTCGATCGACCGCTCGTCGAACGCGATCTTGCAGTACGTCAGGTCCCAATCGTTGACGAGCACGAGGTCAGGGACGCGTTCGCCCGCAAATTCCGGTATTGGCGTGCCGGCGCCGGCGATGTCGAGCTCGACGGCCTGCCTCCGCTGCACCTTGCCGTTGACGAAGTCAAAGAGGCCGACTCGAAGGCGATGCGGGCGCAAGGTCGGATGGTCGACCGGTGCCGTCTGCACGAGTGACGCTGACTTGATGACTCCACCCTCGACCTCGATAGCGGCGGCGAGCGTGTTGACCCCCGCCGTTTGAAGCCATGCCCGCGACCACGCCTCCAGATCGCGGCCGGAGGCATGCTCCAGCGCCTCGAGGAAGTCCTTCAGATCGGTGTTCCCGTAGGCGTGAGCGGTGAAGTATTCCTTGACTCCTTTGAAGAACGCGTCTTCGCCGACCCACGCCACAAGCTGCCGGAGCGCCGCGGCGCCCTTGTTGTAGGTGATCCGGTCGAGGTTGAGCGAGACCGCCTCGACGTCCGGGATGTCGGCCACTATCGGATGCGTCGTCGGAAGCTGGTCTTGAGTGCGTGCGGCCGCCTTTGTGGCATCGGCGAACTCGATCCATGCGGTCTTGAACCGGGTCGCCTCGACGACGCCGAGGTAGCCCATGTACTCCGCGAAACTTTCGTTGAGCCACAGGTCGTCCCACCACTTCATGGTCACGAGGTCGCCAAACCACATGTGGGCCATCTCGTGCAGGATCGTTTCCGCGCGCCCCATGCGGTCGTCCTCTGTCACCTTCGAGCGGAAGACCATGCGCTCGTTGTGCGTGACACAACCCACGTTCTCCATTGCGCCCGACGCAAATTCGGGGACAAAGAGCTGGTCGTACTTGCCAAACGGATAGCGGTGGCCGAAGCGCCGTTCGAAGAAGTCGAACCCGCTGCGTGTGATCTCGAAGATCTCGTCCGGGTCCAGGTACTGGGCTAGCGATTGCCGGCAGTAGAGCCCGAGAGGAATGCCGCGATGGTCGTGGCGAACTTCGTGGTACTCGCCGGCGACGATCGCCGTGATGTAGGTCGAGATCGCGCTCGTGGTCGGAAAGGTCCACTCGCCGTCAGAGCCTCTGGCTCCGGCGGTGTTGGAGACGGCCACCCAGCCGTCCGGCGCCTTGACCCGGAACGCAAATGTCGCCTTGAGGTCCGGCTGATCGAAGCAGGCGTAACCGCGGTATCCGCTGTGCTCGGCGAACATGCTGTGCAGGTAAGTGCGGCCATCGACCGGGTCGCGGAACCAGTTCATCCCGGTCCCGTCGTGTGAGTACGACGCGGTCGCTTTGATAGTCAGCGAGTTTTCAGGGGCCAGGCCGTCCAGCGCGAGCCGGCCGCCTTCGAGTCGCGCCGGGAGATCGTGGCCGTTCAGCTCGGCGGCGTGAACCGCCGGTCCGGCGAACTCGAGGAACGTGCCGCTCCCTGGTCTGCGGCACAGAAAATTGATCGTGGTCTCCGATTCGAACGTCTCGTCGCCCGTCGTGAAGTCCAGCCGCACGTCGTAGTGCTGGACTGAGATGAGGTCCGCCCGCTCGCGCGCCTCGCGGCGCGTCAGGTTGTTGTGGACTGCTGCCTAGTGCCTCAGGCGCAGCTCTCGGGACCCAGCTGCCACGGAGCTGAGGTGGCCACCGAAGGTTGCTGTGTCACGACTACGATGGCGGCGGACTTCGTTCCAGCCGGGATGGCCACCGGCCAGTTCGTGTTAGTTGGGATCACCACGACATAGCCGGGCGGCGTGTAGGGGTTCGGTCCAGGCAAATCCTTGGTCGTGTTCGCGCACCGGTCGAAGAACTTGACCATATACGAAACGGGACTTCTTTGCGGGGCAGAGAAATAGATTGCCACCTCGATCTTGCATGAATTCAGGTCGCAGGTCGTACCAGTTTCCGCCGGGATGCCCGCACCGATTGGGCAAGGGGTGGCATTGCTGCAGATGAGCACTTTGGTGATGGGAGCATCTGCGGCGGGGCCGTAGTTGGGGACCGCGAACGGACCCTGCCCGGCGCTGGGGGTCGGGCTCACCCTGGGGCTCACTTTCGGGGAGGTCTTGGGTGTTGGCGACTTCGTCGCCACGCCAGGGTTGGATCCGCGTCCGGCCAGGACGATCCCGCCGATGGTGCCCAGCAGCAGGATCACCACGATGCCGATGATCGCGGGGATCAGCCAGGGCGGACGCTCGGAGGGGCCTCCAAAGCCGGCCGGCTTGCGGGCCACCGTGGCCTTGCGTGCTGGGGCGCGTGGCGCCGGCAGCGGAGCCGGGGCCACCGGAGCCGGAGTGGGCGGGGGAGTAGGCGTGCGAGGGGGCGCGATCGCGGAGGATCCAGCCCACTCGGCCGCCGCCGCTGTCCCGACATCAACAGGTTCTGCCGGCTTCCACGCGGGGGCTTCCTTGGTCATCCAGGTCTGCTGCGCGGGCGTGGATGGTGTGGGCGCAGGAGTCGGAGACGGCGGCGTCATGAATGCCGGGGGCGCCGGAGCAGGAGGGTTGGTCGAGGTGGAAGACGGGGCGCCGGAATCGAACGGCGATCGCGGCCCAGAGGGTGCAAACGGCGCTGGGGCCGGCGGCACGACAGGCGGCACGACGGGCCATTCGCGCGCGGGGGCGGGTGGCGCCGGAGCCGGGGCGGGCGGGTTCGTGGCGGCCGCAGGGGTGGCTGGAGGGTCATCCCAGGTCGGTATCGGGGCGGGCTTGGGAGGCTCAGGCGCCCTGGACGCAAGAGGCGCCGGTGCAGGGGCCGGAGGCGTCTGGCCGTACGTTGGAACAGGGATCGACGGATAGGTCTGCACAGAGCGCACAGGAGCGTCGTACGAGGCCGGCGCCCTGACCGGCGTCTCGTCCCTCTCGCGGGGCGGATTCTGAACGTACGGGGCAGGTACCGGTCTGGCAGCGGGAGGCACCGTTCCCGCGGGCACGAACGGCGTCACGCCCGGAGACTCTCGACCACCCGCCCTGGTCGCCAGCTCGGATTGGGCAGCGACCTGACGATCCGGCGCCAGGAGGGCCGACGCCATCTCGCGCAGAGCGTTCTGCGCCCGATCCGCGGCCGGGCCCATCGCGCCGCTGGCCATGGATCGCATCGTCACGACGAGGCCCGGAGGGATGTTGGGCGGTGCAGGCGCTCCGGCGGGGTCAACGCCGAACGCCGCGCAAACAGCCATGCCGCACGAACGCACGTCGGCACGCAGGTCACTTTGCGATGGCGCGCCGCGCACCGCGGCCGCCGGATGTCCCGCCAACCGCACCTCGCCGTTGCTGTTCACGCGGATCGCCGAAGCAGCGAAACCTCCCATCGCGATGCCGTCCTCGTGCAGCGCGGCCACGCCCGACAGCACCGCGGCTCCAAGCGCGGCGGCTGCGGGCGGCGTGAGCGGGCCGCGCGAAAGGATCGTTGCGAGCGGCGTGCCTTCGTTGGGCTCGACCGCGACCCAGATGCCGTTCGGGTCCGTGCCCCACGCGAGCACTGGCGAAAGTGCGGGGTGGCGGTGCTCGGCGAGCCTCTGAATTCGCGGAATCGCAGCGGCCGCCTCGGCTGGAGGCACCGGGATCTCGTGGATCACGGCCGGCTTTCCGTTCTTGAGCACGGCCTTCCACCCCTGGCCCGCGCCAGGGGCCACGAGTTCGATCAGCTTCGGCTTCGGTTCGCTCTCGGCCATTACGGGGAGATGGTACCCTTCAAACCCATGGCGTATGTCATCGTCCAGCCATGCATCGGGGTCAAGGACGCCTCATGTGTAGAGGTCTGTCCTGTGGATTGCATCCACACCGACGACGCTGCTCAGATGTATTACATCGACCCTGACGAGTGCATCGACTGCGGCGCGTGCGTGGACCCTTGTCCTGTCGACGCGATCTTTCCCGAGGACGAGGTTCCGGACCAGTGGCGCGATTTCATCAAGATCAACGCTGACTATTTCAAAAACCGGTAGGTCCTCGTAATTGGGGCGGCATTCGGTAACTCTCGTCCCGGGTGACGGCGTCGGCCCAGAGATCTGCGACGCCGCCGTCCGAGTCCTCGAGGCCACTGGTGTCGAGTTCGACTGGGACGTCCAGCAGGCGGGCGAGGCGGCCATCGCCAAATTCGGCACTCCGCTTCCCGAACCGGTGCTGGCCTCCATTCGCAAAAACAAAGTCGCTCTCAAAGGTCCTATAACGACGCCGGTCGGCAGTGGGTTTCGCAGTGTGAACGTCGCGCTGCGGCAGGAGCTCGACCTCTACGCCCTGGTCCGTCCCGTCAAGGCCTACAAGGGAGCGCGAAACCTTCGCGACGACCTCGACTTCGTCATCGTGCGCGAGAACACAGAAGACATCTACGCGGGGCTCGAGTTCGAGAAGGGCACTCCAGACGCGGTCCACATGATCGCGGAGATCTCGGGCTTGCTCAAGAAAAAGATCCGCCCCGACAGCGGCCTGTCGATCAAGCCGATTTCAGTAACCGGCAGCGAGCGCATCGTGCAGTTCGCCTTCGACTACGCGCGCCGGAACAAGCGGCGGAAGGTTACGGCGGTGCACAAGGCGAACATCATGAAACACACGGACGGTCTGTTTCTCGCGGTCGCCCGGCAGGTAGCAGAGCGGAATCCCGACATCGAGTTCGAGGACCGCATCGTCGACAACATGTGCATGCAGCTGGTCCTGAGGCCGAAGGAGTACGACGTCCTCTGCTGCCCGAACCTGTACGGCGACATCATCTCGGACCTAGGCGCGGGCATGATCGGCGGCCTCGGGCTTGCGCCGGGCGCGAACATCGGAACCAATGGCGCGGTCTTCGAGGCGACGCACGGCAGCGCGCCGAAGTACACGGGCCAGAACAAGGTCAACCCGATGGCGGTGATGCTCTCCGGCGTCCTGATGCTCCGTCACCTCGAGGAGGTGGCGGCCGCCGACGCGCTCGAGGGCGCGATCGCGAGGGTGATCGAGATCGGCAAGAACGTGACCTACGACCTGAAGGAGAAGCGCGGCGATCCGAGCGCGGTCGGCACTAGCCAGGTCGCTGACGCCATCGTCGACCAGCTGAAAGCGAGGGTTTGA
>DATGVE010000102.1:0-32294 GCA_035300725.1 Candidatus Eiseniibacteriota bacterium | reverse complement strand
GCTCCCCGGGCACCCCGCCCCGGCTGAAGCCGGGAATGACGCTGGCGATCGAGCCCATGGTCAACGCCGGCTCCCACGAGGTCTACATGAAGCCCGACGGTTGGACCATCTGCACGGCGGACGGGGCGCTTTCGGCTTATTTCGAGCACACGGTGGCGATCACGGACAAGGGGCCTTTGATTCTCACAGCCCTGGGCTCCCCTGGGCTCCCCGCCCTGCGGGGAGCTCCGCCGCGAAGCGGCGGTGTGGGGAGCTCCAACAGCGAGGGGCGCTCGAACGGGGCCTCCCACTGAGATCGACCGGAGTTTGGTACAATCGCCGTTCGTGCCCCAACGCCCCTCACTCGTGAAGGGGGTCGTGGTGGAGCCTCTCCCCAACGGCGTATACAGGGTTGAGCTCGAGAACGGGGCGAAAGTCCTGGCTCACGTCGCCGATCGTGCAGGCACCCACTTCACCCGGCTCCTGGCTGGGGACAAGGTGGGCGTCGAGCTCGCGACCAGCGATCGATCGCGAGGGCGAATTCGAGAGATTTGGAGATGAAGGTACGTCCGTCCGTCAGAAAGATGTGTCCGAGCTGCAAGGTGATCAAGCGCAACGGGGTGGTCCGGGTGATCTGCTCCAAGACGCCCAAGCACAAGCAGCGGCAGGGCTAAAGGACTAAATGGCGAGAATCGCCGGTGTCGACATACCCCCGCAGAAGCGGGCCGTCATCGCTCTGACGTACATCCATGGCATAGGCAACACGACTGCCCGGAAGCTGATCAAGACCGCCGGCATCAACCCGGACACGAGGGTCAAGGACCTGTCCGAGGAAGAGGTGGGCCGCCTGCGCCAGATCATCGACCGGATGGCCACCGCCAAAGAGCTCTTGATCGAGGGTGATCTCCGCCGAGAGGTCGCGACCAACATCAAGCGGATGACCGAGATCGGCTCGTACCGTGGCTCCCGCCACCGCCGGGGCCTCCCCGTCCGCGGCCAGCGCACCCGCACCAACGCCAGGAGCCGTCGCGGTCCGAAGCGCGCGGTCGCCGGCAAGAAGAAGGTCAAAGCAGGCAAGTAATGGCCAAGAAGAAGGTAGTTCGCACCCGGCGCCGCGAGCGCAAGAACGTGGTCAACGGACAGGCTCACGTCCAGAGCACGTTCAACAACACGATCATCTCGATCAGCGACATCGACGGCAACGTCATCTCGTGGGGTTCGGCCGGCGCGCAGGGCTTCAAGGGAAGCCGCAAGTCGACGCCGTACGCGGCGCAGGTGACCGCCGAGGCGACCGCCAAGAAGGCGCTCGAGCACGGCATGCGTTCGATCGAGGTGTTCGTTCGCGGACCGGGCGCCGGCCGCGAGGCCGCCATCCGCTCGTTGCAGGCAACAGGTTTGGAGGTCAGCGCAATCACCGACGTAACGCCAATCCCGCACAACGGCTGCCGTCCTCCAAAGCGGAGGCGCGTCTAGTGGCGAACTACAGCGGCCCCGTCTGCCGCTTCTGCCGCCGCGAGGGCGCCAAGCTCTACTTGAAGGGCGAGCGGTGCTACACGCCGAAATGCGCCATCGAGCGCCGCGCGTTCGCGCCCGGCATGCACGGCCAGGCGCGCAAGCGCAAGACGTCGGACTACGGCATCCAGCTGCGCGCAAAGCAGAAGGCGCGCCGTATCTACGGCCTGCTCGAGAAGCAGTTCCGCAACTACTTCGACGCGGCGGCGAAGGAACCCGGCGTGACCGGTGTCAACCTGCTTCGCCACCTCGAGCTTCGCCTCGACAACGTGATCTACCGGTTGGGTCTGGGCACATCCCGGAAGCAGGCGCGACAGCTCGTCGCGCACCGCCACTTCGAGGTCAATGGAAAGACGGTCAACGTGCCGTCGTACCAGCTCAAGGTGGGCGACGTGCTGAAGGTCAAGCCCGCCAACGGTGTGATCGACGTGGCGCTCGAGTCGTCAAAGGTCCGGCCGGTGCCGGCATGGCTTTCATTCAGCGCGGACGACAAGTCCGCCAAGGTCCTCGCCCGGCCTGAGCGTCACGAGATGGAGACCGGCGTCGAGGAGCAGTTGATCGTTGAGTTTTACTCGAGGTAAAGGGAGTTTCAATTGGCAATAGACACACAAATGACAGTCACCCCGCAGGTCCGCAAGCTCGAGACCAACGCGAACTACGGCAAGTTCGACATCGAGCCGCTGGACCCCGGATTCGGCACAACACTCGGAAACACGCTTCGTCGTGTGCTGCTCTCGTCCCTGTGGGGCGCGGCGGTCACGTCGATCCAGATCGATGGTGTCGCGCATGAGTTCACCGCGATCCCGCACGTCAAAGAGGACGTCACCGAGGTCATCCTCAACCTGAAGAAGCTCTGCCTCAAGAGCTTCACCGAGGACCCCGTGACCCTGCTGCTCGACGTCAAGGGTCCGGCCGAGGTGCGCGCTTCGCACATCCAGGCCTCATCCGACGTCGAGATCGTCAACCCGGACCTGTACATCTGCACGCTGGCCGCCAAGGGCCACCTGCGGATGGAGCTCAACGTCGAGCGCGGCAAGGGTTACGTGCCCGCCGAGCGCAACAAGCGCGAGGGCCAGCCCATCGGCGTCATCCCCATCGACGCCATCTTCTCCCCGGTGGAGAAGGCGAACTTCACGGTTGAGAAGACCCGTGTCGGCCAGTCGACGGACTACGACCGGCTCCTCATCGAGGTCTGGACGGACGGCACTATGTCGCCCGAGGAAGCGGTCAGCCACGCGGCTGAGCTCTTCACCCAGCACCTGAACCTGTTCGTGCGCTTCCGCGACTCGATCGAGAAGCACGAGGCAGAGATGCGCGGCGAGAAGGGCAGCCAGAACCGCTTGATGGACACGCCCATCGAGGAGCTGGACCTCTCGGTACGGGCATTCAACTGCCTGAAGGCGAACGAGATCCAGACCGTCGGCCAGCTCCTCCAGAAGCGCGAAGAGGAGCTGCTTGCCCTCCGCAACTTCGGACGCAAGTCCCTCGACGAGATCAAGGAGAAGCTCGTCGAGAAGGGCTTCATCAAGCCCGAAGAGATGGGCACGGTCCTGCGCGGCTAGGTCTGAATGCGACATAAGAAAGCCGGCCGCCACTTCAATCGAGACACCGACGCTCGCAAGGCGCTGATGCGCAACCTCTGCACGTCGCTGCTCGAGAACGGCCGCATCACCACCACCGAGCCCAAAGCCAAGGAGCTGAAGCGGTGGGTCGAGCGGCTGATCACGACGGCCAAGGACCAGGACCTCAACGCGCGCCGGCGCGTGGCCCAGGACATCTCCAAGGCCGACGTGGTGGAGCGGCTCTTCTCCAACCTCATCCCGCGCCTCGCCGAGCGCCCGGGCGGTTACACGCGAATCATCCACAAGGGTCCAAGGCTTGGGGATGCTGCTCCCATGGTGATCATCGAACTCGTCGACTAGTCGTTAGGAATTGAATATTGCGTGGTGCCCAGGCCGGATTTACTCCGGCCGTCACCCTGCGGCCCATCATCGTCTCTCAGCGCTGTGCGGGAGAGGAGGGGCTCTTAAAAAGTGAATATCAAAGTCGTGCTGGAGTACGACGGAAGTGAATTTGCCGGCTGGCAGCAGCAGGCACACGGAAGGACTGTCGAAGCCGAGCTGAAGCGGGCGCTTCGAGAGATCACCGGCCAAGACCTCAAGGTCTACGCGGCGGGACGGACCGACGCGGGCGCGCATGCCGAAGGGCAGGTCGTGAACTTCCAAACGGATGGCCGGATCTCGCCGCACAAGATGGTGGCGGCGCTGAACGCGAGGCTTCCCGCCGACGTGGCGGTCCTCTCGGCAGAAGAGGTTTCGGACGAGTTTCATGCTCGCTACTCCGCGCGCTGGCGCCGCTACCGCTACCGCTACCTGGACCGGCCCTCGAGGCCGGCGCTGGAGCGGGGTCGCTGCTGGCAGATTCGTGGTCCGCTCGACGTGGACGCGATGTCGCGGGCGGCGAAGGCGCTCGTCGGCAAGCACGACTGGACCAGCTACTGCTCGGCATCGGAATCGCCCGAGGCGAGGGTGCGCGAGATGCGCTCCGCACGCGTGACGCGTCGCGGGGACGTCGTCGAGCTGGAGCTGGTCGCGGAGGGCTTCCTGCGGGGGCTGGCCAGGAGCATCGCCGGCGCGCTGGCCGAGGTCGGTCGCGGGCGAAAGCAGCCGGAGTGGGTCGGAGATGTCCTCAAAGCGCGTGATAGGCGACGGGCGGCGAAAACGGCCCCGGCGGGGGGTCTGACGTTGGTGGAAGTGATTTACTAGGGAACCCGAAAAAGAAAGAATGAGCAAGCAGAAGACGTGGACGGCGAAAGCCGCAGACCTTAAGGGCCGGGCGCGCGCAGGGCGCACTACTAAATAGAGAAGATGAGTAAACAAAAGACGTGGACGGCGAAAGCCGAGGACCTTAAGTCAGATTGGTTCGTCGTCGATGCGACGGACCAGGTACTCGGTCGCCTTGCCTCAGGCGTGGCGAAGGTCCTGAAGGGCAAGCACAAGCCCACCTACACGCCGCACCTGAACACCGGCGACCATGTGGTCGTGATCAACGCCTCCAAGATCAAGGTCACCGGCGCCAAGCTCGGTGGCAAGACTTACACGCATTACAGCGGCTACCCGGGCGGCCTTCGCACGCGCACGCTGGAAAAGGCGCAGCAGGTCGACCCAACCTTCCCGCTGACCAACGCGGTCCGGGGGATGCTGCAGCGCAACACACTCGGTGCGGATATGCTCACCCGACTTCGCGTCTACGCCGGTGCCGAGCATGGGCATCAGGCCCAGAAGCCGAAGGCACTGTCCTTCGACGCCAAGGGAGACCTAAAGATTGGCTGACGTATTCACTAGAGGAACCGGGCGGCGCAAGAACGCGGTTGCCCGCGTCCGCATCCAGCCCGGCGAGGGCCGCGTCCTCATCAACGAGAAGGACACTCTTGCTTACTTGGGACGCAGGGTCCTCGAGATGGCCGCCCTGGCGCCGCTGCGCATCACGAGCACGCAGCGCAAGTTCGACATCAGCGTCAAGGTCGTCGGCGGGGGCACGAGCGGCCAGGCGGGCGCGATCTCGCACGGCATCGCACGCGCCCTCATCAAGTACGACCCTGACTTCCGGCCCGCCCTGAAGAAGGCCGGCCTGCTGACGCGCGACCCGCGGATGAAAGAGCGCAAGAAGTACGGACTGAAGAGAGCACGGAAGGCTCCGCAATACACCAAGCGCTAAACGGCTCGCGCCCTTCCCGCCGCCTCGACTGGCCCGACTGCCGGAACACGCGCGACCTCGGAGGTCTGCCGCGACCGGGTGGCCTCACTCGAATGGGCGTCCTCGTGCGCTCGGACGACATCGGGCATCTGACACAGGCTGGATGCGACGCGCTGATCGCCTACGGCGTGACGACGGTCATCGACCTTCGCACCGACACCGAGCTTGCAAGAGTGCCCAACCCATTCACCAACGGGGTAGGGGCGGTCTATCGCCATGTCCCGCTCATTGACGATTCGATGATGTTGGGCCTCGGCGAAGCATCTGGGATGTTCGAGCGATACCTTTGGATGCTGGACGGACGGCCGGAGGCTTTTCGCGCCATCTTCGAGGCGGTGGCCGAAGCCGAAGGCGGCGCGGTTTTCCACTGCTTCGCAGGCAAGGATCGCACTGGCCTGGTGGCCGCGATGCTGCTGTCCCTCGCCGGCGTGCCCGACGAAGCGATCGCAAGCGACTTCGCGGAAACCGACGCCCAGCTGGCGGCCAGTTACCAGGAATGGATCGCGGCCGCGGCACCCGAACGCCGCAGCGAAATGCGCGACGAGTTCAGCTGCCCGCCGGACCGAATCCTCGGCGTGCTCGAGCACTTGACACAAAAGTGGGGAGGGGTGCCCGACTATCTAGAGGCCTCGGGCATGAGTCCGGAGAGCATCGACCGGGTGGGCGCGAAGCTGGCTTAGGCCAGCATCGACTCGACGACAGCGGCGAGAGACGGCAACGACACTCGATAGCGATCCAGCCGGCGGTGCTTCGCACTGCCGGGTTGCACCTCCAACACCATCCATACTTCTTCCACACGCGCAACGCTGGGCAGGTCTTCGCTCGGGATGAGCAGGCAATCATCCTGGAACCGGCTCGAATCGCGATTCCAGCCCAGCACGCTGATGAGGGTCGAAGGCGCGGGCCGGAAGCTCGACCGCCTCACGTAAACCTTGTTTTCCAGATGGCCCTGGTCCCACCCCACAGTCTTCACCTGCAGCCCGAGAAATCGACGGGATGACGTGTGTAGGGCGAGAATTTCCACCGTCTCCAGGTCCGGAAACGGTCGGAAGAGGTTTAGCGCCTCTGCCTCCGCCAGCCTGCGAATGACCTCGGTCTCGCCCAGGAAACCCACGCGGCCGCGATCTGTCCCAAGCGCAAGCCAGTCTTCAGCCGGTGGTGCTTCGCGTAAGGCGCCGGCGCCGAATCGCTCGGCCAATCGCTCGCGCGCCACGAGGTAGGGCGCCCACCGCGTCCGGCCACCTTCGTGCAGCTGAAAGGCTGCGGTCAGGTACTCCTTCCCTTCGACCACGTCATGCACAGCGAGGGACCGGAATGTCCCCTCGTCAACGACCAGTACGAAACGACCCAGCTGCTCTCCATCAACCAGCGTGGCCACGATGAGCGCATCTTCGTCCACGAGGCTGCTTGCGGTCACGGTGATGTGCACCTGCCCCGCAGGCGTCAGCGACGTACGGCCCTTCGCCTGCACCGGCAGGTATGCGCCGTCGGCCAACCTGTGCACCACGCCGTCGATGCCGAGATCCCTGAGCGGCAGGAACATATGCAGGCCACCCATCGACTGGCGCTCCAGCTCCGCCCACACCTTGAACTCCACGACCTGCCCAGCGGCCAGAGTCTGGCCGTGGTGCCAGCGGGCGTCCATGTTCAAAGCGCAGAAATTGTCCTTTACAGCCTGGGTTGGCACCAGACGATCTCGGCTCGACACTGATTCCTCACCCAATCATCAGGAGGACCAGATCAGTGAAGAAAGAAGCGCCAGTCGTCAAGCAGCTCTACAGGCTCAACGTCGAGCCGCGCGTCGTGGATCAGCTCACGAAGCTCGCTTCGCGCACAGGCGAGCCCAAGACGCGGCTCGCGACCCGCCTCTTCACCGAGGCGGTGATGGGCTTCAAGCCGCCGGCAAGGCCAAAGGCGGCGACCTCAGCCAGGGGCTAGCCTGTCCGCGTGACCGGAGCGGGGAATTCGTTGGGCTCGTCCGCGGTCCGGTTGCGGCGGGCGACATTGGAAGACGTGGAGACGCTCACGCTCTGGCGGTCCTCGACCTTTTATTCAGGCGAATTCAATGACTTCGGCGTGAAGGCTCGGTTGCCAGTAGAGGAATCGATCAAGAAGAACGGACTAATCACCGAGCTCGGGGGAACTCTAATCGTGGAGCGTGCGGACGGCAAATCCGTCGGCTCAGTTTCCTGGCGTCAAGTGCGGTACGGCCCAAATCCTGAGTCTGTTGCGTGGAACATCGGAATCAGCCTGATACCTGAAGCGAGGGGACGCGGGTTTGGCTCTCAAGCCCAGCGCCTTCTCGCCGAGTATCTGTTTGCGTCAAGTACCGTCAACCGTGTCGAGGCGGCTACGGACGTTGACAATCTTGCCGAACAGCGTGCGCTGGAGAAGGCTGGGTTCAGGCGGGACGGAGTACTTAGAGGAGCCCAGCACAGGGCGGGCGCGTGGCGGGACCTCGCGATGTACTCGATCCTTCGAGATACCCACGAATGAGGCGCTGTCCAAGGCAGGCATTTGCACTGTGCAATGCGGGTTTGAAAGCGGGCCGAAACACGTATTCCACTGTGGAATGCGGGTTTTCCGGGTAAAGAACCCGCCTAGTCCGCCTCTTTCGCCGCCGCCTCCCGCGCCGGATCCACCGAATGGCCGCCCGCCGGGTCGCCGTACATCGCGTCGATTTGCGGCTTGTACTTGGTGTGGATCACGCGGCGCTTGAGCTTCATGGTCGGGGTCAGCTCCTCCGACTCGGGTGTCCACTCACCGGGCAGGATCGTGAACCGCTTGAACTGTTCTACGCGCGACAGGTGCGTGTTGGCAACCGCCAGCGCGCGCCTCACCTCGTCGATCACGAGCGGGTGCTCCGCCAGCTCAGCCATGGTTGCGGCCGGCATCCCATGCGCCTTGGCCCAAAGCGGCGCCACCTGCGGGTCCAGGACCACAAGCACCGAGATGAACTTGAGCCCGTCGCCGATCGCCACCGCCTGGCCGATGATCGGGCTGGACTTGGCCAGCGACTCGAGGTTGGCGGGCGAGATGTTCTTGCCTGCCGACGTGATGATGAGCTCCTTCTTGCGATCCACGATCCGGAACTGACCGTCTGCGCCCAGCGCACCGATGTCGCCGCTGTGCACCCAACCCTCGGAGTCGATCGCCTCCGCGGTCTTCTCCGGATCCCTGTAGTAGCCGACCATCACGTTTCCGCCGCGCACCAGGATCTCGCCGTCTTCGGCGAGGCGAACCTCGACGCCGACGAGCGGCTTGCCGATCGAAGGTGCCTTGTGCTCGTTCAGCGGTACAGCGGTCGCGGGACCTGTCAGCTCGCTCATGCCCCAGACCTCAAAAAGCGGCATGCCGAGCGCGGCCCAGAATTCGTGCACCTCCGGCCTGCACGGGGCGGTCGAGGTGATCCGCACCTCGCACCGCTCGAGGCCGACCTTCGCGCGCAGCATCATGAACAGCGGCTGCGCGCGCTCGACCACGGCGGCCAGCTCCGCGGGCACCGGCTGGCCGTCGCGCTGCAGCCGGTACACGGAGACGGCAGAGGACAGCGCCCCCTGGGCCATCGCCCTCTTCGTCTCATCCGGCTCCGCGGCGATCCCTGCCTGAATCCCCGACATCAGCTTCTCCCATACTCGCGGCACGCCCACGAATTCCGTCGGGCGCGCTTCCAGGAGATAGGGCAAGAGCAGAGAAGGATCTGGGCACAACCACACGTCGTTGCCGTTGAACATCCCGCCCCACTGGGAGGTGAATCGCTCGGACACATGCGCGAGCGGCAGGTAGCTGACCAGCGTGTGGCTGCCCAGGTCCAGGAAGCGGCGGATCGACTCGAGGGTCCATGCGATGTTGTTGTGCGAATACATCACGCCTTTCGGCGGTCCCGTCGTGCCAGACGTGTAGATCAGGCTGACCGGGTCCTCGGGACCAACGGCTTTTGCCAGAGCCTGGAAATCGGCGGGTGACTTCGCGTAAAGCTCCCGCCCCTTGGCCACCAGAGAATCCCATGTGAGGACGCCTTCGGGTGCCGGACCTCGAACCAGCACCAGGTGCTTCAGTTTCGGAGTGGAAGCTCGGATGGCGAGGAATTTCGCCAGGAACCCCTCGTCCTCCACGAACGCGACCGTCGCCTCGGAGTGGTTGGCCACGTACTCGACCTGCTCGGGCGCCAGTGTGTTGTACACGCTGATCGCCGTGCCGCCGGCGTGCACGATGCCCAGGTCTGCGATCACGTGCTCCGGCACGTTGCGGGCCATGATCAGCCCGAACTGCCCCGGCCCAAAACCCAGAGAACGCAATGCCAGCGTGACCGCCGCCACCTCGTCCCGGTAGCCCTTCCATGTCAGGGTTCGCCATTCCCCGTCGACCTTCCAGTGCAGAGCGTCCCTGTCACCCCACTTCGCGACCGCGTCCGCGAATATGGTGCAGACCGTCTTGCCGGAGACCGCCTGATCGATGGATTCTCGCTCCGCGATCACACTCATGCCCACACACTCCAGGTAATTTGGGACGCGGGCCCGGCGACCACGTCCACGGCCCGGGAATACACTACTCGCTGGTGGGGCGGGCTTGATCTATGTGAGGGCACGCAGGTCGATCGTGACGCTGGCGGTGGCCGGCCTAGCCTTCGCGCTTGTCTTCGGCGCTCTGGGGGCAGTGGCCATGAGCCTGCCCACAGGCTGGGTCGCCGCCATCGCCCTTGGCGCCGGGTCCATGGGCGGCCTGCTCATCGCGGGGTGGGCCGGCTGGAAGCTCAGGACGTGGCCGCCGGGCAAGCTCGGGTTCTTCCGGGACCGGCTCGTGGTGATCCAGGGCAAGCACGAGATGAGCGTCGTCTGGGCGGCGATGGAAACGGTGACTTTGTCAGAACCCGATTCGTGGCCCCGCGTACGCCTCACGGACCGGCTGACGCTCAAATTCAAGTTTGAATCGCCTCTGCGCTTCAAGCCCGCGCAGTTCGGCCTCGACCCGCCGGCCTGCCGTGATCTGATCATCCGGCTGCGGGACGATTCACGGCTGAGGGCCCGCCTGCCCGAATTCGACTCCGCGCGCGACCTGGCCATCTCGCCGGTCGTCGCCGGCGAGCTGATCGAACCGCGACTCTAGCGGCTTTAGCAGCCCTTTAGCTCCTGTCAGCGGTCATGATCGCTTCGGTGAATAAAAAGGGGTCCCCGCGAACTCACGGCGTAGCCTCAGAGTTCGTGGGGAAAAAATCCCTCAAAGGGCGTGACTTTCTCGACGTCGCAGACCTCGATCGCGAGGAGCTGCGCCACGTGCTCGACCTTGCCCACGAGATCAAGAAGGGCCGGTGGTCTGGCCGCCCGCTCGAGGGTAGGCACGTTGCCATGCTCTTCCAGAAACCCTCCCACCGCACCCGCGTCTCCTTCGAGGTGGGGATCGCAAGGCTTGGCGGCACCACCACCACCCTCTCGGAGCAGGACGTCCAGCTCGGTGTCAGGGAAACCATCGCCGACGCCGCCCGGGTGCTGGATCGCTACGTGGATGGCGTCGTCGCGAGACTCCGCAGCCATGACGACATGCTCCAGCTGGCAGCCTCATCCGAGAAGCCGGTGATCAACGGCCTCACCGACCGCTCGCACCCTTGCCAGATCCTCGCCGATCTCCTCACCCTCGAGGAGGTCCGTGGGGAGCTGCCGAAGCAGCACGTGGTTTACGTCGGCGACGGCAACAACGTCACGACGTCGCTCATCGAAGCCTCTGCGCTCACCGGCTTCGCCCTCACCGTCGTCTCGCCGCCCGGCTACCAGCCCCAGGCTCAAGTGCTCGAGCGCGCGCGTAGCATCGCGACGGGAAAGCTCCAGGTCAAGCTCTCGAGCAACCTCGCCGAGCTGGACGGCGCGACAGCGATCTACACCGACGTTTGGGCATCCATGGGACAGGAGAGCGAAAGAGACGGCAGGCGCAAGGCCTTTGCGGAGTACCAGGTCAACCAAGCTGTGATGGACGCCGCGCCCGGGGCGGTGTTCATGCACTGCCTTCCCGCGCATCGCGGCGAGGAGGTGACCGATGAGGTCATCGACGGTCCTCGCTCGGTTGTGTTCGACCAGGCCGGCAACCGCCTCTACGCGCAGATGGCGCTGATGGCGTCCTTGTTCGGGACCGACTGATGCCCCAGTTCATCCAGCAGATGATCGACGTCATCCGCCACCTCGGCGTCATCGAGGTCTTCGATGTCGCAGTTGTCGCGGTGGTGCTGTATCTGCTGCTGCGCCTGCTGCGTGGGACTCAAGGCACGCAGATCGTCGTGGGGCTCATCCTGCTCGCTGTCATCGGCGTCATCGCCACGCAGTTCAACCTAGTCCTTCTTTCCTGGCTGTTCAAGAACGCCACGGCCTTCATCATCATCGCGATCATCGTCATGTTTCAGCCGGAGCTGCGCCGTGTGTTGGACCAGCTCGGCCGGATCGGTCACATCGGCCGCCCGCTCTCGAGATACAACCCGGGCCTGTACAACCAGGCGATCTCCGAGGCGATCCGCGCCGCAGAGCGCTTGAGCACCAAGAAGACCGGCGCCCTGATCGCGTTCGAGCGCGACGTGGGACTGGAGGACTACGCCACGACCGGGGTCCGCATCAACGGCGAGATCTCTGCCGAGATGCTGCAGTCGATCTTCTATCCGAACTCGCCGCTGCACGACGGGGCGGTCATCGTCCGCGGCAACCGGATCATCGCCGCGGGCTGCCTGCTGCCTCTGCCGGAGGAAGGCATCATCCGCGAAAGGCTGGGCACGCGCCACCGCGCCGCGCTGGGCTTGTCGCTGGCGTCGGACGCGCTTGTCCTCGTAGTCTCGGAGGAGACAGGAAACATTTCAGTCATTGAGGAGGGAAAGATCACGCGCAACCTGGATGGGGACGGGCTGCGGCGCCGCGTCAGCGTCAAGGTGCCGGCGCCCCGCAACGGCAACGGCTTTCTAAGGTTCCGCAAGTGAACCTGATCACCGAAGACTGGCGCCTCAAGCTCCTGGCCTTGGGGCTTGCTTTGCTCATGCTTGGGGCGGTCGCGTTCGCGCAGAACCCGGTCACTCAGAAGGTGCTGAGGGACGTGAGCATCGCTTATACCGTCAGCCCCGACATCGTGGTCATCGACCCACCGACCAAGACGAACGTCACCGTCACCGGCCTGGCCGACGCCCTCGCGATCGTCAACTCCCGCAACGTCGCCGCTTCGTTCGACTTGAGCAAGACCTTGCCCGGCACCAATACACACGTCAATCTCGTCGTCCGGCCGCTGATTGCAAACGTCAAGGTCCAGGATCCTGTCGTCCCCTACGTGCTCAATATCGACACCCTCAAAGCCGTCTCGCTTGCCGTCGACGTGCGCCTCACCGCGCGCCCGGTGCCGGGGTGGGCGTGGACCAAGAAAGAGGCGCAGTGTCCCAACGCACCGTGCAAGGTCGTCTTCACCGGACCTGCGTCATGGGAGACGAACCTGCTTGCCTACGCCGACTTCACCAACCCTGTCCAGACAGACAGCGTGAACGTGCCGGCCATTCAGGTGGTGCTCTATCAAAACACCCAGCCCCTCGACTTGACCAAGAACACCGTCCCTGCGATCAGCCTTGACCCAAGCACAGTGCAGGTCCGCGTCGACGCCAAGCCGGGGACTTCCAGCCGCCAGGTGGTCCTGATCGATGCGCCGCCCATCCGGGGCCCGGCGCCGGGGTACCGGATCACCGACGTCAAGGTCGACCCCGTCACCGTGGTCATCAGCGGGCCTCCCGACACGCTCACCGGGATCGCTTTCATCACCCTTCCGGCGGTCGATCTGGGCGGCGCGACCTCGAGCAGGACGTTCCAGATCCCGATCCCCTATCGAGAGGGCATCACCGGCCCGGTGGCGATCGCCAGGGTCATCTATACGATCGCGCCCAACCCGGCCGTCTCGCCCTCCCCCTAGCGGGGTCCCGGGGTGTAACCTGCGCCCCGACGCACCCGTTCAACGCACCACTGGTCCAAGCCTCCAGGAGTGAAATCCCCTTTCCAGGAGTTCTAGTCAAGAAATGTGCGGAATCATCGGCTACCTGGGCGATCGCGAAGCCACCCCGATCTTGATGGAGAGCCTCAAGCGGCTCGAGTACCGTGGCTACGACTCGGCGGGCGTGGCTGTGCTGGAGCTCCCCAAGCCCGGCGAGGCAACCCGGACGAGCCTGACCAAGTCAGAAAAGAAGGTCGACACCCTGATCGAGAAGCTGAACGCCAACATGCCGACTGGCACGATGGGGATCGGCCACACCCGCTGGGCCACCCACGGCAAGCCGACCTACATCAACGCCCACCCGCACACCGACTGCCACGGGAAGATCTTTGTCGTCCACAACGGCATCATCGAGAACTTCGCCGAGCTCAAGGCCGAACTGGAGGCGAAGGGCCACGAGTTCACCTCGGAGACCGACACCGAGGTGGTGCCGCACCTGATCGAGGCCAACTACAAGGGCGACTTCCTCGCGGCGGTGCGCGCGGCGCTCAAGCGCATCAAGGGCGCGTATGCGCTGGCGATGTTCTCCACCGACGACCCCGAGCTCCTGATCGGCGCGCGCCTCAACGCGCCGCTCGTTGTGGGCCTCGGCGACAAGGAGTTTTATATCGCCTCCGATATCACGGCGATCATCCCGTACACCAAGCGCGTGCTCGTCCTCGGTGAAGGCGAGGTGGCGGCGATCACTCCACTCGGCGCCGAGGTTTCAACCCTGGACGGGATGACGGTCAAGCCAAAGCTGATCCAGGTCGACTGGGATGTGAGCCAGGCGCAGAAGGGCGGCTACCCGCACTTCATGCTCAAGGAAATCCACGAGACACCGGAGGCTGTCGCCAACGCCATGCGCGGGCGGCTCACCGACGACGGTCTCGTCTCTTTCCGCGAGTTCGACGTCAGCGACGAAGAGCTGCGCGGCTTCAACGAAGTTCTCCTGCTTGGCATGGGCACATCGCGACACGCGGCGATGGTGGGCGAGTACCTCATCGAGGACTGGGCTGGAATCGCCGCCCGCTCGCAGGACGCATCGGAGTTCCGTTACCGGCGGCCCACCTTGGGACCCAATACGCTGGCGGTTGTCCTGACACAGTCCGGGGAGACCGCGGACACGATGGTCGCCCTGCACCGGGCCAAGGAGCATGGCGCCAGGACGGTCGCCGTCACCAACGTGTTCGCAAGCTCTGCAGCACGAGACGCAGACGGCGCGATCTATCTTCATTCGGGACCCGAGATCTGCGTCGCTTCGACAAAGACGCTCGCGGCGCACATGGTCAGCCTCAGCTTGCTGGCCCTCCGCCTGGCCACCGTCAACGGTCGCGTCTCGCTCGAGCGCAGGCACGAGCTGGTCGAAGCCTTGCGCGCGCTTCCGGACCAGGTGCGTGAGCTGGTCGAGCGGGAGAAGGAGATCGAGACGATCGCGCGGAAGTACAGCAAGTACTCCAACTTCATGTATTTCGGCCGCGGCCTCAGCTACCCCGTGGCACTCGAAGGCGCCTTGAAGCTCAAGGAGATCTCGTACGTCCACGCCGAAGGCACGACCGGCGGCGAGCTGAAGCACGGTCCCATCGCCCTGCTGCACAAGGACTTCCCGGTCATCGCGCTCTGCACCTCGAGCTCGACGAGCGAGAAGATGGTCAGCAACGTCCACGAGATCGTCGCCCGAGACGCGCCGGTGCTCGCCCTGGTGACGAGGGGAGACCACTCACTCGATGGCGTGGCGTCCGACGTTTTCGATATGCCGGCGGCTGAGGAAGCCGTGTCGGCGATCCTCAACACCGTGATGCTGCAGCTTTTCGCCTACCACGTCGCGGTGAGGCTGGGCCAAGACGTGGACCAACCCCGCAACCTGGCCAAGTCCGTAACAGTGGAGTAGGGAAGATGTTGTTCCCTCTCCCTATCGGGGAGAGGGCTAGGGTGAGGGGCTTAAGCTTCCATCCCCGCGGGAGCACCACAATGGGAGTCAATGCAGCGCATCGGGGTTGACGCCGTTTCGGTAGATCGAGTCGCGCTCGCCGTCAAGCGCTCCGGCCCAGGCTTCCTGCGCAAGGTCTACACCCCAGCCGAGCAGGCCTACTGCGCCGGCAACCCCGACCGCCTCGCCGGACGGTGGGCCGCCAAGGAAGCGGTGATCAAGTGCTTTGACGGCACGGGGATCTGCTTCCCTCGCCGGCGCATCGAGGTCCTTCCGGGTCCCAACGGCGCCCCCCGAGTGCGCCTGCTGGGCGACCACAAGAACGCCCGCGTCGAGGTGAGCATCACCCACCACAGCAACCTCGCGGTGGCCACGGCCCACCTCGAGATGCCGGACGTGGCAGACGACCTCCTGCCTGCCCCCGAAGCCGTCCTCCTGCCCGAGCGGCCTCGCGACGCTCACAAGGGCACCTTCGGCACCGCGATCGTGCTGGCGGGCAGCCTGGGCTTTACCGGTGCCGCCTACCTCGCGGCCACCGCGGCAGCCAGGACGGGCGCTGGGCTGGTCAGGCTGCTCGTCGCGGAAACCATTTACCCGATCCTCGCCACCAAGTGCACTGAGGTCATGGCGACCCCCGTGCCGGAGGTCGCGCCCGGGGCAGTCGGCCACGCGGCCTATGACTCGATCCTGCGGCATCTGTCGACCGCTGAAGTTGGCGTGGTCGGCCCCGGCCTCGGCCGGGACAGCTCCACCTGGCGCCTGGTGCTCGACCTCGCGCTCCACGCGAACTGCCCCCTCGTGATCGACGCCGACGGCCTCAACGCTCTCGCGGAGTCGCCTCGGAGCAAGGGCAAGCTGGGAAAGAACCGTGTGCTGACCCCCCACCCGGGCGAGCTGGCCCGCTTGACCGGAAAGACCATCGAGACCATCGCCGCCGACCGCACCGCGGCCGCGCGCAAGGCGGCCAAAGAATGGGGTGCGGTGGTGGTCCTGAAAGGAGCCCACACCGTGGTCGCGCACCCGGATGGCCGCCTCAGCGAGGATCCTCACGAGGTCCCTGCGCTGGCGACGGGCGGCACCGGCGACGTGCTCGCCGGCATCATCGGCGGGCTCATCGCGCAGGGCTCGGATCCCTTTTCGGCTGCGGTCACCGGCGTGTACATCCACGCCGCGGCCGGCCGGCGGATCTCCCAGCGATTGGGCGAGTCGGGTCTGTTGGCCGGTGACCTGCTGCTCGAGATCCCGCTCGTGATGAACGTGCTCCGTCAGGGCGGCCTTTAGTGTCAGGCGCCGGAAGTTCCTTGCATCTTCATCAGCCCTGGCGGCCGGGCGCCATCCCACCCCACGAAATCTTCGATTTCGCGGGGACCCCGGAGGGCGCTGAAGCCTGCGTCAAGGGGCCCGGCGCTGCGGAGTCACGCATCCACGGATGCGCTCCTCCTTGCGCCACCCTTTCCTTGGCTCCGGCCGCCAGTGCCGCGAATATGCGGCGGAACTCCGTCGCCTGACACTTTGACCACTTCACTTCGCTGGGCGGACGTCGACCTCGGCGCGGTGCGCGCCAACTGCGACCGCATCCTGGCGCACCTGCCAAAAGGCTCCCGGCTTCTGGCCGTCGTCAAGGCGGGAGGCTACGGGCACGGCGAGGTTCCGGTGGCGCGGGCGGCGCTCGCTGGCGGCGCGACCGGGCTTGCCGTCGCCACCCTGGAAGAGGCCCACGCCCTCGACGGCGTGGTCCGCGCTCAGGACGTCCTGGTGATGGGTGGAATCACGGTGGCCCAGGCACACGCGGCCGCTGACGGAGGCTGGAGCATCGCCGTCTCGAGCCGCGAGCTCGCGTCGGCGCTGGGCGAGTCTGACGAGGCGGTGCCGGTCCACTTGAAGATCGACACCGGCATGGGCCGCTTCGGGTGCACGCCCGAGGAGGCGCCGGGTTTCGCCAGGTTCATCCACGAATCGCCGGGACTGCGCCTGGCCGGAACAATGACGCACTTCGCCTCCTCCGGCTCAGATGACGCGATGACGCAAGCTCAGTTCGCGCGCTTCAGCGCCGCCATCGACGCGTTCGACGTCGACCCCGGCATGCGGCACGCCTGCAACTCGGTGGGCGCGCTGCGCCATCCGGAATTCGCGCTCGATGCGGCCAGGTGCGGGATCGCGATCTATGGCTGTGAGTGGCCCGGCACCCAGCCGGCGCTCGCCCTCCGGTCGGTGGTGACTCACGTCAAAACCGTCGAACCCAGCGCGACGGTCGGCTACGGCGCGACCTGGAAAGCTCCCGAGCGTAGGCGAGTCGCGACGGTGGCGATCGGCTACGCGGACGGCGTCCACCGGTCCCGCTCCAACCGAGGAGAAGTCCTCGTGCGAGGCCGGCGAGCGCCCCTGATCGGCGTGGTGAGCATGGACGCCATCACCCTTGACGTCAGCGACGTCCCGGAGGTGCAGGCCGGCGACGTCGCGACCCTGATCGGGGCTGACGGCGACGAGCGGATCACCGCCGAAGAGGTGGGGGAGTGGTCTGGCACCATCTCCTACGAGGTCCTCACCTCGATCGGACCTCGGGTGGAGCGCCGGTACTCGGAATAGCCGCCGCGCACTGGCCGTTCCACATGACGCGAGGCAGGTGAATCTAAACTGGCAGTACTGATGGCGGAAAGCCCAGCCCGGACTGCCTTCGCAGAGGAGGCGTTGACCCATCTCGACACTCTCTATAGGGGCGCCCTTCGGCTCACCCGTGATCCCGACCAGGCCCAGGACCTCGTCCAGGAGGCGTATCTTCGCGCCCTCCGCTACCAGCACAGCTACCAGCAGGGCACGAACATGAAGGCCTGGCTCTTCGCGATCATGCGCAACCTCTTCTGGGACCGCTTCAAAGGTTCCCGGAAAGAAGACGTGAGCCTCGACGACGTCGGCGAGTTCGTGCTCTACGAAAAGCTGCGCGACGAAGGAGCACGGCCCGAGGCCGACGTGCTCGACAAGCTGGCCGCCTCTGAGGTCGTGACCGCGGTGGAAAAGCTTCCCCCCCTGCACCGTGAGGTCGTCCTCCTGGTCGATGTCGAAGGGTTCTCTTATAAGGACGCCGCGACGGCGCTCGGGGTGCCGATCGGGACCGTCATGTCCCGCCTGCACCGAGCCCGCCAGCAGCTCCAAAAATCCCTCTATGACTACGCGTTGGAATCAGGTATCGTCCGCGGCAACGGCAGCCAGCAGGTGCAAACATGAAGTGCCAGGAATGTGCGGATAAGCTCGATCGGTTTGTCGACCGGGAGCTGAACTCGACGGAAATACTTGAGATGCAGCTCCACCTCGAAGCATGTCCTGACTGCACCGACCATTACGAGTTCCAGGCTCACCTCAAGCGGCTGGTCAAGCATTCGTGCGAATGCGACGCCGCACCTCCGGCTTTCCGCGAAAAGCTTCGCCAGATCCTGTCCTAGCGTTTTCTAGTCAGGTCCCCTCTCCCCTTCGGGGAGAGGGCTAGGGTGAGGGGCTTAAGTGTCCACCAGCCTCCAAAGACTTCTTGCCGCTCACCTATACGTCATCACTCCCGACGCGCCGCCCGACCATGTCTTCGAAGTGGCCGCAGCAGCCTTGCGCGGAGGAGCGGACGTCCTGCAGCTTCGCCACAAGAAACTTGCTCGTGGCGAGCTGCTCGCGCTGGCGCGGCGCATTCGTGAAATCACTGCTCGTTCAGGTGCGCTTTTCATCGTCAACGACCACGTCGACATCGCACTGCTCAGCAAAGCCGATGGCGTGCACCTTGGGCCGGATGACCTGAGCATCGCTGCGGCGCTCCGCATCGCAGACGGTCGCCTCCTCATCGGCGCGTCGGCGTCCACGCCCGAGACCGCGCGCGCAGCGATCGTGGAAGGCGCCGATTACCTGGGGAGCGGACCCGTCTTCGCCACCCCGATCAAAAGCGAAAAACAGGTCATCGGACCCGAGGGTGTGGCCGCCATCACAGCCCTGGCCGGCTCGAAGGTGCCTGTGTTTGCGATCGGCGGCATCGACGAATCGAATATCGCGCAGCTGACCGCGGCGGGTTTGCGGCGCGCCTGCGTCATCCGCGCGGTCGCCGAAGCGCTCGACCCCGAGCAGGCCGCCCGGCGCCTGCGTGCGATGCTGACCTCGACATGAAAGTAGAAGGCCTCGGAGAGTTCGGCCTGCTCGAAAAGATCAAGCCCTACCTGGCGCCGGCCAAGGCGATCGAGGTGCCCCCCGGGGCCGACGACGCGGCGGTCATCGCGGAGTCGGGCGGTTTCACGATCGCCAGCTCTGACCTCTTCGTCGAAGGCGTCCATTTCGACCTCGGCTGGATGAGCGCGCAGGACGCCGGCTGGCGGTCCCTCGCGCTTGCGCTCGGCGACCTGGCCGCGAAGGGTGCGACACCAACGTGGGCGCTGACCTCGATCGCGATCCCGAATACGTGGATGGTCGAAAACCTCGTCGGGCTCTATGACGGCATGGCCGCCATTGCGCACATCACGAAGACGCTGATCGCCGGCGGCGACATGAGCCTGATCGACGGTCCGGCGGTGCTTTCCATCACCGTGGTCGGGCGCACCGATCGGCGGCCGCTGGCCCGAAGCGAATCGAAGCCGGGATGGGCGGTGGCGGTGACGGGGCCGTTGGGAGCGTCTGCGCTCGCGCTTCGTGAGCGCCGGTCCCTGAGGCTCTTGCCAAGGCTGGATGAGGGCCGCCGCCTCAACGCGGCGGGGCTCTGCTGCGGCGACATCTCCGACGGACTCGTGCGCGAGATGCAGAAATTCGCCGCCTTTTCTGGCGCCGGATGCATTCTTAAAAGCGCCGAGGTCCCGGTCGCCGACGGGGCGACCCTGGAGGACGCGCTGACCAGCGGGGAAGAAGCCGAGCTCGTGTGCGTCGGTCCAGAAGAGCTGATCCAGAGGGCCGGCTTGAGAACGCTGGGCGTCCTCACCGAGGACCCCACGGTCGTGGTCGTGGGCGCCGACGGCAATCCGATGAAAACGAGGCTCAGCGGCTACGACCACTTTGCGTGACCACGTCACCAAGTCACCCGCGGAGACGGAGGCCTTCGGCGAGCGCTTCGGCAAGCGCCTGCGTGTGGGTGACCTCGTCCTGCTGACGGGCGAGCTCGGAGCTGGAAAGACGACATTCGTCCGCGGCGTGGCTCGCGGCATCGGGTCATCGGCGCCGGTGGCGAGTCCAACGTTTCAGCTGGTGCGCATGTATGCGGGACGCGTGAAGCTCGCCCATATCGACCTGTATCGCATCGAAAGGTCGTCCGAGCTCGCCGACCTGGGCCTTGACGAGCTGCTCGACCAGGGGGCTGCCGTGGTCGAGTGGGGCGACCGGCTCGACGCGCCCAAAGCGGCGCTTGTGCACCTGGAGCACCTGGAGGGCGATCGCCGAATGATCCGTGTCAAACGCGACCTGCACAGGTGATTCTCGTCATCGACACTTCCTCAGCAATGTCCGCGCTTGCGCTGCTCGACGCATCGCGAAAGCCCGTGAACGAGGCCACGTACCCCTCCGGCCGGACGTTCGACCTCCCGGCTGCATTTCGCGACCTGGTCGCGCGTGAGGCGTTGACGGCGGTGGCCGTGGCGACGGGCCCCGGTTCGTTCACCGGCCTTCGCGCCGGCGTGTCCTTCGGTCTTGGCCTTGCGATGGGTCTGCGGATTCCGATCTTTCCGCTGCCGAGCCTTCGCCTTCAATCCGCCCGCAGCGAGGAGCCGGTGCTCGCGGCTGCCGAAGCAGGGAGAGGAAGGGTCTACTTCCTCGTTCCCGGCCGGGAGGAGGGGCTTGCCGAGCCGGGCGAGCTGCCGAAGATCCTCCCGCAAAACCTTCAAGTGGTCGGTTGGTTGCGGCCCGCCACGGAGGCTTTGCTGAGCGTCGCTGGCCTGCGCCTCAAGCCCGAGGGGGAGCTCCGATCCTTCGGTTCCGCGGCGTCGTTAGTGCTCGAGTCGGCGGACGAAGTTCCCTATGGTAGTCTCAAACTTGAGTACATGCAGTCGTTCTCACCACCGGTGAAATGATGGTTCAGATCCGCCAGCAACTGGCGCTTGAAGTCATGCGCGAAGCCGACGTGGCGACGGTCCAGGAGATCGAGCGCGAGATCTTCGCGACACCGTGGCCCCGGAATGCCTACTACCGGGAGCTGGCCTCGCGATCCAGCGCGCACTACGTGGTGCTGCGTCAGGAAGGACTCGTCGAGCAGCCGGCCGGATTCAAAGCGCCGGACCTGGATCCGACGATCGTCGGGTACGGCGGAATGTGGCGCATGTACGACGAGGCCCACGTGACCACCATCGGCGTGCGCCAGGACCTTCAGCACCGCGGTTACGGCCGCATCCTCTTCGCAGGCCTCGTGCAGGCGGCCTACGACATGGGCGCGAAGTGGGTCACGCTCGAGGTGCGCACGACCAACGAGAACGCGATGCGCATGTACGAAGCCTTCAGCTTCAAGGTCATCGGCCGGCGCAAGGGTTACTACACGGACAACGGTGAGGACGCGATCGTGATGTGGTCGGACTCCATACACTCGCCGCGCTTCCGCAAGGCTTACGAGCTGAACCTGGAGCGGATCGACGCCGACGTCCGCGGCCTCCGCCGCGACCTGATCACCAAAGGCGACTGATCAGCGGCTTAACCCTCGGAATAGAAACCAGCTGCGACGAGACATCCGTCGCGGTGGTCGAGGGCGGCAGGCGAATTCTCGCCAACGTCATCCACTCCCAGGTCGACCTGCACAAGGAGTTCGGGGGCGTGGTCCCGGAGCTGGCGGCGCGCGACCACCTGGAGCGCCTGCCGCACCTGCTCGACCTTGCCCTGGAAAGAGCCGGGACGAAGCCTTCTGACCTCGACCTGATCGCGGTCACCCGGGGTCCCGGACTTGCCGGCTGCCTGCTGGTTGGTGTCGGCGTGGGGGAGGGCCTTGCGGCCGGCTGGTCGCGGCCGCTGACTGGGGTGAACCACCTGTGGGGCCACATCTATGCTGCGATGCTGGCGCGCCAGGATCTCGAGCCTCCGCTCCTGGGCTTGGTCGTCAGCGGCGCGCATTCGGACCTCGTCAGGATGCCGGAGCACGGACGGTTCGAGGTCATCGGCCGAACCCGAGATGACGCCGCCGGCGAGGCATTCGACAAAGCAGCCCGCATGCTGGGCCTCGGCTACCCCGGCGGCCCGGCGCTGGACCGGCTGGCTCGCACAGGGGATGCCCGCCGGCAGCCGCTGCCCAGGCCGTCGCTCGCGGGCCTGGAGTACAGCTTCAGCGGCCTGAAGACTGCCCTGCTCTACCGCCTCCGCGATCTCGGCGAGTCGGCGACTCCGCAGGACCGGGCCGACCTGGCCGCCGCTTTCGAGCACTCGGTGGTCGAGTCCCTGCTAGAGAAGCTGGACGCCGCCCTGACCGACCACCCGTACCCCGAGGTGGTCGTCTCCGGCGGCGTGGCCGCCAACACGCTGCTGCGCAGGCGGGCGGCGGAGGTGGTCGGCGACCGGGCCCGCCTGACGATGCCGCCGCTCGAGCTGTGCACCGACAACGCGGCCATGATCGCCGCCGCCGGCCACTACTCCGCAGTTGTGGGGCTCCAGGCGGCGACCGTCGACCCCTCGCTAGGCTGGTAGCGGATGGGCGTCAAGGGCTGGGCGGTGGTGTTTCGGGGCGAGCGCATCCAGGGCGACCTGATCGCCGCTGTTCTGCAGGCCCACGGGCTGCGGGTCGAGGTCTTCGGCGACCACAGCTATGGGGTGGGCGTCAACTTCACCGACGCCCAGGTGATGGTTCCGGACGACCAGGCGGGAACGGCCCGGGACCTGATCCGGCAGGCCGAGCAGGTGCCCGAAGGGGAGCCTGAAGAGCCGGACGAGGTTTAACACCTCGCTCCGGGCGGGTAGTAGACTTAGCAGTCGACCCCTCTGAGTGCTAAGCGCTCAGGTGACGGGAGTGCTAATCAAAAACCAAGCTCGCTGAGGAGGGCGCACATGAATCTGAGACCGTTAGGCGACCGCGTAGTGGTCAAGCCCGTCGACAAAGAGGAGAAAACCAAGAGCGGGATCTTGCTTCCGGAGACCGCCAAGGAGAAGCCCCAGGAGGGCATCGTCGAGGCAGTCGGTACCGGAAGGATCCTGGACAACGGCACCAAGGTGCCGATGGAGCTCAAGGTCGGCGACAAGGTGCTTTACGCCAAGTACGCCGGAAACGAATTCAAGCATGACGAGATCGAGTACCTGATCGTCTCGGAGAAGGACGTTCTCGCCGTCGTCTCATCCAACGGAAAGAAGAAGTAAGAGGGGAGTTTATATGGCAAAAATTGTCACATTCGATGTAGAGGCGAGGCAGGCCCTTAAGAAGGGCATCGACATCGTCGCCTCGTCAGTTCGTATCACGCTCGGCCCCAAGGGCCGCAACGTCGTCCTCGAGAAGAAGTTCGGCGCCCCGACGGTCACCAACGACGGTGTCACCATCGTGCGCGAGATCGAGCTCAAAGACGCCATGGAGAACACCGGCGCGCAGCTGCTGCGCGAGGTGGCGACCAAGACCAACGACGTGGCCGGTGACGGCACCACCACGGCCACGATCCTGGCGCAGACCATGATCAGCGAAGGCTTTCGCAACGTCGCCGCGGGTGCCAACCCGATGCAGCTCAAGATCGGCATCGAGAAAGCCGTCGAGGCCATCGTCGATGAGATCAAGAGGCTTTCCGTACCTGTCAAGGGCCACGAGGACGTCGCTCACGTCGCGGCGATCTCGAGCCAGAACGAGCAGATCGGAAGCCTGATCGCCGACGCGATGGACAAGGTCGGCAAGGACGGAGTGATCACCGTCGAAGACAACCAGGCCATGGCCACCGAGCTCGAAGTGGTCGAGGGCATGCAGTTCGACCGCGGCTACGTTGCCGCCTACATGGTCACCAACCCCGAGCGGATGGAGGCGGTGCTCGAGGACCCATACATCCTCATCACCGACCGCAAGATCTCAGCCATCCAGGACCTGCTCCCCGTTTTGGAGCGCGTGGTCCAGCACGGCAAGCCACTTTTGATCGTTGCTGAGGACGTCGAGGGCGAGGCGCTCGCCACACTCGTCGTCAACAAGCTGCGCGGCACCTTCACCGCCGTCGCCGTCAAGGCGCCCGGATTTGGTGACCGCCGCAAGGCGATGCTCGAGGACATGTCCATCCTCACCGGCGGCCAGGTCATCTCGGAAGACCTCGGCCTGAAGCTCGACCAGACCAAGATCGAGCAGCTCGGCCATGCGCGCCGCGTGACCGTAACCAAGGACAACACCACGATCGTGGAAGGCGCCGGCAAGCCGGACGCCATCCAGGCTCGGATCAAGGCCATCAAGGCTCAGGTCGAGGAGACCACCTCTGACTTCGACAAGGAGAAGCTGCAGGAGCGCCTCGCGAAGCTCGCCGGCGGCGTTGCCGTGATCAAGGTCGGAGCGCCCACCGAGGTGGAGCAGAAAGAGAAGAAGCACCGCATCGAGGACGCGCTCAGCGCGACCAAGGCCGCGGTTGAAGAGGGCATCGTCGCGGGCGGCGGCACCGTGCTGTTGAACGCGCAGAAGAAGCTCGACGGCGGGCTCGGCCTCAAAGACGACCAGGCGACCGGTGTCAACATCGTTCGCAAGTCGCTCGAGGAGCCGGTCAGGCAGATCTGCATGAACGCCGGCAAAGAGGGCTCCGTCATCATCGAAGAGATTCGCAAGGGCAAGCCCGGAATGGGTTACGACGCCCTCAACGACAAGTTCGTCAACATGTTCGAAGCCGGAATCGTCGACCCGGCCAAGGTGACCCGTTCTGCACTGCAGAACGCAGCGTCGATTGCCGCGATGGTGCTTACCACCGAGGCGATGGTGACCGAGGTTCCCGAAGAGAAGCGGGGCGGCGGTGGCGGCATGGGCGGCATGTCCCCGGACATGATGTAAGGAGGCCCTAGGCCAGTCTCTAAGTTCGGCTCACACGAGCCCCTCGCTTCGGCGAGGGGCTCTTTTCTTTTCCGGCGGGTTCGTCGACCGGGATGATCCCGCCCATCCCGGCCAGCCGGCGGCCGGCGAGGGTGATGGCGAACGGGAGCCCGATCATGAACGTCGCCACGACAACCGAGAGAGTGTCAGGCAGGTGTTTCGGGTCGCGAAGGCCCAGGTAGGTCAGGTAGCCACCCCCGGCGGCAGTGAGCAATACGATCAGCACCGCGACGCCGATTGCCCACCAGCGGTATTCGCGGTACAGCGGCGGCGCGCTGCGGCTGGCCAATCTCAGCAGCCACCACGCGGTCAGGCCGTTGAGCACCAGGCCGCTCACCAGCGCGCATGCGGCGATGCCGATGCGGAACTGATCCAGGTGCACCATCACGAACGCGGACCCGTTGACGGCGAGGATGCCGACGGGCGTGATCACGCCAAGCGTCAGCAGAACGGTCTCTCGCATCCGCCTGGATCTCAGCATTCCCACAGAAAGAGATTAGGGGCGCCCGGCGACCGGTGTCTGGCAAAAAGAAAAGGCGCCGGAAACCGGCGCCTGGGTTGTTTGTCTAGAGGGTTAGTGGCCGCAGCCGCACGCTTTCGCGCCGCCGGCGTCTTCGCCGGTGTCGAACGAGGTGCCGCATGAGCACGAGTGAACCGCGTTCGGGTTCTGCACCGTGAAGCCGGCGCCCATCAGGCTGTCGACGTAGTCGATCTGCGAGCCGCGGATGTAGGGTGCGCTGAAGTCGTCGACGATGATCTGAACGCCGTCCTGCTCGATCACGAGGTCGTCGGCCCGGCGGTTGTCGTCGAAGGCCATGCCGTACTGCATGCCGGAGCAGCCTCCGCCGCTGACGAAGATCCGGAGCGCGAGCTGTGGGTTGTTTTCCTTGGCGAGGAGGTCCCGTAGGCGAGCCTGAGCGTCGGAGGTTAGCTGGACGACAGCTTCTTGTTCGATCACGCCCCGGATGTTACCAGTCCAGGGTGGGGAAAATCGAGCGCTTAACCCCGGCCCAGCTTGAACCCGCCTTTCTTGGCTTCTTTCTTCCCCTCGGCGGAGGTCGACCCGGCGATCAGCTGGGCCAGCTGCTCGGCGCCCCGCGAGATGGCGCTCTTGGGGTCGGTGAGCACCAGGATCTCGCCTTTGACCGCCGCCTCGTCAGGTTTGGTGCCGTCGAAGTCGATCTCGACCGCCAGCTCCTGCTTCAGCGTGCGGACGACGTCTTCCTTGCTCACCACCGACTTCGGGACCTTGTTGTTGAGCGCGAGGATGACGCGCCCGGGCACGATGTTCAGGACATTGGTGAAGATGTTCAAAAGCTCGCCCACGTCTTTCAAGGAGGAGAGCTCGGGAGTGACCAGCACGAGCACTCGCTGCGAGTGGTCGAGCACGCTGATCACGATGTCGGTGAACGCCACGCCAAGGTCGAACACGATGTAGCGGAACGCGTTGACCAGGATGCCCATCGCGCGGTTGACCAGGTCGACGGTGATGAGGTCGGCCTGCTCCGCGCGCAGCACACCCGGAAGCAGCATCATGCCGCCGGGATGGTGCAGGATCGCTCCGAGCACTGCCTCTTCGAAGTTGGCCGGAGGCACCTGGCTCGCCGCGGCCAGACAGCCGGTCGGCGTGAGGTACGAGATCAACGCCGCGTGGTTGTACGGAAGAGCAAGGTCGACGAGGAGCACCTCGCCCGGGAACCTCTTCGCGAGTGCAGCCGCCAGGTTGACCGAGAGCGTGGTGCGACCCGAACCGCCCTTGGGTGAGTACACCGCGACGGTCGAGGCCGCCTGCTCAGGCGCGACCATCCGCGCCCGGGCGATCAGGTTGGGGAGCGTGTCCTTGCGCTGCTCGACGAGCTTGGTGAGCTCGATGATGGCGTCGGAGTCGGCGGGCAGCGTCTCGTAGAGCGTTTTGCGGTCGAGCGTGAGCAGCTTGCAGTCTTCGAGGGCGCGCACGCTCGCGGTGCGGGTCTCCTCAGAGATCAGAGCCATCTCTCCGAAGAAGTCGTCCGGCCCCATGAGCGCGATGGTGATCGTGTGGCCGGGAGACTCCTCGACGAAGACCTCGCAGCGCCCCGATTCAACCACGAACATGGTGTCGCCAGGGTCCCCCTGGTGGACGATCACGGATCCCCTGGTCGCTGAGGCCGGAGCCAGGCGGCGGGCCAGGGCGTGGAGGACGTTGTCGGGAAGAGTGAAGAAGATCGCCACGCGTTCCAGGATCTGGAACCGTTTCCGGAGCTCGTCCGGTGACCCCCCTCCAAGCCGCTCTGTGTCGCTCACGCCCTTGGAATTATAGGTATGGGGTTGGCGCGCTCCGCCTAAACGGTGGCCAAACGGTGTGAGTCAGGCCTGGTTCCCGGCCGTTGGTAGACTTAGCCGCTGTCGGTCCCGTGGTGTAGCCTGGCCAAACACGCGGCCCTGTCAAGGCCGAGAACGCCGGTTCGAATCCGGTCGGGACCGCCATCTTCCCCCCGCTGAGCGTTGGTACGCTCACAAACGACCCGGAGAGGTGGCTGAGCCCGGTTGAAAGCGACGGTCTCGAAAACCGTTATAGGTGCAAGCCTATCGAGAGTTCAAATCTCTCCCTCTCCGCCACCTACCCCGCGCGCCGCCGATTCCGTACGTCTGGCGCCAACCATGCCCTTCAATGCACGGATTAGGCATGTGTGGCGCCAGCGGTGTCTTTCAGAATTTGGGAGGGAGCGCCGGAGCGCCCCTCCCACAAACGAGTCGGCCCGCTAGCAGACCTTGATCACGACCGTGCCCGTGCCCGCGTGGCCCGGGTCCGGCGCATAGCCTGGCCTGGTCTTGACGACGACGATGTGGACAGTGTCGCCCGAGGTGGCGGATCCGTCCTTGTCGGCATCGCTGGTCACGATCACCCCCATGTAGGTGGGCAGCGGCCCGTCCGGCGGGGGTGTCGAGTTACCCGGATCGGCGGTCCACGCGATGCCACAGGCCGGAACCTTCGGAGTTTCGGCGAAGCCCTTGAACCTTCGGGGCGCGTCGCCCCCGCTCAAGGAGTTGAGCTTCGCCCACTGCGCGCCCCAGAACGTGACCGAGCTACCGGTCCCTGAGTTCTTGTCGCCGATGACGAAGCTGCCACCGCCTGGCGCAAATGAGAAATCGACGGTGTTGCATGACGTCGCCGCCGTGCTGGCGCCTACGTCCCTGATGTTTGTCGTGATGGTGAAGACGCCGGTCGCGGCGTAGGTGTGCGAGCCACTGACCGTGTACGGACCGCCGTTGGCACCGGTGACCGTCCCGGCGGACGTGGTGCCGTCACCCCAATTGATGGTTGCCGAGAAATCGGAGCGAGTTCCGAACGGGCTGGCCGCGTCCGTGAACGTGGCCGTTCGACCGTTGTAGGTGTGCAGCGAGGTGGCTGCGCACGAAGGAGTCGCGGTCAGCGCGCCATCGGCGACATTAGCGGTCGGGGTCGCCGTTGCGATGTTGGAGGGATTGTCCGTGTCGGTGACCCTCACCGTGAGGTGGTACGTGCCTTCCTCCAAATAGGTGTGGGTGCCGGAGACGGTGAACTGGCCTCCCGTTCCGCTGACGGTCCCGGATGAACTGCTGCCATCACCCCAGGAGATCGTGGCCGAGTACTCGGCTGCTGTGGCGTTGGTGTCAGGATCGGTGATGGCGGCTACGGTGCCAGTGAAAGGCTTGGCCTCGGACGCGGAAACATTCGTACCGCTGACGGTAATGGCGCGGTCGGAGATCGCGAGGTTCACACAAAAGTTGCAGCCCACGAAGTTAGTGGCGGTTGTCGTTCGTATCTCGCAGTTACCGCCAGAATCCCTGAACCTCAACAGCCACGGGTTGGTCCCCGACACGATCACGTGGTCGACGGGTGTCCCGTCGGAGTAGTAGGTCATGCTGCAGTGGTTGTCGGTCAAGAAGACGCGCAGCGTCATAGCCGCCGCGAAGGGCCCGATTGTCACATCCGATGCCGTGCCTGAGCCGCAGCCGCCGGGAAATGTGGCCTTGACCTGATTGGAACCGCCATTCAGCTGGTAGCCCCAGGTGAGACTGTTGCACGCCGAGAACTGGATGTTGGTGAAGCTTGCCGTGGAGCCAACCGGGATGACGAACCCCCCTGGCGGGCTACCAATCGCGAAAGCGGTCACCCCTGGCGCGAAGACCGCCAGCAGAACAAAAGTCCCAGTCAGGATCGTCCACGCGGCTAATCGGCGCACCACCACCCTCCTTGAAAAACAACTTGCGCAACGGCGCTCGGGCCGTCCCCACCGGCACCACCACATATCAGAGGCGGTCCCTGTCCGATTGTCAATGGTTTCCCATCGGGAGACTTAAATTCGACATACTCCGGTCGTGAAAAGACTGGTGGCCACCCTCCGTTCCCGAGGCGGCATGGTGGCGATCCTCGGTGCGATCTGCGTCCTCGTCGGCCCAAGCATCAGCACCGTCGCGGCGGACTCGAACCCGGCGCTTGAAATCGTGGGCGTCGCGATTCTGCTGGCCGGCTACATCATCATCGCGGTCGGCATCGTGATGGTCGTCGTGGCGTCACAGCGCGCGCGCAGCGACTCGGGACCAAAGAAGACCTGATCATCTGCGGGAATACGAAATGAATTCGCCGCGTAGTGATACGTGATGGAATCATTTCGCCCCGACGTGATCGAGGCTGCGAAGGTCGAGCGTGAGGTCAAGCTCACGACCTACGGTCGCAAGACAGGAAAGCCACACGAAGTCACAATCTGGATCACGACCGACGGCACTCGTCTGTACATTCGCTCCGGCCAGGGTCTCGTCCGGCAGTGGCCCCAAAACCTGATCGCTCGTGGTGAGGCTCTGCTCCAGCTGGCAAGGGCCACGGTAAAGGTCAAGCCGCGGCTCGTTCCGGATCCAGACGAGGCCCGCGCTGTGTCGCGGATGTACGGGCCAAAGTACGGCGTATCCGTCAAGGCATCGGAACCTGACCAGGACCTCACGCCGGGCGAGCGGGCGACCTTCGAGCTGATCCCCGCCTAGTCCAGCCGCGAGGCCGGCCTCATACGACCGGCCTCGCGTCCAGAGGGTCTAGTGGCTCAGGCGCACGCAAGCGGTGTCGTACTGCGACACGGCCGCCGAGCTGTTCGCGATCAAAGAGTGTGTGAGTGGGTTTCCGGCGTACACGGTGCCGGACTGGCCGGCCGGGTTGAACACCGAGCCGGGCGCGCTGACCGCATTACCCGGCGTGACCGGGTTGAGCGTTCCGCAGGTGTTGTTGGGCGCACCGGGCTGACCGGTCGTGGGGGTCACGATTGCGCCCGCGCTGATCCCAGTGGTGAGGGTCAAGGTCACGACGCACGCCGCGATGGCAACGAGTTTCCGGACGAGCCTCTCCAAATCAGCACCTCCCGAGCTTGTGACGGACCGCATACTTGACTTCCGTTACCAGCGGGTGTTACGCCTCGGTCGCGAGGCCGCAGATGAACCTGATCACCGCCTCGATTCCTCGGTGGTAGTTGTCGACGACGAGATGCTCGTTGGGTGAGTGGATCGCGCAGTCGGACTGCGCGATGCCGCTGATCACGAGGGGCGCTCCGACCGCCTCCTGGAAGTCGATCGACACCGGGATCGAGCCACCGACCCGAACCAGCGCCGTCTCCTTGCCGAAGGCCTCCTTATAGGCGGCGCGCATCGCCTGCGCGGCGCGGTGGTCGACCCCGCACAAGACCGGAGGCGCCGCGCCGAGCATGTCGACCTTGATCTCGACGCCAGGAGTCGTGAGCTCCTGGACCTGCTTTTCGAGGGCGGCCAGGATTGCCTTCCAGTCCTGGTTCGGAACCAGACGCATGCTCACCTTCGCGGAGGCGCGGGCTGCGATGACGGTCTTCTTGCCCTCGCCGGTGAAGCCGCCCACGATCCCGTTCGCGTCGAGGGTCGGTCGGCTGCCGGTCCGTTCCAGCGCGAGGAACCCTTCCTCGCCCTCCAGCGCCTTCGCTCCGGACACGCGCTTCATCGTCTCCGCGTATCTCGCGTCCTTCTTCTTCCAGGCCGCCAGCTCCTCGGGAGTCGGGCTGACCACCGCGTCGTAGAAGTGCGGAATTGTGATGTGTCCGTGGCGGTCCTTGAGCTCGCCGATGATGCGGGCGAGGGTGTTGATCGGATTCGGTGCGACGCCGCCATACACGCCCGAATGCAGGTCAACAGCGGCTCCTTGCGCGTGGAGCTCGACGTAGAGCAACCCCCGGAGGGCGGTCGCCAGTGTCGGGTGGCCGTCCTCGTCGAAGCTGCTGTCCCAGATGAGGACCGCGTCGGTCTTCAGCCGTGATCCGTTGGCGCGGATGTAGCGCGGCAGCGATTCGCCGCTGATCTCCTCCTCGCCTTCGATCACAAACCGCAGGTTGATCGGCGGCCCGCCGGCGGCGAAAAGATGCTCGACCGCCTTGACCGTGGCCATGTGGTTGCCCTTGTTGTCAGCGGCACCACGCGCGAAGAGGAGCCCGTCGCGAACCTCCGGCTCGAACGGAGGCGACTTCCACTCGTCCATTGGATCGGGCGGCTGCACGTCGTAGTGGCCGTAGATCGTGAGGTGTGGCTGGCCGGGCTTGCCATTCCAGTCGGCGACCACGACGGGCAGGCCGCCCTTCATGACATCGACGATCTCCGTCTTGAAGCCAAGCCGCTCGAAGCGGTCGCGCAGCCATTTCGCGTTGCGCAAGCAGTCTTCGCGGCGCTCGGGCAGGGTGCTGATCGACGGTATGCGAAGTTCCTCGATCAGGTCCTTCAGGTCGTCGTCGCGCCCGGCTGCGGCCCGCGCGAGCGCACCTGCTTCCACTGAATGTGTAGTTGCCATCTCAGGATCCTCCTCGCGAGCGTTTGATTTGGGCGGCATGGTCGTGGGCGTGCGCGGCGTAGATCGTCAGCCAGGTCTCGGCTGTATAGGGGCCGCTCTCGGTGTGTGTGCCCACCTTTCGCCAGTCCTCATCCGTCATCCGCTCGAGGAGCTGGGCAGAGGTCTCGCGTGCCCACCGCATGGCCTGGAGGGATGGCTCGATGGGACGGTCGGAGGTGAGTAATCGGGCGAAAGCCTGCTCGTCGTACCCATGGATTACCGGCTCATCCTCGGTCAACAGACGCCGGATCCGGATCGCGGACATCATCTCGCTGTCGGCGAGGTGATGGACGATCTCGCGCGGCGTCCACCCGCCGCCGGCGGAGCGGTCCAGCTCCTCGGGC
>DATGVE010000101.1:0-17411 GCA_035300725.1 Candidatus Eiseniibacteriota bacterium | reverse complement strand
CGCCCCAGGTGGCCCTCTCCGTACCAGGTCACGCGGCCTTCGCGGCGAGGCGCGTCGAGCAAGCCCTTGCCCTGGTAGAAGCGGATGGTGTCGACGGCGACCCCCGCCGACCGAGCCAACTGTTCGATGCGGTACTCCATGAGTGGATACTCGCACAATCCTACGGAAGAGCTCACCAGCCTGCTGGCCGCCGCGGCATGAGGGGTGTGGCAGCGTACCTGTTCTTCTGCTGGGTGTTTTCGAGAGCGGGCAGCGGCTTCGACGATTAAGGAGCTAGGGCGTCGTGGCGCAGCTCGCGGTGGGCGCGGACGAGCGGTCGGCCAGGGTCAATGGCAATGTCGTGGTGGCGCCGGAACGAAGGACTGTCAGCTGGACTGTGTCGCCAGGACTCTTGGGTTGTATCGCGCCCCCGAGCGTCTGGCCGTTGTTCAGTTCGACTCCATCCACCTTCTCGATCACGTCACCCGCTTTGAGGCCGGCCTTGGCGGCCGGGGTCCCCGGCAGGGCTGAGGTGACGAGCACGCCATAACCGGCGACGTCTTTGCCGCTTGCCAGGGCGGCGTCCTCCGACTGGTAGCAAACGCCCATGTACGGATGGCCTGGTTTGCGGCCGGCGATGAGGTCCTGCGCGATCCGCTTCGCGATCAGGCTTGGAATCGCATAGCCGATTCCCTGGCCGGTGGCATCGACTGCCGTGTTCACGCCGATGACGTTTCCGTCACCGTCGGCGAGCGGACCGCCCGAGTTTCCGGGATTGATCGCTGCGTCAGTCTGCAAGACGTCGGGCAGGTCCTCGCTGGGTGTTCCGGGGCGTGTGGTTGCGGAGAGGGTGCGGTGAAGGGCCGAGATGATGCCTGACGTGACTGAGCTCTGGTTACCGTGCGGGCTTCCGATGGCGACGACCTGCTGGCCGACCACGAGCTTGGTCGAGTCGCCGAACTGCGCGAGGGTAAGGGAGGCATCGTCCACCCTGACGACGGCGATGTCCTGGACGGGGTCGGTGCCCTGTACCTTCGCCACGAAATGCCGTCCGTCAGGCATCAGCACAACGACTCTGGTTGCACCCGCGACCACATGGTTGTTCGTGACCAGGAAGCTGGCGCCGTTCTCGTGGGCGATGACAAATCCGGTGCCGATGCCGCGCGTGCCTGTTGACTGCGTGACGAGGATCTCCGCGACCGCCGAGCCAAGCACGCGGACCACCCGAGCTGGATCGAATGCCGCCGCTGCCGCAGGCGCGGGGCTCACGACCGGGATCGTGATGACGGCGGTCGGACTCGCGGCTGCACGCGGTGTTGGCGAGGTGCGACTCCAAATCGGGTTCGTCGTGCAGGCGGCAGCGAAGATGAGTCCCGCCGCTAATGCCGCGAACTTCACGGATCTCATCCGTACGTGTTCCAGTAATACATCCGATCGAGCCAACCCGGGTCGGTGCGATAGGCGCGTGCGAAGTCTTCCACCGAGTCCACGTAGTCGTAGTCGAGGTTGTAATGCCAGATCGCGTTCCGCATGTTGTAGGGCGCGCCGTTGCGCACGAGGTAGCGAGCCGCGGCGAGGATTGAGTCGTGCGGGTCGTTGATGTTGCCGCCTTGACCGTATTGGGTCCATGTCGAGGGGAGGAACTGCATTGGACCCACTGCGCCGGCGGACGAGGGGCCGTTGATGCGGCCGAAGTTGCTCTCGATGAAGTTGATGGAGGCGAGGTAGCTTGCGTCAACGCCGTATCTCCGCTGCGCTTCCAGGTAGTAAGCGCGCAAGTCGCTCACCGGCTTGGCTTCGTTGTAGGCGTGCGTGAAGTGCACGTTGACGAGGTAGTACTCGTCGATGCCGCCGAGGATGTACAGGGAATGCAGCCCGGCGATCGAATTCCGGATTGAACCCTGGAGATTTGAGGGCAGCAGAGGTATGACGGCGTTTTCGACGCTCGCATAGCTCGCGAGCTCGTAGATCCGCAGCTCTTCCTGGCGCGCGGCGTTCCTGAACGCATATGCAGCGCGGTCCTTGGCGAGCTCGAGCCGCATCGCATCGAGCAAGCTCGATGGCTGCTGAGCATTGAGTGCGTCGAGCTCGGCCGAGGCCCGGCTCATCGTGAGCTCCGCGGCGATGATTCGTGCAGCCTCATGCTGCGGACTCGGACCTCGGTCGGGGTCCTGCGCGTAGACCGCCTGCGCAGGAAGCGCAAGGGCCAGTGCAACCAGGACAGCAGCGGCGAGTCGGATCAGGCTGGCTCCGAGATCGCGGCGATCGGCGCGCGCACATCCGGAACCATCGGCAGGTCGGGCGGATATGGGTCGGCTGCAGTTACCTCACGCAGGCCGACCGACTCGAGCAGCCCGCTGATCTCATCGCCGACCAGCTCGCCCTGGGCGATCAGCGCTTCGGCGGCCTGGTCGATGGCCTCCTTGTTCGCGTTCATCAAGCGCCAGTCGTCGATGTAGGCGGAACCCAGGAGCTGCGCGACGACGCGGCGGCCGCGAGGATTGCTCAACACGGCGCCCGGCCAGGTGCCTTGCGCGTGCAATCCGGCCGGGATCTCCGCGACTGAGATCAGCTGTTCGCCGATGTTGATCGCCTTCGTCGACATTTCGGGCGAGAGCATGTCTGGACCCATGCCGATAGTGCCTACCATGCGGCACGCGATGGAGGTCGCGCTGCTCAGGTCACCGAAAACGCCGCTGGTGTTCTCGCCGTAGAAGACGTGCTCGCACGCGATCGAGCCGAGGAAGTGACGCAGGTCGGCGGCTAGCTGAGAGCGAAACTCAAGCCACTCCTCTTCTGTCGGAAGCGATTTGTGATACCCGCCGATCTCCCCGTGTGTGGTGGCACGGCGCCGGATGGAGAGGCGTATGTGCTCGTAACCGGTCTTGAAGAAATGCGATGCCACCGCGTGACCCAGCTCATGGCGCGCGACGGCGATCTTGTCGCGCTCGGTGTACTCGACGGGGATGGCAAGCCCGGCTTCGACGTTGCCCATGGCCTCGCGAATGTCCGCCCAGTTGAGCCTGTCGCGTCCGTCGTTGAACGCGTACAGCAGCGCAAGCGACAGGACCTGTTCGATGTCAGCCGGCGAGTACTGGTCGGTGATCCTCGCGAACTCTTCTCGCCGGCTCGGCGTGTCCAGCGCCGGGTCGTGCTGCTTTTTGTCGAAATAGAGCGAGGCGATGTCTTTGCGGTCCTCGCGGTTCGGCAGCCGAAAGACAATCTGGCGCCCGAACCGGCCGGGTCGGGTCAGCGCCTCATCCATGACGGACGGCCGGTTGGTGGCGCCGATGAACATGATGTTGTATGCGGGGGCTTTCAGCGCGGGAATACGCAGCTGCCACCGCGTGCCGTTGAACGCGATCACGCGCGGCATGAACAACCCGTCCAGGGTCAGGTTCAGAAGACCTCGCAGCTGGCGGACGAAGAATCCAGGGTTGTCGATGCCGTCCATCAGGACCAGCAGCATGTTTAGCCCGAGCTGGCCGCCGCCCATCATTCCGCCCATCGCTCCGCCCATCGCTCCGCCAGTGCCGGAGCGCCTCTGGCCGAGGGCGTCGATCTCGTCGATGAACACCACGCAGCCGCCCCAGACTTTCGCGCGCTTGCGGGCGGCGCGCACCATCAAGTAGACGCTCAGGGCGTCAATGCCGAGGAACATGCCGGCGAACGAGCCGCCGTTGGCGATGTAGATCGGGACGTTCAGCGACGACGCGATGCCCTTGGCGAGCATCGTCTTTCCGGTACCGGGAGGTCCAACCATCAGCACGCCACGTTCGCGCTTGCCGCCGGCTTTGACGAACATCCTGCCGTGCTCGATGAGGTCGAGGATCCGGCGCATCTCGTTGACCGCCGCCTTCTGGCCTCGGACGTCTTCGATCTTCACCCCAAAGTTGGCGTCGTCGGGGTTGATCATCGTCTTGCCGATTCGTGTGTAGATGTAGAACGGGCCAAAGAACAGGAGGAAGTTGGCGCCGAGCAGGAAGAAGAGGTAGATGAGCTGGGTGAAGACCTGCGCCAGGAGAGCCGGCAGACCCGCGATCGCCTCTTCGGGCAGCAAGTTGAAGACGTAGTACATGACCAGGAAGTACACGGTCGGAATCGCGCCGAGAAACAGGGCCCGGCGCCAGAAGATCGCCCGGTTTGTCTCGACGGTGCGCTTCATCGTGTCGGTCTCGGGAGTCATCCGCTCCCGGACGATCAGCCACCTTCGAGCCATGCTCAGGATTCCGCGGCTCAAGAGCATGGCGATGAGGGCGTAGGCCAGCGACCAGCCGATGCCCAGCTGCAGATAGATGTAAGCGAAGGCAAAGGCTGAGCTGCCGACAAAGAGCGTGAAGATCCAGAAGATGATCACGGCGGGTCACTCACTATACCGGGCGGGGTTTCCGTGGCCTCCGCGCCAATTCGCATAGCCAGGGCTGTGACGGCGGCGATTCCGAGGGCGACGATGAGGTCGCCGGGGCTGTAAGCGTCGAGGGGTCCCCAGCCGACAAGTCCCCGCAATGAGATCCAATCGCCGAGCCAGTTCAGGTGCGTGTCTGACGCCATGACCGCGTACTGGCCGAGATGGCCACGTTGGACCAGGGAACCGGCCAGCTCCGGCGCCACGGGCATTCGCCCGCTGTTGGCCGCGATCACGACCAGGTTGAGCGAGCTTCCTGCTGCGACAAGCCAGATGCCGGCGACTCGTTTGACGTGCCATAGCGCCCAGCCGACGAGCGTCGCGAGGCCCGCCGCGTACAGATACTGGACGCCATCGACGGAGCGGAGCGGCGTGAGCACTGCCGCGGCCCTGATGGCCAGGACTGCAACGACGAGCCAGGGCCAGCGAAAGTGAAGGCGAGCCAGATTGTCGATGCGCCCACGGGTCGCGAAGCCGGCCACAAGGCCGAGCGCAATCGCGGCAACCCACAGCATCTATTCAGCCGAGAGTCGTGACGCCGCTCCCGCCAGGACCTTGACGCCGATCTCGAGCGCATCCTCGTCGATGCGGAACCCCGGTGAGTGGTGGGCGGGGGGCGGTGCACCTTTAGGCATCGCTCCGAGCATGAAGTAGCACCCTGGGATCCGCGTGAGAAATTCCGCGACGTCGTCGCTCACCGTGAGCGGCCTGCCGAGGATGCTCGCCCTGTCGCCGATGATCGAACGTCCCACCGCGAGCACCGTGCGTGTGACGTTGGGTTCATTCATAAGCGGCACAGTTCCATGAACGAGGTCGACCTTGGAGCCCACGTCGAACTCGGTGTCCGTTTCGCGCAACAGGTCGTGCAGGCGCAGGAGGGCCTGCTCGCGAAGCGATGCGTTGAAGGTGCGCAGGCTTCCCTTGACGAGAACGCCACGCGGCACGATGTTCCACGCCCCGTCGCTTCTGATATCGCCGATCGTCGTGTGGCACTGCACGCCATCCTGCTCGAGGCCTTCGACCACCGTGTGCAGCCGCTCCACGAAAAACGCCTGGGCCGCGAGCACGTTGCCGCGACGCCCCATCATCCCGCCGTGGCCTCCAGGCCCCGAGAAGTTGATCTCGAACGCATCGGACCCCGCCCACATCAATCCGGGTTTTGAAACCACGGTCCCCGACTCCAGGAAGCTCGCGATGTGCAATCCGATCACCGAGTCCGGATGGTGCTGGTCGAGCAGGCCTTTGGCGATCATCGCTTTGGCGCCCTCGACTATTTCCTCGGCGGGCTGGAACACGAAGAGGTAGCGGCCGCGCATGTCGTGGATGTGGTCGACGAGCGTACGCGCGACGCCGATCATCATCGCCATGTGCGCGTCGTGACCGCACGCGTGCATGCGCCCGTCGGTCCGCGATGCGAACGTCACGCCGGATTCTTCGAGTATCGGCAGGCCGTCGATGTCCGCCCGCAGCATCACCGTCTTACCCGGCCTGCCCGTGTCCAGCATGGCGACGACCCCGGTCTCGGTCGGGCACGGTTTGAGCTCCAACCCGAGCTGGCCCAATCGCGCTCCGAGCTGCCGGCTGGTCTCGTGCTCGCTGAAGCTCACTTCGGGGTGCCGATGGAAGTGACGTCTGAGCTCGATCACCTCGTCGACGACGGAGCGGCTCGGCGTCGGGATCGCGGCGTCGTTGTCAGTCATGAACAGACACCAGGTTGTACCCCCGAGCGGTTGCACGCACCAGCTTCTGCCCAAGCCCGGGCTCGAGCGTATCGAGACGCCGCCTCAGTGTCAGCAGCGCCGAATGCACCGTCGAATGCGCGGCGTTGGTGCGAAACAGGCCGGCCTCGATCAAGTCTCGGGCCGTGGCGGACTTGGAGCCCTGGGCGAGAAACAGCACGACCGCAGTCTGCTGCTGCGTGAGGCGAATCTCCTCGCGGCCGGCCTTCACTGTTCGGCGCGTCGGGTCGAATTCGAGACGCCCGAAGCGATAGCTGCCAGGCCGGCCGGTTCCTCGCTCAACGAGACGTGCCGCGAGGTCGGAGTAGATGTGTGCCATGGGCACGTTGCCTTTGACGAAGTACGAGCTCGCGCCGAGCTCGTACGCCTTGCGGATCGAGGCTGAGTTGACCTGCGCGGCCGACAGCACGATGACGGGCAAGCCGGGGTGGTGTTGGCGAATCCACTGCAGTAGCTCAAAGCCAGAATCCTCGCCTTCATCCAGGACCAGGTCGAGCAGAACCGCCGCCATGCGCTCGCGCTCGAGCAGGTGCCGCGCCTCCGGAGCGGTCGAGGAGACGGACGGCCGGTAGCCAAGATCTTGCAGGTCGATCCTCAACTGCTGCTGCATCGCCGCCTCGTCCTCGACCACGAGGACGGACGAACCGAGGACATCCGCGGGCCGGTAAACCTCAAGGCCGGGCGGCAGCGGAGGCAGCCGTACCTCGTGGCTCCGTGCCGGGCCTCGCGACCTTCCTTTCGACCTTTGATTTTCCAAGGTTAGGCCTAAATAAGTTTTAACGAATATTGACGGACTGTGAATAAGCAAATACGAATGGACCGGCGCATACTCCATCTCGGTCCTGGCATCGGTTCGAAAAACAAAGGGGTAGGGTAGGGATGACTTGGGGAATCAAGGTTAGGCGCGTGGCCTTGGCCGTGGCGTTCGTCGCTGCTCTGTCGCTCGCCTCAGGCGCCGACTGGGCCGAATCATTGCTCTCGTGGCTCCTCGGGTACTAGCGGTCTAGGAATCTGAGTTTCGGCGCTCGCGTGAGCGCCGGATCGCGGGGGGCAGCAAGGCATAGAGGTCTGCCCTGTCGATCGCCTTGCTCATGTAGCCGACGACGTCAGGATCGTCCGTTCCTGAGGGAAAGACGGGGTAAGCGGTGTAGAAGATGACCGGCACCTTCTGCCCGCGCGCCCTCAACTCGTTGAGCAGGCCCCAGCCATCCATCGGCTCGGGAAGCATCAGGTCGATGATCGCGACCTCGGGCTGGTCCGACTGCGCCTTCTCGAGCGCCTGGTCCGCGTCCTCCGCCATCGAGACCTTGTAGCCGAGCATCCTCAGGTCGGTCTCGAGGATCACGCGCCAGGCTCGCTCGTCGTCCACCACGAGCACGGTTGAGCCGCGAAGGTCCTCCGGTGTCGGAGCGATTGGTTTGGGCGGGGTGAACGGCACGGGGGTAGTGTATCGGTGGCAATGCCAGGTCCCGCCCGTCGAGCGCTAAAGCGCCACACGCGAGCTACGCCGGCGAGGGTCCCCGCGGCACCAGCCGCCGTCGCGAGGCTCAAGGCGGCTCGACGTCCACAGGAGCCGGTCCCGGCGAAGACGCCTGCAGAGCTCATCCACGAGCTGACCAGCTGCGTCACCGAAGCCGACATAGTGCAGGTCCTCTATCGCGGGCTCGAACCACTTTTCGGCTACGGGGTCGTGCTTCTTCAGGTCCTGGACCGGGAAGGCTGGTACCACTCCCTCGCCATCGACACGGGCGTGCTCCAGGACCTTCGCCGGCGTCCGATCGCGGGGTCCTTCTTCGAGAACCAATTCAAAAATCCAAAGACCACCGTGATCGTCAACGACCCCAATCGGAGGGAGCCGGGAAAGGGGCCAGGTGCGAGTCGCATGACAAAGCTGTCGATCTGGGTGCCGGTTGAGCACCGCGGCGAGGTGATCGCCAGCCTGGCCTACCAGTCTTACCGAACTCGCCGTGTACCGCCTTCCGAGACCGCGTTCCTCGAGGAGGTCCATCGAAGGCTCGGAGTCCTGATCGCCAACGCCGCTCTCAACGAGCTGACCCGCAACCAGGCGCGCCGGCTGGAGGCGTTGAACAGCATCGCCCGGGCCATGGCATCCACGCTCGATGAGCCAAGCGTCTTGGCCGCGCTGCACACGACACTTAACGAGCTCTTACCCGTCGACACCCTCGAGATGGTCTCGCTGCCTGATGGCGACGGGAAGGAAGCGCGTCTCCTGCGTGTGCAAGCCGATTCCCCGCCGACCTCGCGAGAGGTGCCGATGCGGTCGGCCCTGGTGGTTCCAGCACGCACGCTGTCGCGCAACCCAAAGCCGCTCCTCACACACGAACCCTCATCCTCGTTGTGGGTCGCGATCAAAGAAGGGGGCGTCGTGCGCGGCGCGCTCGGCATCAAGAGCAAGAGGCCATACCTCTACGAGGACTCGACGGCGTCGTTCCTCGAGCTCGTGTCCGACGAAGTTACGCTCGCGCTGCGCAACGCGCGCAGCTATGAGGCGATCGAGGACCAGAGGCGAAGGCTCGAGGTCGTCAACTCGATCGGACGCCGGCTGGCATCGAGCCTCGATCGCTGGTCGATCATGAGGACGCTGCGCGAGGAGCTCGCGAGCTTCATGAGCTTCGACGGCTTCATCCTCGCCACGATCACGCAGACAGCGGAGGGGCCGATCGCGTCGGGATATCAGTACGTCGCCGGCGTGGAAGAGGGGTTTCCCCCCATCGCGCTCGCCGTCACGGGTCCGTCTCGCGAGGCGTACGAGACGGGAAAGCCGGTGCTGGTTCGCGTTTCGCCATGGGCGCGCACTTTCCAGCGCAAGGACCTGGAGCGTGAGCGGTGGACGGTTGGAGAGGGCGCCGCGATCTTCGTCTCCGGACCTCCATCCGATCGCCGCCTCGTGTCGCGTTCGTTCGTCTGGGTGCCGGTGCTGAGCGGCGACCAGATCACGGCGATGCTTTCTTTGCAGTCGTACCACGAAGGTGCATTCGACGAATGGCATGTCAAGCTGCTCCAGGACGTCGCCGCCCACGTGAGCCTGGCGCTCGCCAACGCCGGCCACTTTGCAGAGGCGCAGGCGGAGCGCGCGCGACTGGAAGCCCTACACGTCCTCGAGATGGGCGTGGCGGGAGCCTCGGACGAGAAACAGATCGCAGAAGCGATCTTCACAGTCGCCAGCGAATACCTGGAAGCGACGCACATGGTCCTCGCTTATCTCGACGCGGCCGGCGATATGGCTGCTTTCGCGGTAGAGCGAGGCGGTCCGGTGACCGCGATCGGTCCGGTGCCCGTCAGTCAGACCCCGTTCTTCCGCCGCATGATCGAAGACAAGACTGCAGTGCTCGAGGTGGAACCCGCCGATGAGGATGACCTTGCGGAGCCAATCGGTAGGCACATTTTCACTCTGTCTCCAAGCCATGTTGTGTGGGTTCCGATCACCCAGGCCGAGCGTGTGGTGGCGGGGATCGGCGCGATGCGCAACGACGGCGGCCGGTTTCAGCCGGCACACCTCAAACTTCTCGAGACCGCTGCGCCGGTGGTTGGGATCGCGCTGCGGACGATGCGGCTGCACCACGCCAACGAGCTCGCCCTTGTCCAGTCGGTCCGCATCCAGGAGCTCGCGGCGCTCGCCGGCCACGAGCTCATGAGTGTGGTGGCGAACATTGCGGACCAGGCGAGGACGATGCTCGAATGCGCCGGCGCGGTCTGCTGGGCTTTCGACACCGAAGGACGCATCAGCGCGACGCGTGGCAGTGGCGACGCAGCAGCCGAGCAAGTGTTGTCGTGGGCCGGCCTCAGCACCGAGGAGAGCTGGCGCGACGCGCATCCCGGGGTCCTCAGCGGGACCGCGCATGGACGTGCATGGGGGTTGATCCCGCTGTGGTATGGCGACAGGCTCGTCGGAGCCATCGGCTCGGTGCATGCGTCCACGCATCTCGCCGAACCGACCTCCGCGGTGCTCGATTTCTCGCGTCATGCCGCGGTCGCGATCGAGAACTCCCGACTGGTGGCGGAGACGCGCGGGCGCATCCGGACCCTGGAGGCTGTTGCTGCTTTCGCCGAGCTCACGCCAACGGAGCCCGATAGGGCCCGGTCAGAGATGGCAAGGCTCATCAGCCGCGCTTTGGCCGGATCGCAAGGCGAGCTCTGGCTCCTGGAGGATGGTCACCTTGTCCGTCGCTCCGAAGACGTCGAGGATGCTCCCAAGGTGCCGGTCAGCGACAGTGCACAGCTGCTGAAGGCGCTCGGCTCGCCTGCCGGCAGCCGCCGTTTGCGCGCGCTCCTCGACCTGCTCGGCGCTCCGGCAGACGCTTTCGCAATCCCGATCCAGGTCGAGGGTGGGCTCGCGGGGTTGCTCGTCGCGAGGATGACGGCCGGCGGCGCCGAAACCAGGCGTCTCGCGGCAGTGCTCGCGGGCCAGGCTGCGGTTCAGATCGGCCAGCTCGAGCTCGTCGATGCGCTCGATCGCGAGCGACGCATGATGAACGCGATTCTTCGACACTCGCCCGTGGGTGTGATGCTCGAGGACGCCGCGGGCCGCATCGTGTACGCCAACCCAGAGATCGAATCGATCTACAACCTGCCGGCGTCTGGTATGCCCGGGCGAAAACCTGCTGACATCTACGACGCGGCCCGCGCCTCGCCGAGTGAAGATGGTTCGGCTGACGGGACTCTCGAGCTGCGCATGCGCGACCCGGATCGCACGGTGCACGTCCGGCGCGTGGTCATCCCCGGCCTTGAAGGTGAACCCGCCGGAGTCCTCACGCTGCATGAAGATGTCACCACGCAGCGACTCGCGCTGGAAGCCAAAGACCTGATGCTGCGCGCCATCGGCCATGAGGTTCGCAGCCCGGCCGCCGCCATGAAGAACACCCTGGCCGGGATCATGCAGTGGGATAACACCATCGGTCCGACCGACCGCCGAGAACTGCTGCAGGAGGCGTATGAGTCGTCGGACCGCCTTCTCAGCCTCGTCGAAAGCCAGCTGATCATCGCCAAGCTCGAGACCAGGCACTTCGAGCCAAACCCCGAGATCGTGGATCTCGGCCCTGCTCTGGAAGGAGTCATGGGGGTTCTGATGCACCGCTACCAGGAGCGGTCAGCGGCGGTCAAGGTCAGCCTGCCTAAAGGCCTGCCGCGCGCTTACTGCGAGCCCACTCACCTCTCCCAGGTCCTGACCAACCTCATCGCCAACGCCCTGGAGTACACGAGCGGGCCAGTGCTCATCGAGGCGCGAGAGGCTCAGCGCGGATGGCTCGAGCTCACGGTCACAGACCACGGCGCCGGACTGCCGGCCGCGAGCCTGGAGACAGTCTTCGAGAAGACCGGTCCGGCCGGCCGCAGCCGGTCTCAGGGAGGCCTCGGGTTGGGCCTCTATCTCTGCCGTCTCGTCGTCGAGCGGTCGTTCGGCGGCCGGATCTGGGTCGCGACAAGTGACCGCGGCGGCACGACCTTCAAGTTCACGGTGCCTGCCGGAACTCGAACTTAAGGTTGCCGTCCACCACGCCGATGTGGGTGAGAGTGGGCGGCGGAATGGAGTCGATCCCCGACCACCGCCGCCACGGTCCCGCCGACCGGGATTTTCCGCCGCCGGGCGGACCCTGGGCGCCGGTCAATCTAGGCGGTAGGCTCGTCGGTTGGGCCCAAAAGTCAGAGCTAGAAACCGGGCTGAAGGTTGCCCGCCGCTGCGCCGAGCTCGGCCAGCAGTTCGCCGACGAGCATCGCGACCATTTGCTGGGGCGGCTCGGCCACAAGCTTCGCTCGTCAGTCCTCGCCCTGCAGGAGTCGTCTCGGCAAGCGGCATTCGGACGCCCTGAGCGTCTCGAATCGGTCTTCGAGCAAGCGCAGGAGGTCGGCCGCCGCGCGGCCGCGCTGGAGGCTGCGGCGGTGCAGTCGAAGGATCCCGCGCGCAGGGTGGTGCTCGGCGCGGTTCTCAACCTGGCCATGCCGGCGGCTGCGCGCCAGGAGCTCCCGCCAAACGCCGTCGTCCTCGGCTCCGAGCCGGCGCTGGTCGAAGCGTTCACTCGCACGAAAGAGTGGCTTGGCGGCGCCGGCTTGAGCGTCGCCGCCGAACCTGTCGGCTCGTGGTGGAAGGTTCGCATCGACGCACCCGGACCGCGGAATCCGCTGTCCGTGCCCGAGATGGGCGAACCACTCCTGCGGCTGATCGTCGACACGCACCTCGACGGATGGCTCGACACCGCGAGACCTGGCGGCGTCGACATCTACCTGCCTGCACACCGACCTTGACAGCCGTCCATCGAGTGGTTGCTCCTAACCCCGGGCCGTACACCGGTCCGGGGACCAACACGTGGATCGTCGAGGCGGGCCCGGTGCTGGCAGTGATCGACCCCGGGCCTGATGACGAAAGTCATCTGGCTGCGATCAATAAGCGGATCGGAGGCGCGACAGTCGGCGTTGTGCTGGTGACGCATTCGCACCCAGACCACCTGCCACTTGCAGAACGGCTCGGCGCATCGCATCACGCGTCGGTTCAGCGTTATCCCGAGCTGGGCGATCAAGACTTGGTTCGCGTCGGCACGCTCAACGTGACGGCCCTCTACACGCCCGGCCACAGCGCGGACCATCTGTGCTTCTGGCTGGCGGGCGACCGTGCGTTGTTCACCGGCGACCTCATCCTCGGCCGCGGCAGCTCGATGGTCACGTACCCCGAAGGGAACGTCGCCGACTACCTCCAATCGCTGGACAAGGTGGCCTCGCTCAACCCGCGGCTGCTCTTTCCGGGTCATTGGGATCCCGTCGAGGACGCGATGGGGAAGATCGCGGAATACCGCAAGCACCGGCTCGAACGCGAGGCCCAGGTGCTGGCCGAGGTGCGGCGCGGCAGGGGCGCGGCACAGGGGCTGACCCGCCGCGTCTATGGCGACCTTGACGACAAGCTGATGGTCGCGGCGGAGATGACGATGCGAGCGCATCTTCGCAAGCTGGTCGACGACGGCCAGGTTCGGTCAAGCGGCGAGGGCGACGCAGAGGTTTTCTACGCGTCGGTATCGTAGGCGCCCAAACCCAATGAAGACACCGCCAATCCTTTCCCTATCCAAAGCGGAGCTCGAAGCGTGGCTGGTTGCCAACGATGCTCCCGTCTATCGCCGGCGGCAGCTGTGGGGCTGGCTGGCGCGCGGAGCCGGCTCGTTCCAGGCGATGCACGACGTGCCGAAGGCGCTGCGGGCTGCGCTCGAGCGGGATTTCAGGATCACGTCGCTGCAACCTGTCTCCGTCAGCCAGGCGGACAACTCCTTGACGACGAAGACGCTGTTCGAGCTCGACGGCGGCCATTCGGTCGAGGCTGTCGTGATGCGCTACGCCGACCGTTCCACGCTGTGCATCTCATCGCAGGCGGGGTGCCCGATCGGCTGCCCGTTCTGCGCCACAGGCAAGTTTCCTTTCGGGCGCAACCTTGCCGCGCACGAGATAGTCGAGCAGGCCGTCGACGCGGCGCGGCTCCTGGCCGCCCAGGGCCGTCGTCTGTCGCACGTCGTCTTCATGGGTATGGGCGAGCCGATGGCGAACTACGCCGCCGTCGTCGAATCGGTGCGGCGCCTGTCCGACCCTGAGCTGCTCGGCGTCAGCCCTCGCCGGATCGTCGTGTCGACCAGCGGGCTGATCCCGAGGATCGTTCAGCTCGCGGAGGAGCGCTTGCCGGTGACGCTCGCCATCTCACTTCACGCTGCCCGCGACGAGCTGCGCGACGTGCTGGTGCCGATCAACCGGAAATATCCTGTCAGGGATCTTGTCGATGCGGCGCAGGCTTACGGCGCCACGACCGGCAGGCGTGTGAGTTATGAGTGGGTGATGCTAGCGGACGTCAACGACACCGAGCGCGACGCGAAAGAGCTCGGCCTGCTGCTGCGGAAAAAGCTCGCGCACGTGAACCTGATCCCATTCAACCCCGTCGACGACACGCCCTATCGCGCGCCCGAGCGTGCCGCGATCAGGCGCTTCAAGGAAATGGTCGAGGCGCAGGGCCTCAACGTCACGGTGCGCGACACTCGCGGTCGCGAGGCGGACGCGGCGTGCGGCCAGCTGCACGAGCGCGTGATGCGCAGCAAGGCCGCGGTCTCGTAGCGCAGATGCTCTACGCCGGTACTTCCGGCTTCAGCTACGCGACCTGGAGAGGAAAGTTCTATCCGGCGACGCTGCCCGGCGCCAAGATGCTCGCGTACTACGCGGAGCGGCTGAACGGCGTAGAGCTCAACGGCAGCTTCTATCGCACCCCGCCGGAGAGCGCGATGGTGAATTGGGCCGCTGCGACGCCGCCCGGCTTCCTCTTCTGCATGAAGGCAAATCGCGGCCTGACGTATTCGGCAGAGGGCTTCGATCGCGTCGGGCTGGCCCGAATCCTTGGCGAGCGGCTGACGCCGCTGCGCGACCACCTCGGTCCTATTCTTCTGCAGTTTCCTCCGACGCGCCAGCTGAACCTGGATCTTCTCGATTCGCTGCTCGGCGCGCTCGGCCGTCCGGCGGCCGCCGAGTTCCGCCATGAATCGTGGTTTTCCGATGAGACCTACCGCATCCTGCGCGCGCACCGAGGCGCGCTCGTTGTCACCGATGGAGAGAAGTGGCCGCGGGCGCCGCGAGTCGACGTTGGTCCGGTGGCGTACTTCCGCTTGCGCCGCGGCTACACATCCGCGTCACTGAAGCCGTGGATCGCCGAGGTGAGCTCAGCGCTGGCTTCGCACGATGACGTCCACGTGTACTTCAAGCACGACCCAGAGGCTCCCAGCCTGGCGGCGCGACTCAGGCGGTTGGTGGCTAAACCGCCGCGGTAACGGATTCTCTGGCGGCCCGCGCTCGCCAGAGAAGGATCGCGGAGACCACGACTGCGATCACAACCATGAGGAGCGATGCGAGCTGCGCCTGGCGCAATCCGAGGAACAGGGTAGGGTCGGTGCGCAGGAAGCTGAGAAAGAACCGCCCGGTCGCGTAAAGGCCGCCGTAGATGAAGCCGAGCACCCCGTCGGGCAGCCGCCCCTTCAATTTCTGGTGGAAAGGTAGGAGTGCTCCCAGAAGCGCGAGACAGAGCACCATCTCGTAGGCGACCTCGGGATGAACCACCCTCCCCGGCTCGCCCAGCGTCGCGGCGTTCACGTATTCGACCCCCCACGGCAACGTGGTCGGCGTGCCGTGGTGCTCGCCGTTGATGACGTCGCCGATGCGGCCGACGGCCACGCCGATCATGGCCGCGGCGCCACTCGCGTCGATGATCTTCCAGTAAGAGAGTCGCGCCCTGCGGGCCCAGATGTAGGCCCCGACCATCGCGCCGAACAGGCCGCCCCACTGGCTGATGCCACCCTCCGTGAGGGCAAAGATCCTGAGCAGCGATCCGCCCGCAAAGAGCTTGAAGTTCTCCCACACATAAAGGAGGCGTGCGCCGATGAGGCCGAGGACGACCATGTACGCGACACCGTCCGAGCTGCGGGTCACGTCGACCCCGTCTTTCTCGAGAAGCCACAAACCGAGCCGCGCTGCGGCGAGGATTCCGAGCACCGCGAACACTCCGTGCCACGTGATGAGGAAGGGCCCGATTTTGAAGAGGTTCGGGTTCAGGTCGATGACGATGGTGAGAAACATCAGTCTTTAGCGCCGATCGCGCGGTAGAGGCGCGACATCGCGACATCCTTCGGAAGCAGCGCAAGCGTGAAGTCGATGGGCGGCGAGATCTTCTTGCCGGTGACGGCAAGGCGGATCGGCATGAAGATCTTGTTGGGTTTGGCACCGGACTTTTCGACGACTCCCATCAGTGATTCGTGGATGGGCGCCGGCTCCCACGGCACATCCTTCAGTGCTCCGATCGCCGCGCGAACGCTCTCCACCGACTCGGGGTCCAGAGAAGGTGGGGGAGGATCGGTCCACAGGTATTCGAGCAAATCGGCGGCGTCGGCGAACTTGGTCATCCTCGTCTTGAGCGCGGGCACCGCGCGGCGGATCGTAGCTTCATCGAGCTTCGGCAGAAACGGTTGAAGGCGGCGGGCGAGCTCTTCGTCGTCCAGGCGGCGGATGTACTCGCCGTTGATCCAGTTGAGCTTTTCCCAGTCGAAGCGCGCGCCGGCGTGCTGCACGCGGTCGAATGAGAAGGCGTGCACCAGCTCGTCGAAGGTGAAGATCTCCCGCGTAGTGCCGGGATTCCAGCCCAGCAGGGCAAGGTAGTTGATCATCGCCTCGGGCAGGTAACCCTGCTCACGGAACAGCATCAAGTTGCTTTCGAGGTGCTTGCGCTTGGACAGTTTGGCTCCGTCCTTGGCCAGGATGAGAGGCATGTGTGCGTAAGCGAGCGGCCTTTCGTAGCCGAGCGCATCGATGAGCATCAGCTGGTAGGGAGTGTTCGAAAGGTGCTCCTCGCCCCGGATCACATGCGTGATCTTCATCGTCGCGTCGTCGACAGGGCTCGCGAACTGATACGTCGGGAACCCGTCTGACTTGACGATGATGAAGTCGCCGATGAGGCCGGCGTCGAAGGTCATGTCGCCGCGGATCATGTCTTTGAACGTCACCTCGCCGCCCGGGACCTTGAAGCGAACCGCGAACTCTGTGCGGTCCTTTGGCGGATCGGTCAAGCAGCGGCGCGAGTACTTATAGGCACGCTTCTCGGCCTGCGCCTGCTTGCGCTCGGCGTCGAGCTCTTGCGGCGTGCAGTAGCAGCGATAAGCCTTGGCTTCCGCGATCAGCCGTGCGGCGTCCTTCTTGTAGATGTCGAGTCGCTCCGATTGGCGGTAGGGGCCGTACGAGCCGTCCTTGTCGGGCCCCTCGTCCCAGTCCAGCCTCAGCCAGTGCAGCGATTCATAGATCACTGCCTCGTACTCCGGGCGGTTGCGTTCGGCGTCCGTGTCGTCGATGCGCAGCACGAATTTCCCGCCGTTGGCGCGGGCGAAGAGCACGTTGTAGAGGGCGGTGCTGGCCGTGCCCAGGTGAGCAAACCCGGTGGGGCTGGGCGCGACTCGCACCCGAACCTTGGACGCGTCGGGCACGGCCATATGCTACGGAGTTGCGGACGACGGACTGGGAAAAGGGAGTCGGGCCGGGGACTGGGTAGTGCGGGCGGGGTCCGAAGAAATTGTGGGTTTTGAGATCAAATTGACCCTGTAAACTCTTGACCTACAAACAGATGTTTGGTACGCTTTTCTCATGTTGGGGGAGGGGGGAACACCCCTCGAGGAACTGGTCGGAGCGATTCGCAAGTATCAGGCTCGTGATCTAGACCCAGAGAACGACGACCTCAGGAGTCTTCGTGCCGGAATGGATGGGCTGGAGAGCGAATTTTC
>DATGVE010000100.1:0-11567 GCA_035300725.1 Candidatus Eiseniibacteriota bacterium | reverse complement strand
GTAATCAGCCTCCGCCTCTTCGAAGAAGCGGTCTGGGTCGGCGGCATGCTTCGCCGCGTTGCAAAGCTTGCGCAGCTCGAAAACTGAATACTCCAGAGCGTGGCCGAGCATCTCGTCCTCGTCGAAGAGCTCTCGCTTGTCTCCCAGCCACTCACGTAGATGGCAGAGCAAAGATGTCGACTGGTAGCCGATCTCGCCGGAGCTCAGCGCCGCGGCGACCTTGGGCAGCTCTTCGAGCTGCTCGCCGACCCGCAATCGGTCGGCAGCTGAGGTCACCGACATGTTGCAGGTCCGGCTGATCCAGGTTGCCGCTGTCGCAGTCCCGCTCAATCGGTGCTCGCCACGCTGCTGCGCGCGCCGCGCCATCGCCGAAAATTCGCTCTCCAGCCCATCCATCGCTGAACGCAATAGCTTGAGGTCGTCATCGCGCGGATCGACCTCGCGAGCCTGATACTTGCGAATCGCTCCGACCAGTTCCTCGAGGGGTGTTCCCCCCTCCCCCAACATGAGAAAAGCGTACCAAACATCTGTTTGGGGGTCAATACTTTACACGGTAAATTTCAGTCCGCACAAAACAATTCCGCCTGACCCGTCCCCTGCCACCCAGCCCGCCCCGACGCCCTTTTCCAAGTCCTCTTTCGCCTGACCCAACATCCAGCCACCCAGCCCGCCCCGACCCCCTTTTCCCCAGCCCTTCCGGCCTCACCTCTGCAGCGGCCCGACGATCAGGAAGATGAACGGGACGATCACCGCGATCACCCCCAGAGCGATCAGGAGCTGCCGGCCCCACGTGATCGTGCCGGGCACCCGTTTGTTCAGCCGGAAGGGGCTGACCGTTTCGTAGTAGGTTCCGCCGAGCTCGATCCCCGCCTCCCTACACAGAGCGTCCAGGCGATCGAAGTCCCACGCCGATCCAGCGACCTCGAAGGCCTTCCGCCCGTCCGGCCCCACAAACACCAGGTGCTTCACCGACCCATATCGATTCAGAACACTGAAGCGCTCGGCACCCTTCACGTCGCGCAGGGACAGAGTCTTGAGGCGACCCAACATATCGATCTTGCCCACCTGCTCTTTGTCGACGAACACCCTGGCGTTGCGAAAGAAGAGCAAAAGCAACCCCACGACCACGACGACGATTGCCGAATCCAACAGCAGCGCCCAGATGGTCCGGGCTGGATCGACCAGAGCGCGGAATGTCAGGACGAGCAGCAAAGCAGCACCGATTCCGTAACGAGCGAGCGTCGACAGGTTCGCCTGCGGCCGGACCGACGAGCCCAGGTTTCCCGTCGGCAAGATTTCCGTCACCGGCGTCTCCATCACCCCCGACTCGGCATATCGATTGCGCCGCCGCCTCGCATAGAAGTAAGGGAACGCAGCACTGACCACGCCCAGACCGATGAAGACCAGGCCTGTATACGAGGTGGTCGTTTGATTTGAGATTGGATCTGACGTAGAAGGAACGCCGTATCCGTCGACTCCGATAAGCGTGACCGCGCCCCGAAATCTCTTGACGGTCACGCTCGCTCCGGTCCGCACGTGCGGAGCCGCGGACGCAGATGGTGTGAGCGTCACACTCAGAGTTCCAGCCGCCGCCGTTTCGATGATGACGTCGTCGCGCTCGCCGCCACGGCCGTTGCGAACTTGAACTGAGGTGATGGTTCCCGTAATCACGTCGTAGCAGCTCGAAGTCACCTCGGCGCCGCATCGCGGGGCACGCCTGTACTCGTCAGCGGCACCCGCCTGGCTCAGGCTCGCGACCAGAAACCCGATGCCAACCACCAGCAGAACCGCCGGATACAACCAGAAGAACGCTCGCGCAAGCCGCATCGGGTCTTAAGCCGGAGCCTCCACCGGCCGAGGCTCGAGTGGCGTCACCGGGACCGTGCTCACCTTCTTCGTCTTCGCGTACTTGCGCGCCATGATCGAGTAGCTGTCGCGCAGTCCGCGGTCGGGGTTCAGTCCCAGGCTGTGAGCCATCTCGGGCAGGACGTCGAGCGGACCCTCGAGCTCCACGAAGTAGCCGAAATCGAGCACGTCCAGCGTGACCGCGACTCCATCCAGGAGCCACATGGCGCGGCGCTTCGGATAGATCACTGCAACCTGGAACCCGAGCTGCAGCAATAGGTCCAGCGTCGCGTGCGCGTCCGCCACCGCAACCTCCGTTTCCTCCCGCGTCTTGACATGACCCTCAAACCTCGCGGGCCCTTTGGCGGTGAGCACGCCTCGCGGCCCGCCATCCAGCACACGCAGGCGGAGGGTGGTCTTTCGCGTTGACTTCCCTGGCCCGGCGAACCTGAAGTTTTCTTCCCGGTACCGGCCCTCCAGCTTCGCGCCTCGCTTGCGCAGCGCGCTGCGCAGCCGGGCATGCGCCTTCGGGCCTGAGACGCGAAACTTCAGCTCGGACTCGATGCTCCGGTCTTTGAGATGCCGCGCTCGGCCTGGTGCCACGGCACGACTCTAGCGATTAGAGTCGCGGGCCGGAAGCCGTCCGCGACTCTTAGGCCGCTTTTCTGATCCTGTAGAGCGAGGCCACGACCGCCGTGCACTCGTCCTCGACGTAGTCCAGACCTGAAGCCTCGGCGATGCGCCTTGCCTCTTCAGAGCGGATGTCCAGTTGCAGCCACACCGCCTTCGCCCCCACGGCCACGGCCTGCCGGGCGATCTCCGCCGCGTCCCCCGCCGGCCGGAACACGTCGACGATGTCGATCCTGTCCGGCACCTCGCTGAGCGAGCGGTACACGCGCTCGCCGAAGAGCTCGTCGGCAAACGGGTTGATGGGGATGATCCGGAAACCGCGCCGCTGCAGCCCGGCAGGCACCGATCCGCCCGCCTTGTTCGGGTCACGCGACGCTCCGACGACCGCGATCGTCGTCGCGGCTTCGAGGATTTCGTGGGACGTCTTGCTGCTCATCTCAATGAGCAAGCGTCCGGCCCGCCGGCATATTCCCCGTGCGCACGCCCAGCAGCGGCTGGCCCGCAGCGTAGCGGCGGATCTGCTCGCCCGCGAATCGATAGCCGCGTGGCTCCCAACGCTTGACGGCGCCCGCGACGTGAGGAGTGATGAGCACGTTCGGGGCGTTCCACAGCGGATGGCTGTCCGGGAGCGGCTCCGGTTCGGTAACGTCGAGCGCCGCGCGGATGTGGCCCGCCAACAGGGATTCGAGCAGCGCGTCCGTGTCGACGGTCCGGCCGCGGCCCGCGTTCACGAACAGCGCGCCAGGCTTCATCCGCGCGAAGAATTTCTTGTCGACGAATTTCTCCGTCTCAGGCGAGCGCGGTAGGAGGTCGACCACGATGTCCGCCTCGGGCAGAAGCAGAGGCAGTGAGTCAGGCGACTCTGCGTCTTCGCGCGCGTGCTGCGCGATCCCGACCACCCGGACCCCGAATGGAGCGAGCCGCAAAGCCAGCGCTCTACCGATTGAGCCGTAGCCCACCACGAGCACGGTCTTGCCTTCGATGTCGTCGATGGAATCGGCGGAGTCGCGGTTCCACTCGCCGCGGCGCTGCCCGTCGATGAACTCCGGTAACCGGCGACCCATGGCCAGGATCACCGCCATGACCCATTCGGACACCGACGCGTCGTGAACACCCACCGCGCTGCACAGGATCACTCCCGGCGGAATGTTGGGGAGGAGATGGTCCACGCCGGCGCTGAACGACTGGACGAACTTCAGCCCAGGCAGCTGCTTGAAGAGGGCGGCAGCATCGTCGCCCATTCCAGGGCCCAGCACCAAGACCTCGACGTCAGGTGCCGGTTCTCCGACGAGCTGCACGCCTTTGGGCAGCGGATCCATCTCGGCGCGGAGGGGCGAACCAGGAGCTAGGACTTTCAACCGTGGAAAGTATCGCTAGCCGGAGATTCGAGTGAGCCGGACGATCGGGATCTCGCGATCCGTCTTGGTTGGGTACTTGCCGTACTGGGCCGAGATGCCGGCGATGCGGGCAAGCGCCTCTTCACGCTCACGCCCGTGCAGCGAATCGCCACGGACCTTCATCTTCCGGCTGCCAACTTCCAGCCAGATTTCGTCCGGGTGCTTGACCATGTTGTTGAACCAGGCCGGGTGTGTGGCCGACCCACCCTTCGAAGCCACAATGAGCCACGCGTCGTCCCCGTCGGCAAAGCCGCCCAGCGAGACGGTGCGCTCCAAACCCGACCGGCCGCCCTTCGTGGTCAGCAGCACGATCGGGAACTTCATCATCGTGACCATCCGGTTCTTCCCGCCGGTCTTGCGATAGGAATTGATCGACCGCTTGGCGAGTGGCTCGATCAGCCTGGCGAGAAACTTCCCGCCAGGCATCTTCGTGCCGTAGGTACCCTCAGGCGTCTTCTGAATCGGCACCCTCGTTAGGCTGCTTCGGTCTTCGCGCGCGCGAGCGGCTCGAGCGCGAACTCGAGCACTTCGCCCACGCGGCTCGCGAAGTGGAACGTCATCTTCTCGCGCACGCTCTGCGGCACGTCGTCGATGTCCTTCTCATTTCGCTTGGGAAGGATGACCTCGGTCAGACCCATCCTGTGGGCCGCGAGCACCTTCTGCTTGACGCCGCCGATCGGCAGCACCAGGCCTTGCAGCGTGACCTCGCCGGTCATCGCGACAGTGCTTCGCACCGGGCGCTGCGTCAGCAAGCTGACGATCGCCGTGGTCATCGTCACGCCGGCCGACGGGCCGTCCTTCGGCACCGCGCCCTCGGGCACGTGGATGTGGAACGACTTATCGGCCGCGCCTTTCTCGATCTTCAGCTCGTCTGTGTGAGAGCGAACATAGGACAGCGCGATCTGCGCCGACTCCTTCATCACGTCGCCCAGCTGGCCGGTCAGGATCACGGTGCTGCCGTGGCCGTTGCTGTCGGTCGCTGTCGCCTCCACGAACAGTACGTCCCCACCGGTGCCCGTCACGGCGAGACCGGTGGCCACGCCAGGGACGGCGGTGCGAGCGGCGACCTCGTTGTCGAACCGAGGCTTGCCCAGGAACTCGCGAACGCGCTCGACAGTGATGGCAACAGGCGGTTTCAGCTCAGCCTTCGCGACTTTGGTCGCAACCTTGCGCGTGATCTTGCCGAGCTCGCGCTCGAGGTTGCGCACGCCCGCCTCGCGGGTGTGGTCGGTGATCACCTTCATGATCGCGCCGTCGGTGACCGTCACCTCGTCCGGGTTCAGCCCGGCCTGCTTGACGACGCGCCGCATCAGGTGGTCGCGCGCGATCGCGACTTTCTCCTCTTCGGTGTAGCCGTCCAGGCGGATCAGCTCCATCCGGTCGAGCAGCGGAGCCGGGATCGTCTCCGACACGTTGGCCGTGGGGATGAACAAAACCTCGGACAGGTCAAGGTCGACCTCCAGGTAGTGGTCGCGGAACGTGTTGTTCTGCGCGGGGTCGAGGACCTCGAGCAGCGCGGCCGACGGGTCGCCCCGCCAGTCGCTGCCAACCTTGTCGATCTCGTCCAGCATGATCACCGGGTTCTTGGTCCCGGCCTCTTTCAGCGCGCGGACGATGCGGCCTGGCAGCGCGCCGACGTAGGTGCGCCGGTGGCCGCGGATGTCCGCTTCGTCGCGGATGCCGCCAAGAGAGATGCGCGTGAACTTTCGGCCCAGCGCGCGTGCGACAGACTCGCCGAGCGAGGTCTTGCCGACGCCCGGAGGGCCCACGAGCGTGATGATCGCGCCCGAGCCACGACCGCCCAGCACCTCGAGACCGCGCTCCTTGCGCAGCTTGCGCACGGCGAGGAACTCGATGATCCGGTCCTTCACGTCGGAGAGGCCCGTGTGGTCCTCGTCCAGGATCCGGCGCGCCTCGACCAGGTCGTAGTTGTCTTCGGAGCGCACGTTCCACGGGATGTCCAGCATCCAGTCGAGGTACGTGCGGATCCATCCGTATTCCGGGTTCTGTTCGCTGGTCCGCTCCAGCCTGTCGAGCTCGCGGTTGACCTCGACGAGCACACCTTCGGGGATGCCGGCTGTGGCCACCCTTTCCCGGTACGTCGAAACGACGTCAGTGCTGCCTTCGTTCAGCTGCTTCTTGATCGCCTCGAGCTGCTGGCGCAGCAGGAACTCACGCTGCGTCTTCTCCATGCCCTCAGCGACGTCGCTGCGGATCTTTTCCTTGAGCGAGGCGTCGGCCAGGATCGACTTCGTCCAGCCGATCAGCATGGTGAGCCGCTCCTCCAGATCGGTTGTCTCCAGGACCTGCAGCTTCTGGTCGGCGGACAGGTCAGGCGAGTAGCCGGCAAGGTCGGCGAGGTGGCCGGGGGTCCGCGCCGCGCGCAGGAACTGCACGACCTGCGGGACGCCTCTCGACTCGACCAGGTTCTCCAGCAGGGCGCGATACTCGCGCGCTAGCTCGAGCGAGCGCTCGGTCGGAGGTTCCGGGTCGGCGATCGGGTCGGCCTGGACCCAGAGCGCCCCACCGATGTCGGCCTGACCGCCACCCAGCCGGGCGCGGTATTCGCCCTTGATCATGAACGCCTCTGCGCCGGTCGGCAGCTCCGCCGACTCGCCCAGGCGCCCGACCGTGCCGATGCTGCCGTACTTGCCCTCGATGCGGGGCACGAGCAGGACCAGGCGGTTGCCCTGGCGGGCAGCCTCGATCGCGGCTTTCTGGTTGTCGCCCTCGACCGCCAGGGTGACGGTCATGTGCGGCAGGACGACGACGTCGTCCATCGGAAGGACTGGGAGCAGCTCGGACTTTGGTGTTGCCATCTTTGTAGAAGAACAATTACCCAGTAAGGCGAATTCCAACACCTGCCCCCACCAGGGAGTGGTTCACCTTCCCGCGGATGGGTAATTCACCTCCCCGCCCGCCCGCCTAGACCCCCGCCCGCTGTCTTCCCTGCCGCGCCACCGCGTCAATCGTCACAGCTGCCAGGAGTACGCCGCCCGTGACCATGAACTTCACGTCCGAGGCAGCACTGAGCAGGGCCAGCCCGTTGTTGATCGACCCGATCACCAGCCCGCCGGTGAGCGCCGACCACACCGTCCCCCGTCCGCCAAACAGGCTCGTGCCCCCGATGACCGCAGCGGCGATGGCGTTCAACAACGTGTCGCCCGTCCCCGAGTTGTAGTTCACAGCCTCCAGGCGCGACGCCCCCATGATGCCGCCGAAAGCCGCCAGCGTTCCACAAAGGCCGAAGACCGCGATCCGGATGCCGTTGACCGAGATGCCGGCCCGCCGGGCGGCCTCGGCGTTGCCCCCAACCGCGAAGACATGCCGGCCGAATCGCGTGCGGGTCAGGATCAGGTCGAAGCCCACGATGAGAGCGAGCAGGATCAGCAGGGAGAGCGGCACGCCGCGGTCGGATGCCAGCACCGCCATCGCGCCAAAGATCACCCCGGCGATGACGACGAACTTCGCCAGCTCGCCCGCCCAACCGCCCAATGGAAGGCCCGCCGCCGCCCGGCGTCGCCTCGTGATGAAGAAGAGGTCCGTGCCAAGCAGAGCCACGACTATGACGGCCAGCGTCCAGCCGACGGATGCCGGGTAGAACTGGTTCGCCAGCTGCAACATGATCGGGTCGTTGAGGTTGATGGTGCCCTTCTCGCCGAGGACGTGCAGCTGGGCGCCGAACCAGGTCAGCAGACCCGCGAGCGTCACCACGAACGATGGAATCCGGAAACGCGTGAAGAAGAACCCATGGAACGTCCCGATCAGCGTGCCTGTCAGCACGCCCGCCGCGATGGCCGGTGCAGCCGGCCATCCCTTCTGGACGGCGAGCACCGCCATGACAGCGGAGCCCAGGCCGTAGACCGAGCCGACCGAGAGGTCGATCTCACCAAGGAGCAGGACCATCACGATCCCCACCGAGACGATTCCGGTGGCGGCGATCTGAGCCAGCAGATTAGTGAGGTTCAGCGGGCTGAGAAAGAGCGGGTTGAGGTAGGTGAAGACGGCCCAGATCAGGACCAGTCCAAGGATGACCGGAAGCGAGCCGACCTCACCGGAGGCGACGCGGCGCTGTAGAGCATCCAGGCCGGATCGGACGCTCGCGATCATGCCTGGGGCTGGAACTTGCCGAACTCGGCGCCCGTGATCGCGCCGACGACCGCTTGTTCCGACGAGTCAGCGCGATTGAACGTGCCGACCCGGCGCCCGAGGCGCATCACGATGATGCGGTCGGCAACCTCGAACACATTGGCCAGGTTGTGGCTGATGACGATGACGCCAAGTCCCTGGTTGCGAAGTCGCAGCACCAGCTCGAGGACCTGCTTCGTCTGCTCCACGCCGAGCGCGGCGGTCGGCTCATCGAGAAGCACGACCTTCGCCTTCCACATCACGGAGCGGGCGACGGCGACCGACTGCCGCTGGCCGCCGGATAGGGCGGCGACCGCGTTGCGCGGGTTTGGAATCTTCACGTCCAGCGACTTGAGCACCTCTCTCGCCTTCTGCTCCATCTTCTCTTCGCTCAGCAGCGGCAGTGGGGTGGAAAGCTCCTCGCGGCCCAGGTAGAGGTTGGCCACGACGTCGAGGTTGTCGGACAGCGCAAGGTCCTGATAAACGGTCGAGATGCCGAGCGCGGCGGAGTCGCGCGGGCCATGGACCGGAACGTGCTTGCCCTCGAACCAGATCTCGCCCTCGTCGGGGACGTAGATGCCGGCCATGACCTTGATCAGGGTCGACTTGCCGGCGCCGTTGTCACCGACGAGGGCGACCACCTCGCCCGCATAGACCTCGAAGTCGACTTTCGAAAGTGCCTGGACCGCCCCGAACCGCTTGCTTATTCCCCGGAGCTGAAGCACTGGCTGCCGGTCGGACGCTGTTGGCGGGAGGCCGTCGGGCCTCCCGCCTGTGTCAGTCACAAAACGACTGTAGCGCTAAGAGATTCCAGCCGCCGTGCAAGCCGCTGCGTACGCCGCGGTGCAGACGTCGGCCTTGGTCCAGAAGCCGTCCGCGATGACGGTCGATGCGATGTTTGCCTTGTTGACCGCGACCGGGGTGAGGAGGACCGACTTGATGGCCGCCTTCCCGTTGTCGACAGTCTTGCCGGTGTTCAGCGTGCTGGACACCGTGATGCCGTAAGCGAGGTCGTAGGCCAGCTCAGCCGCGGCTTCCGCCTCGGCCTTGATCGCCTTGTAGACCGTCATGGTCTGCTCGCCGGCGAGGATGCGCTGAATGGCAGCCAGCTCAGCGTCCTGCCCCGTGATCGGGGGCAGCGGCTTGAGGCCGGCCGTCTTCATCGCCGCGATGGCGCCACCGGCGGTGCCGTCGTTGGCAGCCAGGACGCCGTCAACCTTGTTGCTGAGCGCCGTCAGGGCACCCTGCATCTCGGTCTGTGCGTTGTCCGGCTTCCAGCCGGGGGTGTCGTATTCCTTGCCGTACTTGACCTTGCCGTCCAGGACGCTGTGCGCGCCCTGCTTGAAGAGCTTGGCGTTATTGTCGGCAGGGTCGCCGTTGATCTGAACGATCTGTGGGTTGACCTTGCTGCCCAGCGCGGCAAGCAGGGCGTTGCCCTGCAGAGCGCCGACAGCGGCGTTGTCGAACGACAGGTAGTAGTTGAGGTCGGCGGTGTTGAGGATCAGCCGGTCATAGGAAACGACCGGGATGTTCTTGGCCTTCGCCTTGGTGACGATGGCCGCCGCCGCCGCGCCGTCGACCGGGTCGAGAACCAGCACGCTGGCCCCGTTGGTGATGGCCGCGTCGGCCTGGGTCTGCTGCGTCGGGGCGTCCTGCTTGGCGTTGCTGTAGATCAAAGTGCAGCTTGGGCAGAGCGCCTTCAGCTTGGCCTCGAAGAACGGCTTGTCCTTGGTGTCATAACGAGCGGTCGTCGCCTCAGGCAGGAGAAGAGCGATCTTCTTGCCTGCGGGCGTTCCGCCACTGTTCCCGCCACATGCCATGAGGGCGATCCCCACGACCATGAGGACAGGTACGAACTTCCATAACTTCATGCGCACATACCTCTCTTAGTACAACTCCCCAGCCTTCTTCCCGAGGCTTTTCGCCCCGGGGCGAGAGTGCGCCGGCTGCGGGTCCTACTCCTTAACCCCAGGACGGGACCGCCCGCCCGGGCAAGAGCATGTCTTACCAGTACACGTTTGTCAAGAGTGCGATGGTGTGACCCGCACGTTGCGTTCAAGCTCTTGACAAACCGGCGTGGGGGGCGATGATTCCGGTTGTCACGTATGCAAAAGAAAACAGAAGGGTCGCTCGCCTGGCTGCGAGACCGCAACCGAGAGCGCGTCGTGGGGGTGCTGCGGGAGCGCGGCCGGATCAGCCAGGCGGACATCGCGCGGGTGACGGGCCTGTCGCGAACGACAGTGCATACGCTCGTCTCGGAGCTGAAGGTTTCGGGCCTGGTGCAGGAGATCGAGGTGGGAGTGTCCGACGTGCGTGGGGGGAGACCCGCCATGCAGCTCACGCTGCGCCGCTCGTCGCTGGCGGTGGTGGGGATCGACTTCGGGCACAGCCACGTGCAGGTTGCCGTCGCCGACATCGCTCATAACGTGCTCGCGGAACGGCGATGCGATCTCGACGTGAACCATCACGCCCGGGAAGCTCTAGACACGTCGGCCCGCATGGTGGGCGAGGTGCTGGCCGAAGCGCGTGTGGAACGGAAGTCCGTGGTCGGCGCCGGCATCGGCATCCCTGGGCCTGTCGATCGCGCGCGAGGTACTGTCGGATCGACCAGCATCCTCCCGGGCTGGACTGGTCTTCGCATCGGGAGCGAGATGCAGGAACGCCTGGGCATTCCGGTGGAAATCGAGAATGACGCCAACCTGGGCGCGCTTGCCGAGCTGACCTGGGGAGCGGGTCGCGAGTGTTCGAACTTCGCGTACATCAAGGCCGCCACCGGAATCGGCGCGGGACTCGTGATCGACGGCCGGCTGCTGCACGGGGTCACGGGGACAGCCGGCGAGATCGGGCACACGACACTCGACGAGTCGGGCGCCCTCTGCTATTGCGGGAACCGCGGGTGTCTCGAAACCAAAGCGTCAGGTCCCGCGATCATTCAGCTCGTCGGGCTCCTGAACGGCGAGGTTCCCTCCCTGGCGCAAATCGTCGAGCTTGCCGTCGCGGGCGACCTGCGCTGCCGTCGCGCGATCTCCGACGCCGGTCATGAGATCGGCGTCGCCGTCGCCGGCCTGTGCAATCTGATCAACCCCGAGCGCGTCATCGTCGGCGGCTTGCTCAGCCGGACAGGCGAGGTCCTGCTCCAGCCGATGCGAGAATCGATTCGGCGCCACGCGGTGCAGGCGGCGGCGGAATCCCTCGACGTCCGTCCCGCGGTGTTCGTCGAGCGCGCCGAGCTGCTGGGATCTCTCGCGCTCGCGCTGCAAGCGCAGAGCGACCGAGCGTCGAGCGGCGGAAACGGCGACAGGGTTTGAGCTACCCCAACCCCCTTCTGCAGAGGCCGAGCTATCGGCCACGGGCGGGATTAGAATGCGGCTTTGGGGAAGTGGAGTAAGACTTGCTGCCGGCGCACTCTCGCCCCGCGACAGCGCGGGAAGAAGGCAGCAGGAGCGACATCTTAGAGGTGTGGACTGAGTCCGATCCTCGGAGGAAAGGTATGAAGGCCAACTGGACTCGCCGTGAGTTTGTCCAACGCGTCGGCACAGCCGCCGGCGTTCTCGCCCTCGGCGGCAC
>DATGVE010000099.1:0-5207 GCA_035300725.1 Candidatus Eiseniibacteriota bacterium | reverse complement strand
ATGTTGGCGGTTCCGTTCTGAACGGCATAGATGATCTCGTCCACTGCAGCTGCGATATCCACCATTCGCGGCGTCTGTTGTCAGGTTGTTGTCAGATCGGAAGGTGATCCGTCGCCACCAAGGCCAGTACGAGTTCAAAATGTGGCTCCGGGACAGGGATTCGAACCCTGAACCTTGCGGTTAACAGCCGCCTGCTCTACCGTTGAGCTATCCCGGAACGGCGCCGTTGATTCTAGGTGGTACCGATCCGCTAAGGCTCCAGACCAAACTCCCGCATTACCTCTTCGGTGTGTTCACCTAACGTAGGAGCGGGACGCGGCGGAATAGGCGCTGCCGCACCAAAACGCAGCGGTGAACCGGTGGTCAGGAATCGCCCCAGGCCAGCGTGATCGACGTCCGAGAACATCGGGTTGGCGGCTGACGCGCGCGGATCGTCCGCGACCAGCTGCTTGACCGTTTGGTACGGACTCCACAGAACGCCGTGTTGATCAAAGACCTTTCCCACATCGGCGAGGTCGCGCTGCGCAATCCACGGTTCCAGATACTCAAACAGCTTTTGGCGATGGGTCCAGCGATCGCCTTCCTTACCGAAATCGGCGCCGACGCGCGACTCCAGCTCGGAGAACTCGCCGCTCAGTCCAGTGGCCTCACCAAGACTGAGCCACTGCCTGGGTGTCAGCGCTAGCACCATCACACGGCGGCCATCGCGAGTGCCGAAGTCGCGACCGAACGTGCCGTAGACATCGTTGCCAAACCGACCGCGAGGCTCGGGCTCGAGAATCGCTTCGCCGATCAGACCGAGATGGCCGGCCATCGCCATGGCCACATCGGCCAGGCTCAGCTCGACGAGCTGGCCTTCGCCGTGCAGGCGGCGGTGGCGCTCGGCAGCAAGAATCGCGAACGCCGCGAGGAATCCTGTCATGCCATCCCACGCGGGCAGCACGTGATTGACAGGGCCGTCATGGTCCTCGGGTCCGGTCAGCCACGGAAAGCCAACGGCGGCGTTGACCGTGTAGTCGACGGCGGTCCCGCCATCGCGATCGCCGGTGATGACCACCATGATTAGGTCGGGCCGCAACTTCGAGAGCTGCTGGTACGAGTTCCAACCTCTCACCGGCAGGTTGGTGAGTACGATCCCGCCTCCCTCCCCGGGCGCCGCGATCAGCTTGCTCACCTGCCGCTGGCCGGCCACGCTGCGAGTGTCGATGGTCACCGAGCGTTTGCCCTGGTTCAAGCCGGCCCAGTACAGACTGCGACCGCGATGCAGTGGCCACCGGTCGATGTCGATTCCGCCTCCGGGCGGGTCGACGCGGATGACGTCCGCACCGAGCGCCGCCAGGGTCGCGCCACCCAGCGGTGCGGCGACAAAGGCGGACACCTCGACAATCCTCAGACCGGCGAGGAGGGGAGCCCCCACGCTCATGAACCCAGGATCTGGCGGGCTCGCTCGGCCACTGGCATGTCGACGAACTCACCGGATGCCGTTCGGGTCGCGGCGCCTCCCGACTGCTCAAACGCCGCCAGCACACCGGTCGCCCACGCAATCTCTTCCGCGCTGGGCGCGAAGACCTCGTGGATGATCGGCACCTGGCGTGGGTGAATGGCCGACTTGCCGAAGAACCCCAGCCGCTTCGCCGCGTCGACCTCTTTGCGCAGGCCATCGTCGTCGTTGAGCATCGGATAGACCCCGTCGCTGGGTTGCGGCTTGCCGGCTGCACGCGCGGCGAGGATCAGATAGGAGCGCGCGTACAGCGTCTCCTGCGCGCCCTCCGGAATGCCGAGGTCCGCAGCAAGGTCGAGCCCTCCATACGAGAGCAGCGCGCACGCGGGGGCGGTTGCGATGTCGAAAGCGGCGAGCACCCCGCGCGCCGACTCGATAGTGCAGTCAAGCGGCACGCCCGGCGCACGGTCCGCGACCCACGCCACGTCCGCCGCGGACTCCACCTTGGGGATGCGGAATCCAAGCACCGAGCCAGTGAGCCGCTCCAGGTCGCGCTCGCACGCCTCGCTCCTTGCCCGGTTGACTCGCACCCAGCAAGGCCGCGTGGCAGCCGCACCGTAGACCATCTCTCGCGCGCGATCCTTAATGTCAGGCGGGACGGCGTCCTCGAGGTCGAGCAGCACCACGTCTGCGCCGGCGTCGAAAACCTGGACCAAGATCTTCTCGTTGTGTCCGGGGGCGAAGAGCCAGCTTCGCGGCGACCGCGTCACTCCGCCGCCGGCCGGGTTAGGGAATGTCTTCACGCACCAGCTGGCGGGCAATCACTGTTCTGAGGATGTCGTTGGTGCCCTCACCGATCGCCATCAGCGGGGCATCCCGGTAGAAGCGCTCGATCTCGTACTCGGTCGAGTAGCCGTACCCGCCGTGGATGCGCATCGCCTCGAGCGACGCCTTGATGCACACCTCAGAGGCATAGAGCTTCGCCATGCCGGTCTCGAGGTCAGCGCGCCGGCCTGAGTCGAGCGCGGAGGCTGCCCACCACGTCAAAAGCCGCGCAGCCTGCACCTCGGTCGCCATGTCCGCGAGCTTGAGCTGGATGGCCTGGAACTCCGCTATGGGCCTGCCGAACGCATGGCGCTCCCGTGCGTACGCAAGCGCGCGATCGAGGCTCGCCTGCGCGACCCCGACCGCCCTCCCCGCGATGTTGACCCGCCCGAACTCCAGCACCGACAGCGCCTGCTGCAATCCATGACCTTCCTCCATGCCCAGCACGTTTTCGACCGGCACGTGGCAGTCGCTCAGAAACACCTCGGACGACTCCGGACCCTTGTAGCCGATCTTGTCGAGGTCCTTCCCGACGGTGAAGCCCGGCGTCCCCTGCTCGATCATCAAAATCGTCATGCCCCGATGGCGCGGCTGCGCAGCCGGATCCGTCTTGACCAGGACCGGCAGCGGGTCGGCATGCCGGGCGTTCGTGATCCACGTCTTGGCGCCGTTGACGACGTAGTGGTCGCCGTTCCGCCGCGCGACTGTCGCGATGCCCTGGAGGTCGCTGCCCGCCTGCGGCTCGGTGAGCGCGATGCCGGAACGCCGCTTGCCGGTGGCGAGATCCGGGAGCCATCGCGCACGCTGATCTACAGTTCCGAACTTCCACAGCAGCATCGTGGCGAGCGAATGCGAGCCGAGGATTCCGGCCACGCCCATCCACGCTTTCGAAATCTCCTCGAAGACGATCGAATAGGAGACCGCGTCGATGGCGATGCCGCCGTACTCCTCGGGCACGAGCATCCCGAACAGGCCCATCGCCTTCATCTCGTCGACGATCTCTTCTGGGTAGCGGCCGGCCAGCTCCCACTCGCGCGCAACCGGGCTGATGCTCTTGCGCGCGAAGTCGCGCATCAGGTCGCGGAACGCGGTTTGCTGTTCGGAGAGCTCGAAGTCCATCGGTCTAGCCCTTCGGCACTCTCGCGCTCGGACCTTGACCGCGCCGGTAGATCATCGCGGTGCGCTTGAACGAGATCACTTCGGTGCCATCCTGGTTGAAGCCGGTTGTGCGCACGGTGACGAGGCCGATGTTCTTGCGCGATTTCGAATCGCGCAGCTCCAACACCTCGGAGCGCGAGTGCACCGTGTCGCCCTCGAAGACCGGGTTGGGCAGGCGCACCTCGTCCCAGCCGAGGTTGGCCATCACGTTCTGGGACACGTCGCTGACGCTCTGCCCGGTCACCAGCGAAAGCGTCAGGCAGCTGTTGACCAGCGGCTTGCCGAACTCGGTCTTGGCCGCGTAGTGATGGTCGAAGTGGATCGGGGCGGTGTTCTGTGTCAGAAGCGTGAACCAGATGTTGTCGGCGGTCGTGATCGTCCGGCCGAGCGCATGCTCGTAGACGTCGCCGACGACGAAATCCTCGAAGAACCGCCCCCGCCAGCCCTCTTTGACAGTCACCGCATGCCTATCTTGATCCGGTCAGAGACCCAGATAGGCCTTGCGCACTCCCGGGTCGTCGCGCACGTCGGCCGCCGGTCCGCTCAACGCTACCCGCCCGTTCTCCAGCACGTACGCACGATTCGCCGCGTCCAACGCCACGAGCACGTCCTGCTCGACCAGCAGCAGCGCCATGCCCTCCCGATTGATGTCGCGGATCGCTTCGATCAGCCGGTCGACGATCTTGGGCGCAAGGCCGAGCGACAGCTCGTCGATCATCAGCAGCTTCGGACGCGCCATCATGCCCCGCCCGATCGCCACCATCTGCTGCTCTCCACCCGACAGCGTCGCGGCCTCACGCGACAGCTTGTCCTTCAGTGCCGGGAAGCGGTCGAGCACGCGCACCAGGTCGGAGCGGATCTCGCGATCGCGCCGCAGGTACGCGCCCAGGAGCAGGTTCTTCTCGACCGACATCGTCCCGAACAGGCGGCGGCCCTGAGGCACGTGGGCGACGCCCTTTTGCACGAGGACCTCCGGGCGCGCGTTCGTGACGTCCTCGCCGGCGAGCGCGATGGTTCCGGACGTCGCGCGGACCAAACCGCTCAGCACGCCGAGCAAAGTCGACTTGCCCGCGCCGTTCGCGCCGACCAGCGCGATCAGCTCGGAGGTACCGACCTCGAGATCGATCCCGAACAATACGGGCCCCGCGTCGTACCCGGCGTTCAGCCCCCGAACCTGGAGCAGCGGTTCAGGACTTAAGCCGTTTCGCATACCGCTCACCCAGGTAGGCCTCGATCACCCGCTCGTCGCGCAGCACTTCCTCCGGCTCGCCCTGCGCCAGCACGTGGCCGAAGTCGAGGACAATCGCCCGCCGGCAGACGCCGATGATCACGCGCATCACGTGCTCGATCAGCAGTACTGTCACGCCTGTCGCATGCACCGCCCGAACCATCTCGAGCGCCTCGTCGATCTCCACGTTGTTGAGCCCCGCCATCACCTCGTCCAGCAGCAGCAGGTGCGGCCGCGTGGCAACAGCGCGGGCGACCTCGAGGCGCTTGCGATCTGGGATCGTGAGTGACGTCACCTGTTGATTTGCCTTGTTCTTGAGGCCGACCAGCTCCAGCACCTCGTCAGCCTTCTGGAAAGAGTCTTTCAAGCCCCCGCGCCCGTTGGCATTGCCGAACAGCGCGCCGATGGCGGCGTTCTCTCGCACCGTCATGGAACCGAACGGCTTCACGATCTGGAATGTGCGTCCGATGCCAAGCGACGCCACCCGATGCGGCGCCATGCCCGCGATCGACGCTCCCTCCCAGCGGATGTCCCCGCCGTCGAGGTGGTGCACTC
>DATGVE010000098.1:0-6448 GCA_035300725.1 Candidatus Eiseniibacteriota bacterium | reverse complement strand
CCCAATACTTTGTAGATGACCCGAAAACTGTCGCCGATCCGGCTGTCGGTTCGCCGCACGTCTACTACCTGACTAACGTTCGGCACATATTTCGGGTAGTTTTCGGGATCGTCCACGATGTCAAAGACCTTTTCGACGGGCGCATCGATCGTTACGGTTTTGTGGATCTCGGCCATGTCAACCTCCTGTTGAACTCGGACGGCACAACGGGATACCTGGTGTAGGTTCTCTTCAGGCGAAGGCCACTGTTTTCGCGCCGGCCACGACCTCTTCCACCACCTTCGCGGCCCCGACGATGCTCACGCCCGCTGCCAGTTGGTCTTCGGTGATACCCCGCGGCTTGGCACAGGCGCCGCAGAGCCACACTTTGCCCTGGTTCGCAATGAACTCGGTCATGAGATCGCGGAGCTTCGGCAAACCAGTCGCCTCGACGCCCTCGTTACCACCTTTGCACCCCAGACGAACCGCTTCGATCGTGCAAAGGACGACAGCATCCTGCCCCGCCGTGGCCGCGATGTTGGCGGCAACGAACGGCAGAGTTGCCCTCTCTGGGTCTTCTCGGCCCCAGGTGCAGTTGAAGATGAGCTTCTCGTTCATTTCTGTCTCTCCACAGTGATGGTGAGGCGTCCGTCGTTGTGCGCCTCGGTTGACGTGATCCGCTGCCCGAGCAGCCTTGCCAGCGAAGGCAGGTCCTCTTTGGCGGCCGGATCGCGGACGACGACCTCAAGCGACTCGCCTATCGGCACATTGGCTATCCGGCGTCGGAACTCCTGCGCTAGGCCATCGGCGCAGCCCATTGAGCCCGCCTCGAAAACGTGTCGCGTGTGCTTCCCTGTCATGTCTCGAGGAGGATCGTAAGAAGGACCGATCAGGCCGTCGTCAGGGGTTCGCCCTACAAATCGAAGGGCTCGAGCGTCTCCAGAAGGCCATGCTGCATCGCAAAGAGGGTGACGGTCGAACGCGTCGACGCTCCGGTCTTTGAGTAGATGCGTTCGATGTGGGTTCCAGCGGTCTTGGCGGTGATACCCAGCGCCTGCGCAGCCTGACGATTGGATGCTCCGCGGGCAATGAGGATCAGCACCTCGAGCTCCCTCGGAGTGAGTCCGGCCGGTCCGGTTTGTCGCTTGCCGGGGCTCTGTCCCGCGCCGGCCAGGACGGCGTCCACTGCGCTGGCATCCAGACGGCCGGCGCGAACCTCGGCCCGAAGCTCGGCCGTAGCGTGCTTGTTGGTCATGGCCTGTCGATGCGAGCGTGGCTCGGTCATCGCGCGAAAGGCGCAGGCGGCCGCGAGCAGCCGTCCAGCGACGGGGATCGCCGGCCCAGCGAGACCGCGGTGATAACCGGAGCCGTCGCAGCGTTCATGGGCCAACGACGCTATGGCGCCCAGCCGGGCCAGGACCGGCGGGCGGGCGAGCATCCGCTCGGTGTAGTAGGCATGCATCCTCATGCGCTCCGACTCCGACTTCGACAAGGGACCTGCTTTCTCGAGAATCGAGGCTGGGACGCCATGCAAGCCGATGTCATGCAGCAGACCCGCCCGCCGCAGGGTCACGATCTCCGCGGCCGGCCGGCCGGCGGCTGCCGCCGCTCGAGCCGCGAGGTCGGCCACGCCGCGCGAATGCCCAGATCGCGACGGCGACCGCAGGTCGGTGAAGTCGGCGATAGCTTCCAGAGCCTCGTCAAGTTCGCGCTCGATGAGGTGGCGCTGCAATGCGGGTTCCTCCGCGATGAAAGAGTTCCAATCAGCCTCGGCTGCTGGATCGCCAAGCACGTCGGTGGCGACTGCGCAGAACGCATCGACCAGAGCGGGATCGAACTGCTTGCCGCGCCGGTCACGGGCCACCTCCACGGCGGCGTCGGTCCCCTCGGCACGGTGGAACACCTCGACGGTATCGGCAAGATGAAAAAGGCGCATCGGGAGGGCTATGGATTCGCCACCGACACCGCCAGGGACCCCTTTGCCGTCCCATCGCGCGAAGAAGTGCTGGAGCGGGTCTCGTACGTCGGTGCCGAGACCGATTCGCTCTGCCATCCGCCCAGTCGTGAGGCAGTGGGACAGCATGCCCCGCTCGATTGCCGCGCTTCCCGCTACGACCATGTTGGCGGCGAGGCGCACACGGTGCATAGCCGGTTTGCCGACGCCCGCGTGGCGGAGCATGAACCCGAGCATCGGAAGGCCGGCCAGGTCGACAAAGTAGCTATCCCCGCGGTAGGCGATGTCGTCACCAAACCAGGCCGCCAATTCGGGTGTGTCCGCGACGCAGCCGACCCAGCCGAGGGTGGCCACGTAGTAGAGCGAGCCACGCTGCTCGCGATCGAGACCGACGTGTTCGCCGAGACGAGCGGCGATTAGCCACGAGCGCAGCACGTGCTCCATTGGCTGGCCCAAGCCCAGGTCCATGGCCAGCGAGAACGCAGCGAGGAGGTCGGCCAGCCGGAGTCCCGAGTCTCGTTCGCTCGCTTCCACGGCCAAAGCTTACGAGGCGGGTTGGCGCGAGCCTCGTGTGTTGGCGATTTGTCGGGTGAACCCCCGATGAGCACAATGGAGCCTATCCACATACTGGTGGCCGATGGCTGACATTCTCAACGTGGTCGACATCGACGAGCTTCGTCACCAGGTGCGTCAAAAGTATCGCGACGTCGCTGCCGATCCGAGCGGCACTCAGCATGTCCATCACTTCCACACCGGCCGAACGCACGCGGTGCGGCTCGGGTATCCGTCGCATCCCTTGAGCGAACTTCCGGACGAAGCATGCGAGGCATTTGCGGGCATGGGCAATCCGTTCTTTTGGGGCGGCCCCAAAACCGGAGAAAGGGTCGTCGACCTGGGATCGGGCGGCGGCATGGATTCCATCCTGGCCGCCCTATGGGTGGGCCGCGATGGACGTGTTATCGGAGTAGACATGACCCTCGAGATGCTCGTGCGGAGTCGGTCGATCGCCGACAGGATGGGGTTGAAGAATGTCGAGTTCCGCGAAGGGCTGATCGAGGACCTCCCGGTTGAGGATGGATGGGCTGACGTCGTCATCTCCAATGGGGTGATCAACCTATGTCCGGACAAGATCGGTGTCTACCGGCAGATCTTCCGGGTGCTGAAGCCTGGCGGAAGGATGACCGTGGCTGACATTTGTCTGGAGCGCCCAGTTCCGGAGGAAGCCCTCCGTGACATTGATCTCTGGACTGGTTGAATCGCCGGTGCCCTGCCGTGTGCAGGGTGGGAGACGGTGATCAGCGCCGCCGGGCTCGTGGATGTCGAGCTGGCGAATCCGATCGACGCCTTTGCCGGCGCCAGCGGAGAGGCGAGCGCCCGGGAGTTTGGAACGTTGGGCTATTCAATTCGAGCCCGTAAGCCGTAAGCCGGCATGAATAGACTCCGCTCGCATGGTGACAGAGCGACGCTGCTCGTCGGCGCGGCGCTTGTCGCAGTCACGCTAGCTGCCTGGGTCGCCTTCTTGGCCGAGGCGCCTTCGCCCAGCAGCATGGCAATGGACACGATGTCCTCTGGCCCAGCCCTCGCCGGCGCAGCTGGTTTCATCGGCGCTTGGGTCGTGATGATGGCCGCCATGATGCTTCCGTCGGCAGCGCCCCTCGTGCTGCTTTATCGCACGGCCGGGGCCAATGGGCGCGCGGCAAACACGGTCCCACTCGTCGCCGGCTACCTGCACGCATGGGCGGTTGTCGGCGCCTTGGTCTACGCTGCTCAACAAGTGCTTGGGGCGGTGGTCAACTCCAGCCCTGCGCTGAGCGATGCGAGACCCTACGCCGTGGCGGGTATTCTCGCCATCGCGGGGGTCTATCAGTTCACTCCACTCAAGCAGGCGTGCCTCCGCCAGTGTCGTTCTCCGCTTGACTTTCTGATGCACCGCTGGCGCGGTCCGGGCGCGTTTGAAGCCCTCCGATTGGGGGCGGAGCACGGCGCTTATTGTGTTGGCTGCTGCTGGGGCCTCATGGCGGTCCTGGTGATCGCGGGCGCTATGAGTCTCCTGTGGGTGGTGCTTATCGCGCTCATCGTCTTCGTGGAGAAGCTGATGCCTTTCGGCGAGCGGGGCGCGCAGTTGACCGGAGCCGGGCTTGGATTGCTTGCAGCATTCGTGGCGGCACACCCGGAACTTTCAATGTTGCTTCGCGGCGGCATGGGGATCTAGTCAGATCAGTTGAAGGAGGCTAACGAGATGGCACAATCGACGGCGACGAAATGGAATCTGAAGGGCACGGTGCTGATTGCCTGCAACTGCGATTACGGCTGCCCGTGCAACTTCAACGCCCTGCCCACACACGGGCACTGCGAAGGCGGATGGGCATGGCACGTGCAGGACGGCCGCTACGGGGGCACTGACCTCAGCGGACTTAGTTTCTCGATTGCGGCTGACTGGCCCAAAGCGATCCATGACGGCAACGGCGAGGCAGCTGTGCTGATCGACGAGCGCGCGAACGATGCCCAACGCGAAGCACTGACGACGCTTGTGTCCGGGTCGGCGGGCGGCCCGTGGGGCATCCTCAAAAACACGTGGACGAAAGTGCATGAGCCGCGATACGTGGCGTTCGAGATCAACCTGGCCGAGCAACGAAGCCGAGTCAAAGCCGGCGACATACTCGAGCTCGAGATGGAGCCGATCAAAAACCCGGTCACAGCTGCCGAAGTGACGCCGGGTGCTGTTCTGCCGGAGGGCTTCATAACAAAGGATCCGCGATTCGCAGCCTCAAAACTCTTTCGCGTCCAGGACGGTGTGCACTACGACCACAGTGGCAAGTACGCTGCGGTCGGATCGTTCGAGTACACCGGCCCCTAACGCCGCGACGTCATCCCAACTGCCGCTTGCTACGAGTACGTCCAACAGCTGCTCAGCGACGAGCGTGACTGAGGAGAGGCCACAAGGCGGTCCTGGCGCTGATACCTGAAATCACAATAAGCATGACAATCGTCGATGGATATGCCAGCGTGCACCCATCGACAATCATCGATTGAAAGAGCGGGCCGCCAATGCCAGGAGCCAGCGAGCACGCACGAAAGGTGAAGATTCTCAACGCGAATTGGGTAGCTGGTACAGATGGAGGCGATGGGCAGTTTGAGGTCATGACCGTGACCGATGACGACCGGACGGACGCGGTCCCTGTCAGTCCGGCATCGATCACCGCGCTAATTGCGCTGACGCAGGCGGGAACAGTGCTGGTATGGGATCCCGCCGACCGGACGTTGATTGCAGCCAACGTCGTGGGCACGATGCCTTGGACCGAGAGCCAATAACAGCAATCGAATATCGTCAGCTGACCGTTCCCGATGCCGCTGCTTGGGCGGTCTGGCTGAGCAAGCATCACCCCTCGCTGGTGTCTGGCTCACCCTGCCGAGAAATGTGACACCACAAGGATCAGCGAAGGTCGATCGGGGTGCCTGTCAGCGTGAACGATTGCTCCGAGCATCCGACCTCGGGCGCCGGTCGGCGGGGCTCGGTCCCAAATGCGTGAGATCATCGGTCCAAGTTCGGGGTCCCCGCCGAGTTGTAAGAGTCGGTGGGCTAAAAGTCGACTAGGCGTCGATTACTGCGGTCGTTGTTCGACGACCAAGGTGAGAGGGTCCACCGGACCCACCACCAAACAAGTAGCAGAGGGAGTGTGACCACGACATGAGGTTGACGGTGACGACCAACGTCTCGGTGGACGGCGTGATGCAGGGGTTGGGTGGACCTGACGAAGATCGCAGAGGCGGCTTCGACCGCGGCGGATGGGCTCCACCACTTGTCGATACCGAAACCGGGGACCACATCGACCAGGTCTATGGCGGTGCGGCCGCGTTCCTCTTCGGCCGGCGGACGTACGAGATCTTCGCCGGCTCCTGGGGAGCGATGATCGATATGGCCAAGAGGCCAATCGGCGTCGCACTGAACAGCCGGCCCAAGTACGTGGCATCGACTAGCATCACCGACCCGCAGTGGGCAGGCACGACTGTCATGACCGGCGACGTCGCCGCGGCCGTCCGTGATCTGAAGGCGCAGCAGGATGGCGAACTGGTGGTGCCAGGCAGTGGTGCCCTCGTCCGATGGCTGCTCGCCAACGACCTCGTCGACCAGCTCGACCTGATCATCTATCCCATCGTCCTCGGCCAGGGTACACGGCTGTTCCCCGATTCCGGTCCGGACACCGCTCTGGATCTGGTCAACTCGCGGAGCACTTCCCGGGGCATAACCATCCAGACTTATCGGCCTCTTGGGCAGCGGCCGGAATACGTCCAGTCCGCGTAAAGGAGTTAGCGAAGCGATGCGATTCATGCTCTTCATCCACCCCGGCGTGCCGCCCTCGACCGAGGAGAACTTGATCCCGAGCCGGGAGGCGATCGCGGCCATGTCCCGCTACAACCGGCAGCTCCACGAGGCCGGCGTCCTGCTCGACGTGAACGGCCTGCACTCTCCGAACGATGCGGTCCGGATCAGCTTCCCCGGCGGCAAGCCGCAGG
>DATGVE010000097.1:0-8404 GCA_035300725.1 Candidatus Eiseniibacteriota bacterium | reverse complement strand
CCGTCACGCGCCAACTACCTCGTCGCCGCATGGACGCACGGCTCCGAATCTGGCCTGGCCGCTTGCGAGGTGTCCACGGGGGAGCTGCTGCTGTGCCAGCTGCCCAACGACCGCCTGAAGGCAGAGCTGCAGCGCCTCGCGCCGGCTGAGCTGCTGACCCCGCCGGATGTCGAGGAGTACCGGTTCGATCCGGTCCGCGGACAGCAGCGTCTTCGCGACATGCTGGGGATCGCGTTTCCGGCCGCGGTTGGCGCGGGTGACGCTCCGCTCGCTATTGGCGCCGCCGGCGTGGTACTCGATTACCTGAAGCAAAACCAGACCCTCATCACCCCGGGCTCGTTCAGTGTCCGTACCTACTCTCCGGACACTAGCATGTCCCTGGATGCGCCGACAGTGCGCAACCTCGAGCTGCCGGCGCTCTTCGAGCTGATCGACCGAACCCGAACGCCAATTGGCGCCAGAAGGCTGCGCGCCTGGCTGCGATCGCCTATGCGCGACGCCGAGTCGATCGAGCTGCGCCTGGCTGCTGTGGCAGAGCTCGCTTCGGCGGCGGCCATCCGGGAGTCCCTGGGTGCCGCCCTCAAGCCCGTGGGGGACCTCGAGCGGCTGGCCTCGAGGGCCGCCCAGGGTCACGCGAACGCCCGTGAGCTCGTCGCCCTGCGCCGCTCCCTGGAGGCCATCCCGGCGCTCCGGGACGTTCTCGGCGCCTGCGAGGCACTGGTCATCCGGGAGCTCACAGGACAGATCAGCGACGCGCCGGAGCTGGCGGCGACGCTGGCGCGGGCGCTGGTCGAAGACCCGCCGGCGGCGGCTCGCGAGGGTGGGGCGATCCGGGTCGGCTTCGACGCGGAGCTCGACGGCATCGCGGAAGCCTCGCGCAGCGCGCGCGAGTGGATTGGGGCACTGGAAGCTTCGGAGCGGCGCCGAACGGGGATCCGCTCGTTGAAGGTCGGCTTCAACAAAGTATTCGGTTACTACATCGAGATCAGCAACGCGAACACCGTTCCGGTGCCTGGGGACTACATACGCAAGCAGACGCTGACGGGCGCGGAGCGCTACCTCACCCCGGAGCTGAAGGAGAAAGAGGCGGTGGTGCTCACGGCCCAGGAGCGCATCGCCGAGCGCGAGCTCGAGATACTGCGCGACCTCGGCTCTGCCGTGGCGGAATCCGCATCGATTCTGCGGTCCAGCGCGCAGTCGATCGGGATGATCGACGCGCTGCTCAGCCTGGCGGTGACCGCGGAGGAGCATCGATGGCGTAGACCGGAGGTCAACGCCGGCGTGCGGCTCAGCATCAAAGGAGGCCGCCACCCTCTGGTGGAAAAGGCCTTGCCCGCCGGAGTCTTCGTCGCGAACGACCTCGAGCTGGATCCCGATTCAGAACAGATCGTCATCCTCACGGGCCCCAACATGGCCGGCAAGTCCACGTACCTGCGGCAGGCCGCAGTGATCGTCCTCCTCGCGCAGTGCGGGAGCTTTGTTCCGGCAGAGCGGGCAGTCGTCGGATTGGCCGACCGCATCTTCACGCGGATCGGCGCGCATGACGACATCACGGCGGGCATGTCGACGTTCATGGTCGAGATGACCGAGACCGCCAACATCATCAACCACGCGACGCGATCGTCTCTTGTCATCCTGGATGAGGTGGGGCGGGGGACCTCGACCTATGACGGCGTGTCCATCGCGCAGGCTGTGGTCGAGCATCTGCACGACTCGCCGAAGCTTGGCTGCCGTACCTTGTTCGCCACGCATTACCACGAGCTGACCGCGCTCGCGGAGAGACTCTCACGCGTGCGCAACCAGCGAGTCGAGGTCCTCGAGGATGGAGAGACTGTGCGCTTCCTGCATCGCGTCGTTCCCGGTGGCGCGGACCGGTCGTACGGGATCCACGTCGCGGCGCTTGCGGGACTTCCATCTGGCGTGATCGCGCGGGCGCGCCAGGTGCTAGGAGAGCTGGAACGTCAGCGCCCACTCGAGCCGCCCGAGCTTCAGCTCGGTCTGCCGATCGAGCTTGCTCCCGATCCGCTGCGCAAGGAGCTGGAGGACATCGAGCCGGACTCCTTGAGCCCGCTCGAGGCCCTGCAGAAGCTCTACGAGCTGCGCGCGAGGCTGTCCGAGTGAGCCAGTCGATTCACCTGCTCGCCCCTGAGATCGCCAACGCAATCGCTGCGGGTGAGGTGATCGAGCGACCGGCATCGGTCGTGAAGGAGCTCATCGAGAACTCTCTTGATGGGGACGCGCGGCGCGTCAACGTCGACGTTCGCGGCGCGGGTAGAACGTCGATTCGTGTCAGCGACGACGGCTCGGGCATCGTCGCGGACGAGCTCCAGCTCGCGTTCGTGAGACACGCGACCAGCAAGGTGACACAGCTCTCTGATCTTGACGCGGTCGTCAGCTTCGGCTTTCGCGGCGAGGCGCTCGCCAGCATCGCCGCGGTCGCCGATATCGAATGCTCGAGTGGCGGAGCGACTGTTCGCATCCGGGCCGGCGAACCGGTCGAACAGGGACCGGGACCGCTGCTTCCGGGAGTGACGATCGAGGTTCGAGACCTCTTCACCAATGTTCCGGCGCGGTTGAAGTTCTTGAAGAGCGACGCCACCGAGGTCGCTGCGATCAAGGATGTCGTCAGCGCATTCGCGCTGCTCCATCCGCATGTCCGCTTTCATCTCACCATCGATGCCCGCGTCGCGGTCAGCACGACTGGTGACGGTGACCGCAGGCGGGCGATTGCAGCTGTATTCGGAGCGCCCGTCGCGGCTGAAGTGCTCGAGATGCTCGGCATGCCCCTGGCCTCAGGGATGGTGAGCCAGCCAAGACTGAGTCGCGGCAGCCGCGACGGGATCGTCCTGGCGGTCAACGGCCGGCCGATCAGCTCGCGCGCCCTCGTGTATGCGCTGGAGGAGTGCTACCAGGGCCGGCTGGAGCGAGGCCGTCATCCCGTCGCCGTCATCGACATCGGAATCGACCCGGAGCTGGTCGACGTCAACGTTCATCCCGCCAAAAAGGAAGTTCGTTTTCGCGACGAAGGCGCAGTGTTCGGTGCTCTGCAGCGAGCAGTCCGTGCCGCGCTCGACGGCAGCGACCCGTTCCGCTACCGCCCTGTCGAGCCCACTACGGCATCATTCACAGCGGGGTTCGTCGCCCCTCAGCTCACGATCCACGAAGCCGCCAGGGCGCTTCTGACCGCCGAACCGAACGTCTCCCCGCAAGTCGAATCAGCGCTCCTTCGACCGATTGGACAGGTAGGTCCCGGATACCTCGTGGCAGAGGGGCCTCACGGGCTCGTGCTCGTCGATCAACACGCCGCTCACGAGCGAGTCCTCTATAACCGGCTGCTCGAGCGCCTGCGGTCGGGTCGGGGAATGAGCCAGCCGCTGCTCATTCCTCAGGCGGTGGATGTAGAACCGGCGCTGATCGCCGCCGCCGCAGATCATCGTGCAGACCTGGCCAACCTCGGCCTGGAGTACGAGGAGTTCGGCCCGCGGAGCCTCCGCATCACCGCGGTGCCGGTGGAAATGCCCGCAGGTCGCGCCACGGCTGCCGTGCAGGAGACGCTCGGTGCGCTCGCCGAGAACCGCGGCGACGGAGCGCTGGAGAAGGCCGCAGCAGCCCTGGCGTGCCACTCCGCGGTCCGGTTCGGCGACGTGCTGGACGTGGCTGAGCAGCGACGCCTTCTCGCCGACCTCGAGTCAACAGAGGAATCGGTCACGTGCCCCCACGGGCGCCCGACCCGCCTCCTGATCGAATGGCAGGAGCTGACCCGCCACTTTCGACGCAACTACTGATTGCGGGTTCCCGTCATCGTCGGTCCGACCGGCATCGGAAAGTCTCATCTCGCCTTTCGACTGGCCCTTGAGCTCGGTGGCGAGGTCGTGGTGGCCGACTCGAAGCAGGTCTACGAGCGGCTGGACATCGCGACCAATAAGCCGAGTCCGGAAGCTAGACAACGCATCCGATATCACATGGTCGACTTCGTCGATCCGGCGAAGGGATTCAACGCGGGCGAGTACGTCCAGGGAGCTCGCCATGCCATTGCTGGTATCGAGGAGCGCGGTCGTATGCCGGTCGTCGAGGGCGGAACCATGCTCTACGTCGACGCGCTGTGCGACGGATTCAGCCTCACCGGCGTCCCACCGAACGCCGAGTTGCGTGCTGAGCTGGATAGCCTCGGCTTACCAGCTCTGCGCGATCGCCTTCTCGCCATGGACGGCGATCCGGGTGTCGACCTGCGGAACCCGGTCCGCATGATTCGCGCCATCGAAGTGCTGCAAGCTGCAGGCGCTCCACTGCGCCGCTTGCGAACGCGCACACCCCCTCCATGGCAACCGGTCCGCATCGGGCTCACCGCGCCGTTGGAGGTGATCGATCGCAGGCTCGACGAGCGCAGCCGGCAGCAGGTCGAGCGAGGGCTGATCGCCGAGACCCGGGCGGCTCTCGACTCCGGCGTGCCGGAGAGCGCTCCAGTCCTCACCGGCATCGGCTACGCCGAAGCCCTCGCCTACATCCACGGCGAATTGACCCTCGAGGAACTTCCGCAAGCGATGGCCCGGTCCAATCGCAGGTACGCGCGCCGCCAGGTGCGATGGTGGCGGCGCGATGCTCGAGTGACGTGGTTCGAGATCGAGCCCGATCCGTTGCCCGTTATCCTCAAGTACGTGAGTACTCAGCATGAGTAAAACAGTGCACCCCGGCGCAGCCAGGCTCGGCAAGATTCCGCCTTACCTGTTTGCGGAGATCGATCGCAAGGTCCAGGAAAAGAAGCGGGCGGGAGTCGACGTGATCTCGCTGGGCATCGGCGATCCGGACATGCCGACGCCGAAGCGCATCGTCAACGTCCTCCAGGAGGCTGCCGCCGACCCCGCCAACCATCGCTATCCCTCGTATTTCGGCCTGGCCGAGCTGCGCGAGGCGATCGCAGGGTGGTACAGCGACCGGTCCGGCGTGTCGCTCGACCCCAGTACCGAGATTCTTCCGACGCTCGGCTCGAAGGATGGCATCGCTCACGTGCCGCTCGCGCTGGTCGACCCGGGTGACGTGGTGCTCGCCCCCGACCCTGGCTACACCGTGTACACAACCGGGGCGTTGATGGCGGGAGCTGAGCCGTACATCATGCCGCTCACGGCAGCGAACCACTGGTTGCCCGACCTCGACGCTATCCCCGCCGACACCGCGGACCGCGCAACGCTGATGTGGCTGAACTATCCCAACAACCCGACTGCCGCGGTCGCGGACCGCGAGTTTCTCGAGCGCGCTGTCGCGTTTTGCAAGCGCCACGACATCGTGCTGTGCCACGACGCTCCGTACTCCGAAATCGCGTTCGACGGATACCGGCCGCTCACTCTGTTCGAGATTCCGGGCGCGAAAGATATCGGCCTCGAGTTCCACTCCCTGTCCAAGACTTTCAACATGACTGGGTGGCGTATCGGCTGGGTCTGCGGCCGTGCGGACCTCGTCGGCTTCATCGGACAGCTGAAGACGAACATCGACTCGGGAATCTTCCAGGCCGTCCAGTGGGCCGCGATTGAGGCGCTGAATGGGGGAGAGCAGGAGACGCGTGAGGCGAACGACGTATACGCGAAGCGTCACAAGATTGTGGCGAACACCCTCAACGAGCTGGGCTGGAACATCAAACCTCCACGCGCAACCTTTTATGTGTGGGCGCCGGTGCCCGACGGATATGACTCGATCGGGTTCGCGAGCCACGTGCTGGACGAGGTCGGCGTGAACATCACACCAGGCGTCGGCTTCGGCGCGCACGGCGAAGGCTACTTCAGGCTCTCGGTCACGGCGCCCGATGCACGCCTCGAGGAAGCAATGGCGCGAATGAGGAAGCTCAAGCTCTGAAATCCCCACGAAATCCGAGGCTTCGCCGCGATTTCGTGGGGGCCCCTGTCAATTGATCAACACCAGGTCCCCGCGAGAGCGGGCGTTTCTCATCGGTGTTTTGCTTCCGGGCACGACGGCGGAGCTGGTCCAGGAGCAGATGACTGAGCTGGCCGAGCTGGCACGCACGACCGGTGCTGAGGTCGTGGGCTCGGATGTGCAGCGCCGCAGCCAGGTCGACGCGCGGCACTTCATCGGTATGGGAAAGGTCGAAGAGCTGCGTGCGATGCGGCAGGAAGGCGGCTTCGATCTGATTATGTGCAATGAGGACCTGAGTCCTCGGCAGCAGCGAAACCTCGAGCTCGATTTGAAGACCCGAGTGCTGGACCGGACCGAGGTGATCCTCGAGATCTTCGCCCAGCACGCGCGCACGCACGAAGGGCGCTTGCAGGTCGAGGCGGCAAGGCTGCATCACCTGCTGCCGCGGCTGATCGGCGCGTACGCATACGACCGCCAGGTTGGTGGACGGCGTGGCGGTGTCGGAGCCCGCGGTGGTTTCGGCGAACAGCAGATCGAAGTCGAGAGGCGGCGGATCCGCAAGAGGGTGCGTGACCTCGAGCGGGAGATCGAACAGGTGCGTTCGCAGCGTCGTCAGCAGCGGACGGGACGGCGGCGAGCGGCCCTGGAGACGGCGGCGATCGTCGGCTACACAAACGCCGGCAAGTCGACGCTCCTTAACGCGCTGACGGGCGCTGGGGTGCGCGCCGAGCAGAAGCTTTTCGCGACGCTGGATCCCACAACGCGCAAGCTCTCTCTCCCGGCCGGCCGCGGGCTGCTCGTCACCGACACGGTAGGTTTCATCCAGAAGCTGCCGACCGACCTCATCGCGGCGTTCAGGGCCACGCTCGAAGAGGTCACAGAGGCAGACCTGATCGTCCAGGTGCTCGACGTGAGCTCGCCGTCCGTGGAGGAGCAGGCGGCGACTGTGGATGAGATCCTGGGCGCGCTCGAGGCCGCCGACAAGCCGCGGGTGGTAGCGCTGAACAAGGTTGACCTGCTGGGTCCCGCCTCCAGGCGGCGCGCGATCGGCGCGCTGACGAACCGCTACCCCGGCGCCGTTCCGATCTCGGCGACCAAGCAGACGGGTTTTCCGGAGCTCCTGGCGGCGATGGACCAGGCGAGCCGGAGCGACACGGTCTCGCTCGAGATCCTCGTCCCGTACGGGAGCGAGGGAGTGCTCGCCGACCTACGCAAGATCGGCGGGGTGGAGCGCACCGAATACGTCGAAACCGGAACCAGGGCGTGGGGCTGGGCCCCTCGCCACGCCGCTGGACGATTTCAGTCGTTCAGTTCTAGCGGAACATCCGGATCACGCCGCGAACGACTCCGACGAGGCTGATGTTCGTGGTCACGATCGGCTCGTAGGCCGGGTTCTCAGCGATCAGCTTGACGTGGCCGTTGCCGCGCTCGAACCGCTTGACGGTCGCGTCGCCATCGACCAGCGCGACGACGATCGTGCCATTGCCGGGAGCTTCTTTCTGCGGACGGACAAGGACGAGGTCGCTGTCCAGAATTCCGGCGTTGATCATGCTGTCGCCCCGGACTTTCAGTAGGAAGTAGCCCTCCTGCGCCATCTCAGGTGACAAGAGCATGTGTTCCTCGATGTTCTGCTCGGCGAGGATCGGCGCGCCGGCGGCCACGTTGCCGATGATGGGGACGGAGACAGCATTGCGCCTCTGGTTGTCGGCGTTCTGGTCGCGCACCAGCTGCACGGTGCGGGACTTGCTGGGGTCGCGCTTGATCAAGCCACGGCGCTCCAGCTGGTTGAGATGGTTGTGGACGGTCGAGCTCGAGCTCAGGCCGACCGCTTCGCCGATCTCACGCACGCTCGGGGGATAGTTCCGCGACTTGGTCACATAACGGATGTAGTCGAGAATTTTCGTCTGCCGTTCGGTTAGCTGATCGTTCAATTTCGTGTTCTTTCTCCAACGCGTGATGGGGCCGTTAGGCCGATCCTAGCAAACTCCCCGATTTAGTGCAAACCTTTGTTCGATGCCTTGACATGCAAACGTACGTTCGTTATCGTTCGGTTCGAACAGATGTACGCCACAGGTTACGGCATCCGCCCGTTGAGGTCCGCCCGCAGGATCAAACCGATCCACCGCCTGGCAGCCGTCCTGCTGCTCGCACTCTCAGTCAGCCTCGGCCTGGCTGTCGTGGCGCACGGCGGGACGGCGCAGGACGCGACGGTCGTGGTGCAGCCGGGCGACACGCTGTGGTCGATCGCCGCCGAGCACTATCCGTCAAGCGACGTACGGGCGCGTGTGGAGGCCATCGAGCGGGCAAACGGCCTCCACAGCCCGGTCATCCAGATAGGGGAGACCCTGAAGCTACCCTCCTAGACGGGTTCCGAGTAGCCTCGGATCGTGGAGATCGTTCTCGTCACCCGCCAGGACTGCCACCTCTGCGATGACGCGCTGGCCTCCCTCCGCTCGCTTGGCGTCGAACCTGAGCTACGTGATGTCGACACGGATGAGGAGCTCCACGCGCTTTACGACTGGCGCGTGCCGGTTGTGTTGCT